>CAZNIL010000013.1:0-27667 GCA_964573085.1 uncultured Methanoregula sp.
ATCGTTAAACTGTACTGCGAGCGGGGCAAGTCCGGATGTCCTGTTGCTGATGAAGCTGGCCACCGGTGCCTGCAGACCTGCTGAGATTAAATTTGGCCGGATTATTGCATCACTGCCAATTACATTATTGACCGTCAGACTTACGGTATATGTACCAGGAATGGAATACGTAAAGACCGGATTCTGCTGGGTAGAGATATTACCATCGCCAAATGTCCATGACCATGACGTAGGGGAGCCGCTGGATGTATCAGTGAACTGCACGGTAAGTGGTACGGGGCCGGTCAAAGGAACTGCATCGAAATTTGCGACCGGAATTGTGGGGGGAGTAATGTTTGGCAGCCCACCGGTCGGCAAGTACGATCCGAAAAACGCGGAGGCGATGGCAAACATACTGGAGCCATCATTGAATACGATATCCGCACGTTCCGGTGTCCGGCTGCATACCGATGGGGCATATTCGAGGATATCACCGTTCACCCATGATACCCATGATCCTGTGACACCTCTCATCGTGAAATTGGCAGTCTGGTCTGTGCCGTCGACAAGGATCTGGAATGAGTCCCGATCCAGCATATCGCCACCATTATGGTACAGATAAATTGAACAGCTCCTGTTTGAGATGATGGCGCTGAGCGCGGGGATTTTCTGCGGATGCGGTTGTGACCAGAGCGCAACACCGACAATGGAAACTGCGGCGACCACAATGCTGATCAAAATCACAGTGCCGAGGATCTCAGAAACGGCTGAATGACTACCCCGGATCCCGCATGCTGTTTCCGGTTGGCTATGCATAGTCCCCTGATAACGGGGTTTCATGATCAGCCGCCCTGCACCGCCGCACTCAGGTTCGCCCGCAATCCCTCGGCATGGATATCATATATTGAATTAGACGGGTCTTTTCCGGAAATCAAGAGAAACATCTGTCCTCCCGATGAGGACTGGTCATAATAATCACGTGGGATACCGGCAGTTATATTTGCCGAATTATCAAGGGCAGCCAGCCATGCTGCCGCGCCCCTGCTGTCATTTGAACTTATGCTGATGTTGATCCATTTTGCATTGTTGTAAACGAGCGAATAGGGAAGATCCTGAATGTTTGTCACCTGCGTCCTGACCTGTGCAGGACTGTTGCCGCCAAGGTTCCCGGCATTGGTCTGCTGGAACGGGAGCTCGATGATTTTAACGCCGATAATTTTATCAGTTGCATTATAGGAGAATGTGATTGTGGGGGGGAGCTTTGTTGATGTACCGTCTTCCTGCTGGAGGAATACACCCCCGTTCTGGTAGTAATATGTCTGGGGGATCCAGTAGTTGTTGCTCGCGGAATATTCAAGGGAGCCAAGTGGGATTGAATGGTTTGCCACCTTTTCATATTCATCGGTAAACGAAACATTGCTGGAAGCGGAAGAAAGTGTGCCGTATTTGGTGAATGTTACAGTCATCGGATACGGCTGAGCCGCCAGATAATTTTTCAGACCATACGCATCATCGAGGAGATTCACGGTATAGGGTGTATTAGATCTGATATCCTGATACACGGTAACCCCTTGCAGGGATAAAATACCGTTTTTCATCACATCGATGGTGATATCAGTGCTGTTTGGATAATAATAATTTATTTTCGGGTTCACCGTCACATTCACCGACCAGTTCTGCCCCTGTTGCACCAGTACCCCTCGTTTTTTTGCAGATAGATAATCTAAAGGTCCGCTACTGAAGGTATCCGATAAATTGACAATGAACTGTTGCGGGGTGGCATTAAAAGGAAGAGATCCCGATACAGGCGTCTGGTTTGATACAACCTTCCCATCCCGTATCAGCCCTCTTGATTGGACGGTGAGTACCTCCTGCCGCTGGTTCAGCGCGATCGTCCCGCTCGACGGGACGGGGTTCATGACCGGTATGATAGAGAACCCGCCCCCCTGCGTCGCGGTTCCTGCAGTCCCGAGATTAAACGTCGTGCTCATGGCGCTGCCGACCTGACTGTTCGTCCAGAGCGCATCGACCCCGACCTTGTACGTGACGAACTGGTCCCGGATCTCGTTCATGTGGAGGATCTCGTTCTCGCGCCCCTGTGCCGGTACTGCATACGTGAGGTAGATCGAGAACGCGGTCATGATGACGACAAGGATCAGGATGAACCCGATCACCTCGGAAAGTGCGTTTTCACTGCGGGCAGGTCTCATAGCTGGTTCCAGAGCAATTTTAATTGATACCGATTTCTTTGTTTCGTCATATGATAATAATTGGTAAAATACTTCTCTGTTAACCAGAACACGGGAGAGAAAATTATGAAAATGCTGCCAGAAACGGTTGAATATACTGATGAGAACGACGTGAGAATAACCAAAAGCGCCGGTTCCGTACCTCTCATCTGATACTACCCGTGCCATTTCAACAAGCATTTTGAATTCATAACGCCCAAGATAGAGAATACTAAATAAACGGCGTTTCTGCCTCTCTGTGGATTCTATGACCCTCTCCAAAGGTTGTATCCTCTGCCACCAGGGCGCAAAGATGGTACTCTTTGTTACGGGACGGTGCCACCGTTCGTGCTGGTACTGCCCGCTCTCATCAGAGCGGAAGGGGAAGGATGCAGTCTATGCAAACGAGCACCGGATTGAGAGCCCCGACCAGATGATCAGGGAGGCGGAGGCGATGAGCGCACTTGGTACCGGGGTCACCGGGGGAGAGCCGCTCCTCTGCATCGACCGGGTCGTTACCTACTGCGATGCACTCAAAAGACACTTCGGGAAGGACCACCACATCCACCTGTATACCGCAAAGGCTCCTTCTGAAAAAGACCTGTGCGACCTCCGGGGCTTCGTTGACGAGATCCGGCTCCACCCTCCCTGTGAATGCTGGGAAGACATTCTCAATTCGGATTTTATCCCTGCAGCAAAGCGGGCAAAGGAACTCGGGTTTGACATCGGCATCGAAGTGCCAGCACTCCCCGGGCTCAGACACCTTGTCCCTGCACTCCCGTACCTTGACTTTTTGAATATCAACGAACTTGAGTGGGGCGATACCAATGCTGATGAGATGCGGCTGAGGGGCTTTGAGCTTGCGGACGGGGTGCATAATGCAGTACAGGGAGCACGGGATTGGGCAGAAGAACTCCTCAAAAACGATAAAGTCCACTGGTGCTCTTCGGCATTCAAGGACTCGGTGCAGCTGCGTGAGCGTTTGAAACGCATCGCCCGGAACACGGCGCGCCCGTTTGATGAGATCACAGATGATGGTACCGTGGTGTATGGCGTGCTTGAGCCGGATGCCGGGACGATGGCAGAATGCACCGACCACTGCCGGGACGAACTGGGCGAGGATTATTATGCCAGCTGCGGGAACCACATCGAGGTCGCGTGGTGGGCGTTGGAAGAACTCGGCGATCATCTTGCAGGTAAAAAGTACGTTATCGAGCGGTATCCGAACGGGGGCATCATCGTGGAGGTGACACCGCTGTGATCCGCGAAGCCCTTCTCGAACCGCTCTACGAGAGATACCTCCGGATGCAATGTGGCCATATCCCCCGCCATATCGCGATCATCCAGGACGGGAACCGGCGCTATGCGCGGGCAATCGGGATCAATACCTCGGACGGGCACCGGGCCGGTGCAGAAAAGACCGAGGAGATGCTTGACTGGGCACATGATCTTGGAATCCAGCACATCACCCTTTATACATTTTCTACGGAAAATTTCAGTCGTGCTGATGATGAAGTCGGGCAGCTCTTTGCGCTGTTCAAGGAAAAGTTCATCCGCATCCTCACGGATGAGCGCGTGCACAAGTACAGGATCAGGGTCCAGATGGTCGGCGACAGGTCCCTTATCCCCCCCGATCTTCTTGCGGCGATCAGCGCTGCAGAAGAGGCGACAAAAAATTATGACGGGTTCTGCCTCAATATCGCCCTTGCCTATGGCGGGAGAAACGAGATCGTGCTTGCAGCCCGTGACATCCTGTCTTCAGTAGAGGATGGTGCAATCCGGCCGGACGCCATTGATGTGAAGATGGTCGAATCGCACCTGTATGGAGGAAAGGGGCTCCCTCCGGTTGACCTGATCATACGGACGGGAAATGACTGGCGCACGTCAAATTTTTTGCCATGGCTTGCAAACGGCCACGAATCCGCGGTCTATTTCTGTGCACCATACTGGCCGCTTTTCAGGAAAATTGACCTTCTCAGGGCTATCCGCGTGTATGACCAGCGGATGACCTCAAAGCAGTGATACCCCGTTTTTTCGTTCATTACATTCACCCTGCATACCGCTGGCTCTATATCCCTTCTGCAAAGAATAGAAGATAGGGATACGATGACGGCACACAAAGGAGACAGCATCCAGTGGCGGCATACTTCGGTCCTCATCCGCGAGGATATTTTTTCTTTAGCCCAGAAAAAGGGTCTCAACCTCAGTCATGAATGCAACCAGGCACTGGCAGACCGTCTGGGACTGGATTACCACCAGCAGCAGCTCCCCACCGAAACCATCACTGAACCTGTTATCATTGCATCGGAACAAAAAACCGGTCATGCAACCGGCAGCCTCTCACCAAAAGAGATGACACTCCCCCCGGTACTGAACGCAGATGACCCGAAAACACCTGCAAGGGTGTTACTGCAGAAAAAAGAACCCGTTGTGCACCCGCATCACCAGAAAAATGCCGTTGCTCCAGTACCACCGCAGAATAAACCACAGGATGCCAAAGCCCAGTCTCCTCACCAGAAAGTATCATCACCGGATACAAAAAAGGAGAAGACAAAAACCAGCGAGAGGAAAGGGAGGGAGAACGCGGTCAAACGGTTTCTGAATGAAAAGGTCACACGCATTGATGCGGAGGGAGGAGACGGAAGTATTGTCCCCAAAGATGAAATGTACCAGCGGTTTGTGCGGTGGTGCCGGGCACACTCCATCTCCCCGATCCCGGATAAGCGATCCTTTGGTGTCGCAATGAAGAACCGGTTCGTGATCCAGGACAGTACCATCAATAATGAACCCTGCTGGATCAATGTGAAGGTGACCTGATCATTATTTTCCAAAACGCCGTGCCCGTGACTGGTAATCCCTGAGGACCCTGAAGAAATCGACCTTCCTGAAGTACTTCCAGTTCACATCAGAGAAGAAAAGTTCTGAATACACGGATTGCCAGATAAGAAAATCGGTCAGGTGGTCCCCCCCGCTCTTGATGACAATATCCGGGACATATTTGAAGGTGAGGTAGGACTCAAGCACCTGTTCATCAACCTGCGCCGGAGGGATCTTATCGTCTGCCATCTTCCGGATACACGACGTTATTTCTTCACGCCCGCTCTCTCCGATAGCCACGACAACCTCAAGGCCATCTCCCACTATCTCCTCCTTGTCCTGATAGTGGAGGACCAGGCGTGCAATCCCCCCGATTTTATGGATTGTGGGCAGACACCGTTCCATGACCTCAGGCACCGGCGTGCTTATGTGAAACGTGAGCCCCTCTATCGTGTTCTCTTTGGACCGTGCCTGTTTTTTCACGTATGCTGAGATTTCATTGCACCAGCCGGTGACCAGAACAAGGTTTTCCGGGGCCTGTGCCATATCCTGACCGCTGATCATGAAGCAGATCTGCGCCGGAAGGACCGTAATCTTCCGTTTGAGCATCTGTTCATAGAGCCAGTAGATCATCAGTGCTTACTATTGCCGTGCGCCCTACATAGCCTTGATGATCCAAAAAACCGCCCTGCCCTCCATGACACCCTGCTCACCCGCACCATGCCCGGTATACCCATCCTTGTTGCAACCCTTGGGTTCATGCTCCTTTCCGTCTTTGTAATCGGTTCATGGATGGAGAGGATCATTGTTTCTGCATTCACCACCGGCGTGATCACCCCCTTTGCATCCCTGGGGCTGCCGCCACTTGCCGCCCAGGTGGGCCTGTCACTGCTGATCGCACTGCAGGCAGGTCTTGGCATCGCCTTTCCCTTTGTCTTCGCATTCTATTTAGGACTCTCGCTTCTCGAAGACTCGGGTTATATGACCCGTGCTGCATTTCTTGCAGACCGGGCCATGCACCGTATCGGCCTGCACGGTGAAGCGATCATCCCCATGGTAATCGGGTTCGGGTGTACAGTCCCGGCGGTGATGAGTGTCAGGATCCTAAAGACCCGCCGGGAGCAGACCATCGCTGCTTTCCTGATCGCCATGGTCCCCTGCTCCGCCCGTACGGTCGTGATCGCAGGGATCGTTGCCGCGTTTGTCGGGATCCTCTGGGCATTTTCGATCTACCTGATCATCTTTGTCCTTATCGTGATCAGCGCCTTTTTTCTCTCCCGCATCACGCCCGGTGAGCAGTTCGGCATGATTGTTGAGATAACCCCGCTCCGGTGTCCACAGGTACGGCTTGTGCTTGCCAAATCATGGCTTCGGATCAAGGAGTTCCTGTTCATTGCCATGCCCGTGCTTGTCATCACCAGCATCGCACTCGGCCTGTTCCAGTATTTCGGGATCGTCAACGCATTCCAGGCAATCGCAGAACCCCTCACCACCAGCCTGTTCGGCCTTCCCGCGTACGCGTCCACGGCACTGTTGTTTGGCATCTTCAGGAAAGAACTTGCATTTGAGACGCTTGCGGTTCTTGCCGGTACCGCAGACCTCGGATCGGTCATGAACGGGATCCAGCTCTACACCTTTGCCATCATATCCGTCCTGTTCGTCCCGTGCGTCTCGACTATCGCGGTGCTGTACCGGAACCTTGGGGCCAGAATCGCAGTCCTCGCTTCGCTCTACTCACTTGGTCTGGGCATTTTTATAGGAGCACTTATAAATTTTCTCATGAAATGATTGTGCATTAGATGTACAACTTCAAGTCAGGAATAGCGCAGATCGACTCGGTTTCCGGAGGCTTTGAGGCAGGGGCCAATTTCCTCGTACTGGCACCCCCCATGAGCCTTGCCGAGGAACTTGCATATTCCCTGACACGACCCCTGACGGGGGAGTACGCGATTGTACTCTCCACCAATGACCGGGCTGCGGAGGTTGTTGATGCGTTCAAGGTCATTGGCGCCGATAAACGATATGTCGGTACCATCGATGCGATCACCAAGAGCTCGACTCCCGGTATAACCGATACAAACCGGCTGATGTTTGTCGCAAGCCCGACGGATCTTACCGGGATCGGCATCAAGTTCTCCAAAATGGTCGAGCTGATCTTTGACGGGGATTTTTCCGACGGGGAATCCGGGCTTTTTCCCCCGCCGGTCAGGTTCTGCGTCAACTCGGTCTCCACCCTTCTCATGTACCGGAAACTCGAAATCCTGTACCAGTTCCTCCATGTCCTGACCTCAAAACTGAAAAAGATCGATGGTGTGGGATTCTATCTTTTAAACAAGGAATCTTTTGATGAGAAGACCGTCTCGCTCATCAAACAGCTGATGACCGGGGTGATCGAGGTCAAGGTGGAACAGAATGTCCACTATATGCGCATACAGGGGATCAAAGGTCTGTCCTCAGAGTGGCTGAAATTCTCTATCCAGAAGGGACAGGTGGTCATCACCCCATGATTTCCACCGGGATCACCGGGATCGATGACATGCTCGGCGGAGGCATCCCCAAGGGCAGCTGGGTGTTGTACAGCATGGAGCCCGGGGTTGACGGGCAGCTCTTCACAATCTCGACCCTCTTCTCGGCGCTGAAAAAAGGGCTCTCCTGCCTTGTCGTGCTCCCCCATACTACGTTTGAAATTTTCAAGCGCGATGCTGCGGCAAAAAGGGGCTGCCCTCTCGAAATTTTTAACAAGAAGGTCGTGTTTATTGATGCAATCGACCGGGAGCGTATAGAGAAAAGCAGCAGGAAACGCAAAGAGGTGCAGAAGAAGTGGGAGGCACGGATCGAGAAGCTCTGCACCGAAAACGACGTGGATGTCGTCTTCATCTATGTGGACGTCATCAATGATGATCTGGGGCTTGATGGTGCACTCTCTGTTGCAAATACCGCAAAGACCACCAGCAAAACTACCGTGATCCTCGAGCACCTGAACCTCGATGGCAAACGCTGCATCGAACAGTTCATCAAAAAATATACGTTTGATTTGATCATCTCTATCTCCTCATCGTTCCGCACACACCCCCATTTCGATTACTTTACCCTGTTACATACATCGTGGTCAACGGTGCCGAAACGGTCAGTACCGTTCGTCGTCACCGAAGGTAATGTGGTGCTGTACATCCCCAAGATTGTTGTCACCGGCCCGGCACAGGCCGGGAAGTCCACATTTATCACCAGCGCTTCTGATTTTGGTGTATCTATCGACCGCCGGGGAACAACGGGAGACCCGACCACGGTCGCCATGGACTTTGGCTGGCTGAGCTGGAAGGACTTTGACATAACACTCTACGGCACTCCCGGGGAACCAAGGTTTGACCCCATAGTCCCCAACCTGCTCCACCATGCGATGGGCGTTGTCCTTCTTGTCGATGCGACAAAACCGGAGGCGCTGGAACGGGCCCGGTACCACATCCAGCTGATCAAAGAAAAACACCTGCCGATGGTGGTAGCCGCCAACAAAGCAGACCTCCCGAAAACCATGAGCGCCCGGCAAATACGCAAAGAGTTACAGCTCGGTGAAGATATACCAATCTTCTTCATTTCGGCGACCCGGAAATCGGATGTGCGTCTCGTCCTCGAATCGCTCGTTGACTTCATAACAAAATTCACGTACTGATCACTGGTGCATGGTAGGCGGGATACCGGAAATTCTCCTAAATTGGGTACATGCAGTATGCTGACATTTGTCGGGCTCGGTCTCTTTGATAAAAATGACGTTTCAGAAAAAGGGCGGGCAATTATTGCCGGGGCTGATGCTGTGTACCTTGAATGGTATACCTCGCGGCTGATGGGCTCATCCCATGAGGAACTCGAACAGTATTATAACAAGAAGATTCACCTGCTTTCCCGGGAGGATGTTGAGCAGAACCCCGAAGAGTTATTACTCCGGGCAGAGTCTGAAAGTGTTGCATTTCTCACGGCAGGAGATCCCATGGTTTCCACAACCCACGTCGACCTTCGGATACGCGCTGCAGAACGGGGGATCAAAACATCGATCATCCATGGGGCTTCGATCTCAAGTGCGATCTGCGGGCTTTCCGGTCTCCAGAATTACCGGTTTGGAAAATCCTGCTCGCTCCCCTTCCCGCAAAAAAACTGGTTTCCCGCAAGTACTATCGAGGTCATTGCCGGAAACCTTGCCCAGAACCTCCACACCCTTGTTTATCTCGATATCCATAACGACCGTCACATGACTGTCCACGAAGCAGTCGACCTGCTTGAAAGGATGGCCTCGGAAAAAACGCTGTCCATCTCCCTCTACATCGGCATAGCCCGGGCGGGTTCCGATCACCCCGTCGTTGGTGCCGGTCCCGCAGACCGGATCAGAAACGTCGACTTCGGACCTCCACTCCACATCCTGATCGTTCCTGCTTCCCTGCATGACATGGAAAAAAAGTACCTTGAGGTGTTTGCCGGACTATGAAGGTCGCAGACTGCGGGCATCTTCTTACAGGACAGTTGAGTTCTGCCCGTATCACCGCCCAGAAAAAAACATCCCTCTACGCAACCGCAGAGGATATCCTTGAGATGGTTACCGCATACCTCCATGATGGGAACACCTTCCTTTCTCAGGGAGACTGGGTCAATGCCCTTGCTGCATTCTGTTACGGGTACGGGTGGCTCCATTTCGGTACAGCAACAGGATATTTTGAGATGCAGTCAGTGTCCTGCCCGGTCAGCACCCCGTTTGAACGAGTGCCCCTATCACTGTGCGGGAAACTGGAAGAGAAGACCGGACGGTACGCATGCCTGCTGGACACTGCCCGGTCAGCGGTTATTGCCTCCCCGGTGCAGGGAACCGTGATGCATGCTGCAGCAGAACGTGTCCTTACGATTACCGCCGTGTATGCCCGACAGGGTAATGTATTCCGGTTGCTGGGGCAGCCCCAGGACGCCCTTGCCTGTTTCAGCTACGGGCACGGCTGGCTTGATGCTGCGGTGAGGTCAGGAATTTTTTCTATAGTATCTGACCGCGACCTGTTCACGGTATAACCTGCCTGCCTGACAGTTCCTCATCATATCAACCATACAAGCGTTTATACTTTGTTTTCTAACCTCTAACGATACAAACCAGCGCCAATACCAGGAACATTTGGGTGATACAATTGGACAGGTCAACAGGGAAATGGCTCCTGATATCGGTTGCATTCTCCCTCATCGTCCTTGCTGTTGTCCTGCTCTTTACCATCAACGACCAGACCATTGACTCGTTACAGAAGATCAACCCCATTTTCCTTGTACTCGCATTCGTCGCCCATCTTTTTACCCTGTGCTTCTGGGCATGGCGCGTGCAGCTGATGACCCGTTCACTGGGATACCGTATCGGATTTTTTTATTCCCTCAACCTTGTATTTGCCAACCTGCTCGCGGCTGCGGTAACACCCGGACAGGCAGGAGGGGAGCCGGTGCGGATCCATGAGCTCTATAAGGCAGATGTTCCTCTCGGTGATGCAACTGCGATCGTGATCATGGAGCGGGTGCTGGACGGGATCGTGCTCGTGATCCTTGCCACATTCGCCATGCTCGCCCTTGACCGTGAATGGAAGAGCCTTGGTGTTACATCCGGTCTTATCATGTACATCACCCTCATCTTCATTGCCGGCTGTTTTTTCCTGTTCATTGTTTTTGCCACCCGGCCCCAGATCCTCAAAATTGCAATGGTCAGGGGGGCAAAGTTTTTCACAAAACACTGGGAACCTGCCCGTTTCGAAGAACTTGTTGTCCGGATCGACAAGGAGGTTGACAACTTTCACGGGGCACTCAAAAAGTTTGTCCATAGTGCAAGAGGGGGACTTGTGTGGGGCATGTTTTTTACCCTGCTCTACTGGGTCTCCGAATGCGCGACTGCTTCGCTCATCCTTGTCGGGCTGGGGCAGCCTCCGCTCTTCTTTGAGTCATTTGTCATCAACCTGATCCTCGCCATCCTGATGATGGTCCCGATCACCCCGGGGAGTTCCGGTATTGCGGAAGTCGGCGCGACCTCCATGTATGCCCTCTTCATCCCGTCTGCAATCCTTGGAATTTTTGTCGTGATCTGGCGGCTTGTCCTCTATTACTTCAATATTGCGCTGGGCATTATCTCAGGCATCCTCATCGTCCGCAGGGAAGCAACGGCGGGTAAACCTCCCCTCTGAATGCACCTCAACCATTATCAGGGTGCGGGATGATGTCTATCTCACCTATGACACCCGTTCCCTGTACGGTCAGAGGAGTTTTTGTTGTCGAGAACCCGTCAGGCACTGTCCCTGTGGTTGTGCTTTCAAATGGCAGTGGACTCCTGCTGCCGATCTTTGTCGGGCTCTGGGAAGCGGTGTCTATTAAAAGTGCCATAAACAAAGAGGTGCTCCCCCGCCCGTTCACCCATGACCTCTTTGTAGAAACGTTCGGAAAATTTGGGATCACGATGCAGTCGCTCCAGATCGATACCGTTCTGGATGGCGTGTATTATGCACAGCTCATTCTTTCTTGTGGGACAAAAGAGGTGAAGGTTGACTGCCGCCCAAGCGACGGCATCGCACTTGCCCTTCGGGAAAATGCGCCTATATATGCTGACGAAAGCGTGCTCACCGGCGGGGGGCAGCACGAGAATGACCTGCCACCGATGACAGATCTTGCAACGTTCTTACAAAAATAAAAGCAGGACTATTTTCTCCGGTGCTCAAGCTCAAGTAAAACATCGGCAAGGTCAATGTCCGCTGCACGGAGCACAACCAGCATGTGGAAAAGAAGGTCTGCTGCTTCTTCTTTTGTACGTTCAGGTACACCGTTTTTTACCGCAAGGATGAACTCAGTTGCCTCCTCGCCGACCTTTTCCAGTGCCCGGTCAATCCCTTTTTCATCGGTGAGCAGCCGGCTCGTGTAGGACTGCTCTGACGGGTGTTCTGCCCGCTCGTTGATCACATTCCAGATTTCTGCGATGATGGAAGGATCGATCGGTTTTTTCATGCTTCCACCGGTGCTAGCAGCACCTCTCCTACTTCAATCCCAAAGAACCTGCGGCAGAGGATCCGTGCTTTTTCAATATTGCACCCGCCTTTCCCGATTGCAATCCCGAGATCATTTTTCTTTTTCAAAAGCACATGAACCGGGCCGTTTTCGGGGGTTCGTTCGATCCTGGCCACCTCTGCGGGTTTGAAAATATTTGCAATAAACGTATCGGGTGCCTCATCATATTCCACCATCTCGATCCTTTTACCAAGCACGTTCTGCAGCCGTTTGATGTTCTCACCTTTCTTCCCGATTGCAAGCCCCATATCACCCTGCCGGATTACGTAGATGACCCTTTCGAACCTGTCATCAATTACGCAGTCAAGTGCGGTGGATTTGGTGAGGATCCTCAATTCCTCAATATACCTGCGCTCCTTAAAGCCGATATTGCGCTCCATTCTTCGATCATTCCTATTGTATCCGCAGTTTTTGGGATATTCGATACTTGGATGACCCGTATTGATGCCGGAAGTGTCCGGACTCTTAAGTCATTGTTTTTATGAAATAGTCACACACTGCTTGGGTAAAAAGATTGTGAAAAGAGATTTGGGGATTATCTGAATAGGAAATTGACAGACACGGTAGCGCTCACCGTCACGTCACCTGCCTGGATGGGAGTAGGCGCTGCTGCCTTCATCATATCCCCTACTGCGTAGTTCTCGTACAGAACGGGAGTATACCCGCTGCTGATATCGACATCCCTGATCGTGGTAACCTGGACGCCGAAAGCAGATGCAACGGTATCGGCATCCGCACGGGCGCGGGCAACCGCCTTTTTCAGGGCTTCGGTGCGCAGCACCTGTGCCTGCTCGTCCGAGAGCATGAACTGGATGGAACTTGCCTGGTTAATGCCGTTCGCTACCCCGATATCGATGACATCGCCGGTCCTGCTCACATCATGGAGCGTGACTGTCACGGTATTTGTCACACGGTACGAGCGGATCTTCTGGTCATTTTGCGATTTATAGATGTCATCATAGACAGGGTAGATGTTATACCCCGTTGTCTTGAGCGCATCCGCGGGGATACCTGCAGCGACAAGCGCATCAATCACCTGTTTCATGCGGGCAGCATTATCCTGCTGTGCAATTTTCACATCAGGGTTCTCTGTCTCGACCGCAAGGGAGACCTGTGCACGGTCGGGCGTCCCGATAACATTGCCATTTCCGCTGGCATGAATCACGCGGTCACTTGTCGAATCAAAGGGTGAGGCAGCCACAGTACCGATCAGGGCCATCGCAACAAGGATGATAGCTGCAGAGAGGATTGCAATCCTTCGCATCATGGTTATCGGGATAGAGTTGAGGCGCGATGTGGTTAAAGATTGCTTAAGGTGCGAAAATTTTAGCACTGAACCATGGACAACTACAGGAAGAGAAATTCAATTTTTGCCCCGATATGCTGATGGCAGCGGACAGACTCCTGAAAGTAAATACCGGGCGCTCTGGTGCACCATACCCTTTCCCGCATAAAATTACAATATCCCAGCGTGCCTATAGTACTAACGATTGAGCATGGGAGCGACGATCACAGAGAAAATATTCTCGGGTAAATGCAACAGGGACATCCGGGCGGGCAGCGTCGTTATGGTACCGGTCGATGCAGCGATGATCCATGACATCACCGGGCCGCTTGCCATCCAGAAATTCTATGAGATGGGCGGGACGCAGGTCTTTGATAAAAAAAGGATCGTCATGCTCTTTGACCACCAGATACCTGCGGACTCGATTCCCGCAGCAGAGAACCATGTCTATATGCGGAAATTCGCCCGCGAGCAGGGGATTCATAACTACGATATTGCCGAGGGGGTCTGCCACCAGGTGGTTGTCGAGAAGGGGCACGCAGCACCCGGCGAGATCGTAGTGGGTGCAGATTCCCATACATGCATGTATGGTGCTGTGGGGGCATTTGCGACCGGTATCGGGTCGACGGATATGGGTTTTGTCCTCAAGTTCGGGGCACTCTATTTCAAGGTGCCCGAGACTATTCTGGTGAATGTCCGGGGAAATTTTCAGGACCGCGTGGGCGCAAAGGATCTCATCCTCTCGATCGCCGCAGACATCGGGGCGGACGGTGCGACGTACAAGGCAATCGAGTTCGACGGGGAAACCATGCACCATCTCAATATGGCGGGGAGGATGACCTGTTGCAATATGGCAATCGAGATGGGAGCAAAAGCCGGCATCGTCCCCCCTGACTCCATAACATGGGACTATATCCGGCAGCGCAGGGCAGGAATCAGGCCGTTTGACCTCGCAAGCGACCCTGATGCAACATTTTCAGAAAAGAGGGAGTATGATGTTTCCCGCCTCGAACCTCAGGTTGCCGTACCCCACAATGTGGACCTTGGAGTGCCGGTGGGAAAAGTTGTGGGCACGCGTGTCGACCAGGTCTTTATCGGGTCTTGCACGAACGGGAGGTTTGAGGACTTTTCCGAGGCGGCAGAAGTACTGGGCACACGATCGTTCTCCCCATCGGTGAGAGTGATCATCATCCCCGCTTCCCGACAGGAGTATCTCAAAACATTGCGGGCAGGACTGATCGAGAAATTTGTTATTGCCGGTGCTCTTGTGGAAGCCCCCTGCTGCGGCCCGTGCATGGGCGGTGCCTTCGGGCTTCTTGCACCCGGAGAAGTCTCGCTCTCCACGTCGAACCGTAACTTCCGGGGGAGGCAGGGGAGTACAGAAGGAAAGGTATACCTCTGCTCACCAGCGACGGCAGCAGCAAGCGCGATCACCGGTGAGATCACCGATCCACGGGAGGTCTGATGATGAGGATCTGGAAATTTGGCGACAATGTTGATACGGACGCGATCATCCCGGGAAGGTTCCTCACGATCTACGATGAGAAGGAACTCGCAAAACATGCGTTCGAAGGTATACGGGACGATTTTTCTCGGCTGGTGCAGGGTGGTGACGTCATTGTCGCCGGCAGGAACTTCGGGTGCGGCTCGTCACGCGAACACGCCCCGCTCGCCCTCAAGGGCGCGGGAGTCCGGGTGGTCCTTGCAAAATCCTTTGCCCGCATCTTTTTCCGGAACGCGATCAATGTAGGGCTGCTCCCCCTTGTATGCCCGGACACCGACCAGATGAAAGACGGGTGTGAGATCGCTGTACGGGAGAGGGAGGGTAAGATTATGGTAGATGGCAGGGAGTATTCCGTTGAGCCGGTACCGGAGTTTATGTACCGTATAGTCGAGGCGGCGGGGCTTGTAGGATATGCAAAGGAGTTGAAGGAGGCACCGGTATGTACAAAATCGCGGCGATAGACGGGGACGGTATCGGCCCGGAGATCATCGCTGAAGGCAAAAAGGTTCTGGACGCAGCAGGCGAAAAATTCAATTTTGATATCGCGTGGACGGACTTTGATATCGGGGCGGACCGGTACCTTACCCAGGGGATCCTGCTCACTGAGGAAGACTTGAAGGAACTCTCGAAGTTCAGGGCGATTTATTTCGGAGCGATCGGTGACGAACGGGTGAACCCCGGTATACTGGAGAAGGGCATCCTCCTTGCACTCCGGTTCCACTTCGACCAGTACGTGAACCTCAGGCCGATCAAACTGCTAGACGGCGTAGAGACACCGCTTGCGGGAAAAGGCCCGAAAGACATCGACTTTATCGTTGTCCGGGAAAACACCGAGGATTTTTATGTGGGTATCGGCTCGCGGTTCAGGAAACACCAGAAGACGACCCTCAACGTCGACCGGGAACTCTATTCCGTGAAATTCGGGCTGGATATTGAGAGCGACGCCGAGGAGATTGCCTACCAGATCGGCGTGATCACACGGGAAGGCGCACGGCGTGTCCAGACCTATGCATTTGACCTTGCAGAGCGCCGGAAGAAGAAGCTCACCTCGGTCGACAAGGCAAACGTGCTGTCTGATATCTACGGGCTCTGGCGCGATGTCTTTTTAGAAACGTCAAAGAAGTACCCGGACGTCGCTACCGAGTTCAACTTTGTCGACGCGATCACGATGTGGTTTGTGAAAAACCCGGAATGGTTCGATGTCGTGGTCACACCCAATATGTTCGGCGACATCATCACTGACCTCGGCGCCATGATCCAGGGCGGGCTAGGCCTTGCACCCGGCGGCAACATCAACCCGAAGGGCACGTCCATGTTCGAGCCCATTCACGGTTCTGCACCAAAGTACAAGGGCATGGGGGTCGCAAACCCAATCGCCACCATCTGGGCGGGCTCGCTGCTTCTTGACCATATCGGAGAGCACGAGGCTGCCGAGGCTGTTTTACATGCAATCGAGATGAGCATCAAAGACGGCATGGTGACAAAGGACATGGGCGGCTCGGCACGGACAACGATGGCCGGTTCGTATATTGCTGAGTGCGTGAGGAAGGGTAGATAGGACGTTCTGAGCCTGCGGATACGGGGGGTGTCGTCCAGCCTAATCCCGGTCAGGCTCGTCCTGTTTCCTGCCAAATATCGACCGGAGAGATTCCACCGCAGAATGTCCGGGGTGCCCGGGTTCAGACCGCCATCCCGTACCGGCAGCCCCGGGCCCCTTGATCAGGATGTCTGCCTCTGCAAGCCCCTCTTCCACCTGCTTCTTCTCGGTCACATCAACCAGAGAGCCGACAATGGCAACCGTCTTTGAGTCTTTTACCACGGGGATTTCGTTCACCTCAACCCAGACTGTACCGCCATCTGCGGTCATTAATTCCAGCCGGTATACGGGTTCGCGCCTGCCGGACGTGATTGCCCGAAGCGTCCGTTCCAGCCCTGCCGCATTTGCAGGGTTTTGGGAGAGGTGGTCGGTCCATAACCGTTTTCCTGACCGCGGGCGGCACCCGAGCAGGGTGCGGATTCTCGGGCTGACATAGTCAAGGACATGGTTGGGAGTGTGCGAATAGTACATCTGGCTACCGCTCTCGACGAGAAGCATCAGCTCCCGGTCGCGTCTCTGGATATCCCTTTCCTTGTTTTTTTGGGCGGTGATATCCCGCCCGGACGCAACAATCGCACGGACGGTGCCGGCCCCTTCAAGCAGCGACTTTGCTGACCAGTTGATGCACCGCATTCCTTTCTTTGTCGGCATCCATTGCTCGACATAACAGGAATAAGGCGGCCGGAACAACTTCACCATTTGTGTTGCGATAACATCTGCATACTGCCGTTCGGTGACAGGCATGAAGATGCTGCCGATAAGCTCGTCTTTTGTCTTTCCGACAAGTTCGCAGTATGCAGGATTTACGTAGAGGATGCGCCCTTCAACAGAGAACTTAACGATAAAATCCTGCTGGTGTTCTACAAGCTCGCGAAATATATCATCTGATGGCTCCATATCGGCACTACCGCCTGCACCATAGCGTCAGTGATGCTCCCGGATAAAAAAGTGAGGGATGCACCAGTTGATAAAAGATCTGTCCGTGAGAGTATTAATGTTGAACGATATTGTCAGGAAAAAGAGGGATTATAATATGTTCCATGAGAGGACTGGGGGATATGGGATCTGCATTACGCTTTCGCGCTTATCTGCTGCTGACCATAGGGATATTTCTTCTGACGTGCAGGGGAAGGAGAATCTTCCGGTATCTTTACAATCACCGCCATACGGTCCCTGCCATATATCACCGCCCGCAGGGAGTTAAGCGATACCGTAAAACTGCCGCATTCAAAGATATCAATATTAAGAGCCTTTCCGGAAGCTGACAATTTTGCAAGCCCGTTCACACTTCCCAGGTAATATTTCCAGTTATGTGCAAGGGACTCGACCTGCACATGGACCCTGCCAGCCAAAGCCCGTGCAAGGTCCGCTAGCCGGATCGCAAACCGCTCTCCCCGTACATGCAGTTCTATGACCATGTGGGGTTTGCCATCGGAGTCATACGCAATGCACCCTGTCTTACGGAAATACCCTGATTTTTGCATCATACACGACCACCTTTTAGTCGTAGTATGGCATTGCCGGACCGTGTATTTAAGGGTTCAACCTGCGCGGTGTGAAAGTGAATGACATCGTGAGATGCGGGGCGTATACATTGTGAGAGACCCCTATAGGGTTTACCGGTGCTGGTCCATACAGGCATTCAGCACGTCTTCGATAAACCCCAGCGTCCCCTCAATTCCGGCAATCGGATGGGAGCCGAGCCTCACCTTTCCCCGCAGTGGCGGCGTAAGACCGACAAATGCCGTATCCCCGCTCACCGGGCGTTCAAATGAGGAGCCGAGAATAAGATCGGGTTTGTGGTTCTCAATGAGTGCCTGTACCTGCGAGAGCCCCTCCGCCCGTTCAAATACCCGTGATGATCCCGGGGAAGGAGTGCTGCGGGTGCCAATGCAGACAATCTCCGCATCAAGATAGGATCTCAGGGTGTCAGCGGCAAATGCCGCATAGGATGCCCATGAAAAGACTGCAACACGGGGTGGATCAAACCTGCGAAGGAACTTGTCACATACCTGAATAATCCGGTCTTCTTCGGACGCAATCTCCTGCAGCACCGGCCTGGCATCCGCACCTTCAATAACATTGCATATCCGGCTGAACGTGTCAGCAAGTTCCTTCATACCCAGAGTGCCGCCAAGGTTTTCACCGACTCCACTGGCGATATCGCTGTTTGTCCCGATCGTAAAAGGGGAAGCTTCCTGCACACGGGTGAGAGAATCTGCACAAAAAACCGTTGCGACCGGGACTTTGGCTTTACTTAAAAGCCGTAAAAGCTCCCGCACATTTCCCCGGTAGAACGGGTCAAAGATGCACACGCCGTCAATATTAACACCGAATTTTTTGGGGCTGACGCGGGGCTCAAGGGCAGACAGAGCGTTGCGATAGCCCGACTCGAAATCGCCGGAAAATCCCGGGCTGTCGACAAGGAGGACATCATGCGAGGCAAGTATCGCCCTGATATCCTCGCCAAGAATTGAGGGGACGCATGTTGTCACGACCGCAATCCTCTGGCCGGATGATGCAACTTCTTTTATCACCTGTAAAAGGCGCTGCTCTGACCCGAAGATGACTTCCTCCTCGATAATAAATGTCCCGTAAAGAGGCGCATGGAGCAGCGTGGTTGGATAGTAATAACAGCCGCTTGATCCATGGATGACAACCGTCATGCCATCGAATCCTGCAAGACAGGCTGCCGCCCCGGTCATCGCGCAGGGCCAGAGAGGATTGGTACATTCAGGCATGGATCACCCGCCTCCAGCGGTGGAGCATCCGGTGTATCCCCGCGGTTCCCACGGGGAGATCCGTGGGGACCGGAACACGACATCCATCTTCTGAAACCTTCATTTTCAGAGCGGCTGCCACTTCACGGACAACTGCAGACACCGGTGATGCAAGGCCGCGTTCGTCCAACGCGATACGAGTGCCGGCAAGGTCAGAAAATCCTGCCAGCACATCTTCCTGAACCGAAATTTCCTCAGAAAGTGCGGAATGAAGCGGCACCCCGCATGCTGCTGCCGTCATTTCTAAGAACTGTAGTGTACCGGAGATCCCATAGGGAAATGACGGGATATAGGCTGCCCCAAAACGCGCTTTCAGGTGGTTCCCGACAGGGTTTATCCCCGGATCCCTGAGCACGTTTAATGATGCCTGCCCGAGATGTGAAATATCTTTATTTGAGATATTGTGCACGAACCGTATATTCATGGAAAGCCCGAGCAGGGACAGGAGGCGGGATATTTCTGTATAGTTCTCCTCAACTTCATATTCGAGGTTTTTTTCACCGATAATGTTTATCGTGCCCTCGGGCTTGCAGGGCTCTGCCATGTCCGAGAGCGTGCAAAGGGCATTATTTACCCCCTTTTCAAAAACACCCCCCAGAAATCCTCCTGTCGGAACCGGAATAACCGGAACCCCCCAGTCCATCCGGCTGACTGCACCGGCATCGTCGCCGATTGCATCAGCAATGCAGGTCGACAGCACAAATATACATGCCGGACAGAGGGAGGCTGTACGGGCGAGCGTCCGTTCCAGTGCTGCCTCACCCCCGAAGATAATCTCATTTTCCAGAAGTCCGCTTGACTGGATAACAGGAGCCACGACACTATCGTGTTCCAGTGCGGTGGCGTGCAGGAGTGAAAAATTATGGTGGGCGCATCCCCTTGGGCCGTGCACGACGCTGATGCTGTTGCAGACAGACGTGGTGATGGAGAGCGCCCCGGTGAGCGTGCACCCTTCAAACCTGGAGGTATTCGAAGGCAAGGGTTTCAAGCTCATCAATCTCAAGAGGTGTCGGGATGGTGAACTGGTTATTCTCCATGACCCGCGATGCAAGTGTCCGGTACCGTTCCGCCTGTTCTGATCCCGGGTTATATTCAATCACCGTCTGCTTGTGGATCTCTGCGATCTGGACAGACCTGTCCCGCGGGATGTATTGTACGAGTGAACTGTTTACCCGTCGTGCAAATTCTGCTACCAGTTCTTCCTCGCGGGGCATGTTCTTGGCATTGCAGATGACTCCTGCAAGCCGGCAGGTGCTCTTAGACCGCTGGGAGAGGCGCTTTATTGCCTTGCAGATATTGTTTGCTGCATACAGCGACATCAGCTCTCCTGAAGTAACCAGGTAAATTTCCTGTGCATACCCCTCACGCATCGGCATGGCAAAGCCCCCGCAGACCACATCGCCGAGCACATCATAGACGATCACGTCTCCGGTCAGTGCCCCGAACTTTTCAAGCAGCTGGAACGTGGCGATGATCCCCCTGCCGGCGCACCCGACACCGGGCTCAGGACCCCCCGCCTCGACGCACCGGACGCCGTTGAACCCCGTATAGACCACATCATTGCGGGAGACCTCGGCAGCGCCTCGTTCACGGACAAGGTCCATCACAGTCGGAATAAAACTGCCGTGCATCAGCATCCGGGTACTGTCTCTCTTGGGGTCGCACCCGATCTGGAGGACATCCAGCCCCTGCATGGAGAGCGCCGCGGAAAGGTTTGCGGACGTTGTTGATTTCCCGATCCCCCCCTTGCCGTACAGGGCGATCTGTTTCATCGTGATCCTGTTGGCGGGCAATTTATATTAGATCTCCTGATGTTAACTTAAGAAAAGTTGCGTAACCGGCCTGTTGCCGGGTTCATTCAGGCCCGCGGAAAAGGGCGATCATAAGCATTACGACAGGGATCACTTCGAGCCTGCCCACCCACATGAGGCAAATAAAGATCCATTTCGACAGCACCGGCATCTCATAGGACACGTACCCGGTACTAATCCCGCAGGTGGAAAATGCGGAAACGGTCTCAAAGACGATATCGGTGATGGAAAAGGAGGTGATATGGAACTGCAGCACACAGAGGGTTGCAACAAAGATCATCGTAACCGAGAGGAGGATCACCAGCATGTTCTTGGCAGTCTCGAGTTCTGCAGTTGCTTTGGGGATCACTTTCCCTTCAATCCGTAGCGGGATGAGGACTTTTCCGCTCACAAACGCCCGCTTGAACCACCAGAGAAGCCCGTGATACGCTAAGGCAACCCGGTTGAGTTTGATCCCCCCCGCAGTGCTGCCTGACGCACCTCCGATAAATATAAGCATGGTCAGGAATAGGAGCGTTGTACTTGCCCATGCATGCGGGTTTGCGTTCTGAAATCCTGTTGTAGTGAGGGCAGAGACGGTCATGAAAAGGCCCTGTTCGAGTGCGGTAAAAAATTCCATAGTATCGAAAAAAAGGAAGTCTGCCATGATGACGAGCACCCCGATACCGGTGAAAAGGAAAAAGAGTTTGACCTGCTCATCACCAAAAAGGCTCAGGCGGCGGTTCTGGAAGATCAGGAAATAGAGTTTGAACGGGAGCGCGCCGGCAATCATCACCGGGATCAGCATAAGTTCAAGGGTGATAGACTGGTAATACCGGATCCCCTCCGCATGGATTGTGAATCCTCCCGTAGATATAGTCGTAAGAGCAAGGTTTACCGATTCCCATAACGACAGGCCGGAGAACAGGATAAGCCCGATGGCAAGGAAGGTGAGCAGCGCATAGATCTTGTAAAGAGAACGCCCTGCAGAGAGCACCGAGGGCATAAGCGGTTCGTCCCGGCCTTCAGTACGGAGCAGTTTCGTCGTAAAGAGCCCTGAGCTGCTCGCCATCGCAAGGGAAAAGGCGACGATTCCAATCCCTCCGATCCACTGCATATAGGAACGCCAGAAGAGCAGGGTGTGAGGAACGGTATCCAGTGCCCGGGTCATGGAAAACGCGGTACTTGTCCATCCCGCCATCCCTTCGAAGAGGGCATCGGTAAAACTCATATGCAGCCCCAGGACAAAGGGGATTCCGCTGATCGCAGCACAGGCAAACCAGAAGAGGGCTACAGAACACATCGCGGTTGAGAGCCGGTGCTCCCGTTCGTTGCGCGGGAGACGTTTCAATGTAAGACCAGCGAAAAAGAATACGAGTGGGACCACTGCCATAGGGAGGAGCATGGACCATTCGGTAAAGAGGATTGCCACAACGAGGGGGGCACAGGTGATCGGCGCGATGAAAACAAAGGTATCACCGAGATCTGCGACAATCGTTGAGAGGAACGCGAACCCCTTCATTACACAAGGATAGCTCCTGCTTCTCTATGAGTTTTTGGTAAAACACGCCAATAAAAACCCGGGTCACAAAGCGTTTGTATGAAAATCCACACAAGGGATTTGTATACCAGACAGGAGAGATTAAAAAATTACGGTTTGTTTGTCCAAAGCCCGTGCACATTACAGTACACCCGTGCTTTTACATTCGTGTCGGTTATGCAGAACTCTACCTCGGGCTTCTCCCCTGCTTTTAACCCCCGGATATATACAGCATTGCCGCTGCGCACCTCGATCCATTCGATGAAGTGCTTCTCCTCCATCGGGTGGGGGACCGAGCCAACCTTCACCAGGATACCATTCGCCGATCTCTCGATAACCGGGACATGCTTCTCCTTGCCCTGGTCCGACGTCTTCTCCTGCTGGAGCGTCATGGGTTTGCCGCAGCAGACGAGGATGCCGCCCGATGCATGAACGACCTTGACGATGTTTCCGCAGACCTCACATTTATACACTTCAAACAGTTTTGTCATCCATATCCCTCATGTTTATACGATATTGATTTCCTTATGTTTCTTTAAGATATCGTCCGCGAGCCGATCAAGTCCCCGCATTGCCGCCTCGTCAGGAAGTCCTTTCACGATGACCGGTTCAAGTATCTCGACCTTGACGTGATCAAGCACCTTGACGTGATCAAGCATCTTGACAATTACCTCAGCCGCTTTGCCTCCCCAGCCATACGAGCCGATTACCGTAGCAAACCGCATCTTTGGTTTGAGAAGGTTGGCAAGGTACGTTGCGTAGATTACCTGCGGGTGCGGGCCGAACAATACGGTGGGCGTTGCAATCACAACTGTCGCAGTATCGACAAGCGACACCGCAAGTTCGCCAACATCTGTTCTCGCCAGATTAAGAGGTTTTACCGTTATGCCGCGCGCTATCAGCGCTTCCGTGAGCTGTTCGACCATTTTTAACGTACTTCCGTGCATGGAGATATACGGGATCACGACCTCATTCTTCACCGCATCAGATGTCCAGTCTGCATACGCATCGAGGATAAACACGGGGTTATGGTGAATAGGTCCATGACTGGGCGCGATCATGGCAACGGGAAGCGCCCGCACTTTTTCAAGGTGCCCTCTGATGCTCGCGCGAAACGGCATCATGATCTCGGCGTAGTATTGCTTTGCGGACAGGTATGTTGCCCGCTCATCCTGCATAAGCAGGTCGCTTGATGCGACGTGCGAACCAAAAAGGTCGCAGGAGAAAAGAATCCGGTCTTCCCGCAGGAAGGTGACCTGGGTCTCGGGCCAGTGCGTCCACGGTGTCAGGAGAAACTCAAGGGTCCGGTCACCGAGAGAGAGGGTCTCCCGGTCAATGATGACCTTGAACCTCTCCGGGGGCACATGGAGCAGGGCAACAAGGAGGTCCCTGCATTTTTCATTGGTGACAACGACCGCATCCGGAAAGAACTCTAAGATCATCGGCAGCGATCCGGAATGATCCTGTTCTGCGTGGTTGATGATGATGTAATCGATCCGCTCAATACCTTTCCTGACAAGGTTGCTAATCAGCTCGTACTCCTTCGTCGGGTCAACGGTATCGATCAGCGCGGTCTTCTCACTTCCCTTGATCAGGTAGGAATTGTAGCTCGTACCATGGGGAAGCGGGATCAACTCATCAAAGAGCCGCCGGTCCCAATCAATTGCGCCCACCCAGAAAATCCCGTGACTAACCTCGCGTGCAACCATAATGATCTCTCTTAAACCTTCTCGAATTTGTCTTTTCCTGAGGAACAGGCCGGACATTCCCCGTCCGGCAGGGATTTCTCAAAGGAGGTGCCTGCCGGAATATTCTGCTTGGGCTCGCCATGTGCCGGATCATAGACGGCCCGCAGGTCAAACAGGTGAATCGATCCATAAAAAACCTTAACCTCTTCTTTTAGAGAATAGGAAAGGATTTTCAGATAATCATTTCGATGGTGCACAAGGTGATTGTATGTGAAGAGATAGCGACATCCCGATGAACTGATTCGGCGAATGGCATACCTGTTTTCATGTATACCGGTATTTGTGAAATAAAAAAATGCAGGTCTATGGATCGTACCAATTGCTCATCCAATCAAAGAGGATAATCAGAAGGTGTCAAGAAAGTCCGGACTTTTTTAAAAAATACAGCCGGGATGAGCGCGATTATCTCATATGTTCAAATAAAATCTTAACTCCGATGCCAATCAGGATGATGCCTCCCAGCAGTTCGATGCGGTGTCCGAAAATGCACCCAAGTCGTCGGCCAAGAAGAACTCCCCAAAATGAGATGCAGAACGTTACAGCACCGATCAGGATCGCCGGGGCAATAATATCAGTATTGAGAAACGCGAACGAGAGTCCGACTGCAAGGGCATCGATGCTTGTCGCCAGCGCAAGCAGGAGAATGACGGAAAGTGAAGGCGGAGCGGTATTCCTTTCACAGTTTTCACCTTCAAACGATTCATAGCACATCTTTACACCGATGATGCAGAGGATGAGAAATGCGATCCAGTGGTCAATTCCTGAGATCAGGTTGACAAATGACAGGCCGGCAGCCCATCCGATGACGGGCATGAGTGCCTGAAACCCTCCAAAAAAGAGTGCCATCAAAAGAGCAGTTTTCATGCGGTCTTTTTCCAGCGACACTCCCCATGCGATGGATACGGCAAGAGCATCCATCGAGAGCCCGGCTGCGATCAGAAGAACGGTAGCAACATCCATCAGCAGTTCCCGTACAATAACGATCCGGAATTAAAAGAGAGTTTTGCCATTAAAAAATACAATTTCCAAATTTTATTTTCCCTTCCTGAAGAATCTGATCGCTTCTGAATAGGGAATAAAAAAACCGGCGGCGTTCCTGTCGAAATACACCTTCAGATACGGATTTTACATCTTCGATTGAATAAAACGCACCCGGATGCAATTTCTTTATTACCTCAACTACGTCAGGGAGGTCCTGCCTCCTGATTATGGAAAAGACCATCTTCACCTGTCCTCTTGCCCCTTCCCCATCAACAGTTGTAACCCCGTAATTCTGCGAACGCAGGTAATTTACAAGCTGGGGCGTTTCCTCTTTTTTTATGATCCTTATACTGGTGAGCCCCCGTGAGATCTTCTTCTCGATAAGCATACCGATAAATGGTCCCATCGCAAACCCGCGCCCGTAAGCAATGTATGAGGCGATGTTGGTGAGGTTGTTCATTACCTGCCCAATGGCAAGAAGCCAGATGATTACTTCAAAAAAACCGATGAGCAGGGCGAGATATCTGATACCTTTTGTGATGAATATCACGCGGATCGTCCCGAGCTCACATCGCAGGTACGGGCACAAAAAATGAGCACGGGCAGAATTACCCATTCAAAAAGTCCTGTCGATGTAACCGGGTCGAGCATTTTTATTGATTCCGGAGATTTTGAACAAGAAAATAGTTATTGATGATGTATGTATCCGCTATGCTGTTGCGTTCTTGATATTGAATTTGCTCAGTGCAGTCCCGTTCTGCTGGTCCACGACATTTTTCACTTCGATATCCCAGAACCCGGTTGTGGTCCCGGCAGGGATATAAAGGACGAGTGAGACCGAAGAATCTGTGCCATATTTTACATTCGCACCTTCAAGTGTGCTGCTTCCCTTTCTGAATATAATCTTGACAGGGTCTTTAAACCCGCTGCCCGAAATCGCCAGGTCGATCGTCTCACCAATCATACCCTCCGAGGGCGTGACACCACTGACAAGGGGGCCTTTATCGTTGATGGTAAACCCGCTTATCAATATATCCGATTGCCCATCCGGGTTTGTGACAACGACATCATACTTTCCCGCTTTGAGGTCATACAGGTTGAATGTACAGGAGATCGAGTTTTCACCGACCACGACACCTGTTGCAGTGACCGAAGTTATATCCGTCCCCACGAGCTTAACCGTAGCACCCGTCTGGAAATTGGTACCTGCAAGGTTTGTGATACTTACACTGAAGCCGGATGTCCCGCTGTTTGGAGTGATACTTGTAATCATCGGTCCCGGGCCCGAGGAAGTCTGGGTTGCGGTAGGTGTTGCGGTAGGTGTTGCAATTGAAACCGCGGTAATCGAGCTGACATGGAAAACTTTTGCGGGATAGACTTTTTCAGTTAAGCTGCGTTCCGTCAGTTCCGTTTTATTGTCTTTCCGGTACCAGGTTTCATGTAACGATCGATATATAAACCCTCTTTCGTACTTATCAGTCGTTGAGTCATATTTAATAATTAGCCAGTATGTGTCTGTCGAAGTTGCTGTCTTAGCGACAATGTCCCCGGCAACAAATTTTGGCTGGACCGAAGCAGTTGTCGGAACCGGAGTAGCAGTGCCGGAACCGGATTGATCGGTACATCCGGCAAAGAGCACTGCAATAATGAGGAATCCGATAATCAGAAGATGATGTTTCATAGATTTCACTATGTACAGAATTTCGGTCAGCCCCATAATTATTTTGTGTTCCCGACCGTGACTTTTCCTATCATTATCATGAAAATATTAAAAAATCATTCCATGGGTAACTTTTCATGTGAATGTCGTACCCCTGATTTTGGATTCTGGTTTGTACAATGGGCATATTATTGAAAAAAGTGGAAAAAGGATGAGCAATCAGGAATTAATTTATTGTAAATCCATTTGGCAAGCTACCGGATTGGCTATCTGTGTTGGTCACAACAACATTCCATTGGCCCGGAGCAACAGCGGGAAGGTTGAATGAACAGGTGATCACGTTTTGCGACACCAGCACCACATTTGTTGCACTAATGTCGGTACTTCCATTTGACAATTTCACCGTAACATCGGATAAGAATCCAGTTCCTGCAAGGCTTGTTATATTTACAACTGTTCCATTGACACCAGTTGGTGGATTGATACCTGTAACAGTCGGTGCAGGATTCATGACCGAGAAACCATTTGCCAGAGTTTCGGATTGCCCGCCGGGATTGGTCACAACAACACTCCATGAACCGATGGTGGCATCAGAAGGTAATGAAAAGATGCAGGTAATCAGACTACTTGTTGATGCTGACACATCTGATGCAGTAATATTCTGGCTTCCTGAACGAGTAAGGTTAACAGTCGCGCCCGTTT
>CAZNIL010000014.1:0-24091 GCA_964573085.1 uncultured Methanoregula sp.
AAAGTCGGAAAACCGGGCCCGACGGAATCTCTTACTGCTGAAGCAGATGCTGAAGCGCCCCTCCTTTAACGAGATTATCCGGGTGTTTGAAAGTAAAAACCGGGATTTGTCTTCTTTGAACGTGGATTTCCTCGCTCCGATTATCCAGAAACATGTTCAGCTGAATGATACAACGGCGAGGAGGAGGGCTTCGACAGTGATGAGCTGGCTGCGGTGGATGGTTGCTGGGATGGAGTTTGAGTGAGGTTATCCACCCACTCCACCTCTCCGACGGTAGCATCGATCCAAGCCGGCCCATTTCGCAGGGTCGGCAGCCGGTTTATAGGACTAATTCGCGAAAAAGCAGGACTAAGTCGCATAAAATCACCAGTCCACCGACGTAAAATAAAAAGACCAAATAGGCCCAATTGCGGGCACCATCTCAAGGGGGATCGGACTGTACTACTCCGGCAAGGAAAGACCCCCACTTTTCAGGCACCGGATCCCGGTTTTCCACCTACGGACACCGACGAGGATTTTGGGGATAGGTCAGGCAAGTATCTGACAAACCATACGTACGGGGAGCTGCGAAAAGCCTGGTAGAGAGCAGTACTTTTCCGGCCGGCTCTCTCCGACGGTGGCACAATCCGGAGCGAGTCCATGAGGCATCATCTGTCCCCGGATTCTGGGCATAATTCCCGAAAAACCGGGCATAATTCGCATAAAATCACCAGTTCACCGACGTGAAAAAAAGGACGCAAATAGCGCTAATTGCGGGCACGATCTCAGGCAGGATCGGGCTGTACTACTCAAGAACAGAAAGAACCCCTTTTTTAACCCTCCGATAGAGGTTTGTTCTCGATGGACACAGACGGGGATTGTACAGTTGAATCGCTAAGGTGTCTGATTGTAACCATATACAATCAGGTAATTAGGTGGGGTTGTAACCATACAAAAAATTCATTTTATGATTACAACCTCACTCTGTTGGGAACTCTCAAAGTAACTCCCTTGAAATTTTTGAATGCATGATGATGCGAAATTATTTCGGGATAGTATCCTATTGAAACATATGGCGGATCTAGAAAAAAATTTCTTTGAAAATAATTCCTGGTCCTTCACAAAACATCGCATGTGGAATCAGTGCCGGCGCCAGTACTATTATCAGTATATCGCTCCTTATCTCAAGTTCCCGGCACCGGTTGATGTCAATTTAATAGGAAATAGTTTTTCTTAAAAAAAAATTCTGTGAAAGATTAAGTCATTCAAATGTTATTGTAGTGTAAAAATTCAAAACAGAATCTTTATCGGACTTGTCGATTGAATTAAAGTTTGAATATACAAATGCCACAAACGGTCATCGAAAACCCGGTCATCAATTCTCCCTTCACAGAACCAGACAAACACTTTCGTTTCACTGATGAGGGCATCACTGATGAGGTGATTAAAGGTAGGCGCCTGAGTTCCCGATTTGTACCCATTGTAAGACCTGTGCGGCGGCAGCTCTTGGCTGTCATTCTTCATTAGATTCGTGTGAACTTCTTACCAACCTTACGGAGCAAAAAACAAGAAATATTCTGAAAAAAACGATCGCAAGTGGACATCATTCTGTCATAGAGCATGCCAATTTTACTTTTTGTATAAGTGGAGTATCCCGGGCTCTGACACACCAGCTTGTCAGACACAGGATTGCATCATATTCTCAACAGAGCCAAAGGTATGTGAAACTGAATAATCCCACATTTGTTACTCCACCTGCGATTGAAGAAAATGAATCTGCAAATCAGGAATATCAAAAATTTATGGAAAATGCCTGGAAAATATATCGTTTACTTCTAGATTCCGGTATTAATGCAGAAGATGCTCGTTTTGTATTACCGAATGCGACTACCACCGCAATTACAGTAACAATGAATGCCAGAGAACTTCGTCATTTCTTTTCACTCCGATGCTGCACTAGGGCGCAGTGGGAAATTCGTCAGATGGCATGGAAAATGCTTGAAGAGGTAAAAAAGGTTGCTCCCATAATATTTGAAAATGCAGGACCTGACTGTGATAACTGTTTGGACCCGAATTATCCATGTGATCGACGGAAAACAAAAATAACAAAACAATATAAATCTTTATAACATTAAACGGGGTGTAAATTTGTCAGAAGACTCGATCTTCAGAACTTCTTTATTTTCAGGTGAAAATCTACGGTTTGTTGCTTGGCTTGATATTTCTGGATTTAAAAAACTTATGAAATTTAATCCAGACGAAGCTTTGGCAGTAATAAAAGAATTCTTTAAAATAGGGTTCTGGCAATTACATCCCGATAATCAGCCGCAAGGGAGAGATACGGAACTAGGTCTTGATGGACTGTTTGTTTCAGATTGTGCAATTGTCTGGACGAAAATAGTGTCTGACGATCAAAGTCGCATCGATCAATTTCGCAATATCTTAAAGATTGTCAAAAAAATCAATGAAGAAGTTTTACGTTCTGAAGTAATGAGAAGAAATCGAATCATGCTTTCAACATCGATTGCTTTTGGGGAATTCTTTTCAATAAAAACAGAAGAGCACGATCATATTCGAAAAAATATGATTTTTGGACCAGCTTACATTGATGCCTATACTGATAATTTAGATAATCTTGATCCGGGTTTGTGCCGAATCGTGAAAAAAAACCTGCCGGAATTAATTTCCAGTAGGTTGAATTCAAGTCCTGCAAATGACGATTTGCTCGCATTTGTCCGCCAAGATGAAGGCAGGATTTATTTTTACTGGAATTGTAGAACTTCAATTGAAATTGAAACGTTTAAAGCTAAATACAGACAAGCAAGAGAGACCAAATATCAAGAAATGTTCGAAGCATTAAGTATACACTATAGATAATTTACAGGAACCAAAATCTTCAAGTATTTTTTTCATTCAATCCCCTCTTTGATTCGCCTCACACAAATCCCCATAATCGGAGTTCCGGCACCCCATGTACGACGGCCTCGCGAGAAACTCCTCCGCACACACGGCCGAGATCATCCCCGGCACCCGCTCCTTGAACGCAGCGATGCTCTCTGCATCGGTCGTTCTGCCAAGCGGAAGATGAATACATTTTTTACTCAATTGAATACATTATGTATTCATGCTCGAAGCGCTCATCTCCTCAAAGACCCGGGTCAAGCTCCTCACCCTGTTCCTCGTTAACCCGGAGAGAGAGTACTATATCCGCGAGATCGTACGCATGACCAGCGAGAATATCAATGCAGTGCGGCGCGAGCTCGCAAACCTCGAATCATTCGGCCTCATCACCGGACAAAAGAAGGGAAACCAGCAGTATTACACCGTTAACCTTAACCATTACCTGTACGCGGATCTCCAGAAGATCGTGCTCAAGACCGAAGGAGTTGGAGGCATTATCAAAAAAACCCTTGCCGACGAGAAAGAGATCGCGTGCATGTTCATCTACGGTTCATTTGCACACGGGACCGCCGGGGTAAAAAGCGACATCGACCTGTTCATTGTGGGTACTGTGGATGAAGCCCGCCTCATCCCGCTCGTCCATGAATGCGAGCGTGCGACAGGCCGGGAGATCAACTACTCCCTCATGAAGGCGGACGAGCTAAAAAAACGGAAAGAGGCCGAAGATCCTTTCGTAAAGAATGTAATGAACGAACAGAAGATCATGATCATGGGAACCTGCGATGATTGAGGACCTTGAACGGGACGGGCTGATAAAGCGGCTCCCGGTCGATCAGAAAAAAGTGCATGCCGCAATCGCCCTTGCTCACCGGGATATCAAAACATCCCAAACGATTCTTTCAGGCGATTATGACTGGGCATACACCATCGCATATAATGCAATCCTCCAGGCAGGGCGTGCGCTGATGTTCTCGAAAGGTTACCGCCCGGATGGTGCAAACCAGCATATCTCCGTTGTAAAGTTTGCTGAACTCTATCTTGAAAAAGAGGATGCCATCATCTTTGACCGGATGCGGCGCAAACGGCATAGTTCGGTGTATGATACAGCGGGTTCAATATCTGAAACCGAGGCGGAATTTGCCGTGAGCCAGGCTGAAATCCTGATACGCAGGATCGAGAACCTGCTCACATAGCATCCGGGAATGTCACTTCCCGGGCTCGCCTCATTAACTGGCCGGCCCTGAAAAACTAAAAATAAATCTGCGCAGAAACAATAATCCCCCAATATTTCTCTAAAGAATTCCGTTGAACCATGACCCCCGTCACTCTCCACAACTGCACATTTTACAACGGCGACTGCATCAGCGGGGCAGCTGAACACATTCCGGATAATTCCATTGATCTCATCATCACCGATCCGCCATATGGAATCAACGGCGACAAGCTCCACCAGCATTATAACCGGAACGAAGAATTTGTTGTTGACGGATATGTGGAGATCCCGCAGGCCCGGTACGCGGATTTCAGCCTGAAGTGGATCAAGGAGGCGGAACGGGCACTGCGACCCGGGGGTTCGATCTATATCGTGTCGGGCTATACGAACCTCATCGATATTCTCATTGCATTGCGGCAGACAAAATTGAAAGAGATCAATCACATCATCTGGAAATATAACTTTGGCGTTTTCACCCGGCAGAAGTATGTCTCGTCTCACTACCACATCCTCTTCTATGAAAAGCCCGGGGGGAAGCGGACATTCAATCTTGAATCCCGGTACGGGCTTGTTGAAAAGACCGATGATGACCGCTCGCTCAACAACGGGGACCGGGAGGATGTCTGGGTGATCAACCGGGAGTACAAGCCCGGGAAACTGAAGAACAAGAACGAGCTTCCCATGACCCTGCTCATCAAGATGATCCAGTATAGCAGCAACGAGGGTGATCTTGTAGGGGACTTCTTCCTCGGCGGTTTCTCCACGGCAAAAGCAGCCATCGGCCTGAACCGTCAGGTAACCGGCTTTGAGATCTCAAAGCCGATGTTTGATGCGAAGATCAAGGAGATGGAGACGATCAAGCAAGGCTACCTGATCGAAAAACTCCGTACACCGTTGATGGACAACCCGAAGAGATACCGCAAGCCGTGGACGGATGAGGACGTAAAAACCCTCGGAAAAGAATTCAGGCGGCTCGCTGCAAAGAAGATGCCAAAGAAGGAGATCATCGCAGAGTTGCAGAAGAAATTCGGGCGCGGGAGATGGGCGATCGAGAAAGCACTCAAAAAGACCAGTCTTATCTGAAAAATGCGGCAAGGGAAAAAAGCGGTACCTAATCTTCTCCTGCCAGTGTGCCGTCAGTACGCGAAGAACACGGGCAGAACTCCAGTACGTTCTTCAGGTCGGCCCCACCGCCCCATAATGTTCCACGTCCCCGTACGTCACCAGCTTCCCGCCTTCATAAACAGAAACAGCCCCGTGCCCCCCGCAGATAATGCATCGTTTCCCGGATCCCTTCAATGCCTCATCTGTTGCAGCCACGAGATCGAAAAGGGCTTTCCTCTCCTTCTTCGCAAGCTCGCTGTCAACGTTGACAGAGGTGACAAGGAAGTCGGCAAGGGAGTTGTACGCCGACCGGTCGGGCGTCAGGCTTGCAAAATTGATCACACTGTCTGCGGCAAAGAGGAGGCCGTGCTCTTCGGAGAACAGGTAGACCTGCCCGACCATGTGGCCGCCCAGACTTTCGAGCACGTCGAGCCGGATGCTATCGATTGTGACCGTGCCGATAACCGGGAAGATTCCCCTCATACCGGTCGGCTCACGTGGGAACAAAATGACATTCTCCGGGCTTGTAAAGCCCGAGAAGAGGTTTATCATCTGGGTATAGAAGGCTTCGAGGATTGAGCCCTCGCTCCGCGAGCCATACGCCCGGTTGTTTATCCTGATAATCTCAAGGGTCGTCGGGTGCATGAACGCAGAAGCTGAAAAATGTCCGCAGGACCCGCAGTGGTCGGCGTCTGCATGGGTGACGATAACCCGTGAAATGTCAGATGGTCTGCCGATCCCATAGTGTTCCAGCATGGTGCAGACATCCTTATGATAGATTCCATAACCGGTATCGATGAGTATAACTTCGTCCGGTGATTTGAGCGCAAAGACGTTGCCCCCGCAGGGCAGCTGGAAGCAGAAGAGGGCAAGCCTGTCCGTGATCCCGACCTGCTGCACGTCAGCAGAAAACTTCGCGCCGGTAGTTGCACGGGCCGTCTGACCGGTCTCCAGAACACTTGAAAAGACCTTCTTTGGATCATTGCCCCGGTCCATCAGTTCCTGCGCTATGTGGTTGGTGTCTGCAAGGAAGGAGAGCAGGAATGTATCCTCAGACTCGCCGATGATATCCCGGATCTTCTGGGCGAGGGTGACGTAAAAGACCGTTTCGTCAAGGTGCCGGCCAGTTTGGTCATATTCGATAATGTCCATGCGGTACTTCGACTTGAGCTGCTCCATCAACTCATCGACAAGGTCGCTCTGCTCGACGTGCAGACTGATCGTGAGCCTGCCGGGGTGCCGGCCGACATCGTCGAAATCGACGAACGCGATATTTGCCCCGGCACCGGTCGTGAGTCTTAAAAACTCGTCAAGGGCGCCGCTCCGGTTGGGTACAAACACGTAAAACTTTAAAAAACTTAAAGGTCGGATAGAAGTCTGGAGGTACCCGATTGCGGCAAGGCCGCGGGTAATCTCCTCATAGGACTGATTATCCGCAGTCACTTCGAAAAAGACCGTCGCCGGATCGATGCGTCGGTCATACTGGAGCCGGTTGATATTGCCGTCATATTGCCGGATGATTGCCGCGGCACGGTGGAGTGCCCCCGCCTTGTCCGGCATGCGGGCAATAAAAGAATATTTTTTTAAATTTTTCATGGAAGTGCCGGAATATCATCTGTTCAGAATTCCGATATATCTTATGTAAAAAATCTTTAAATTAAAAAGTAAAAAAAAGGAAACGATACATTTGTGATTATCGCTTTTGGATCCATGACCGAAGGACCATTACAGCACCAAAGATACAGAGAGCCAGAATGATGGTTGTTGATGCAACACCTGTCTTTGACGGTGTAATTTCCATGGTCGTAGTGACCATGACAACCTCGCCGGTCTGGGTTGGAGCGGGAGTAGATTCCAGAGTAACCTGACCGGGGGATGACGTATCAGACGGAATACCCGTTGTCTGCGGCACAGTCACTGTCAGGACAGATACAAGGTCGTTTTTCATGGAGGGATTTGTGCCCACAATGTTATACTGTCCCGGACTCATGTCAACATGGAACCCGTACTGGAATGAACCGGTCCCGCTTACCGGAGTCAGGTACGTGTGAAAGACCCTGCCGGACGCATCCGTAACATTGAACTTAATATAGTCGATACCACTTTCCGCAATTCCCGTTACGTCTACATAGTCACCGGCACGAGCGGAAGATGGATTTACCGTAAGGTAAAATTCCGGTTTTTTCAGGAAAATCGCAGTTGATGAAGTCTTTTCTGAATTTATGCTATCTGATGCAATAATGGTGTATTTTGCGGTCTGTAATTTCGATGAGTCCTTCGGGATGTCCCAACGGAATGTCCATCGTCCATCGGCATTTACCTTGGCAGTATTTCCTGATCCGGGCGCACCTGCCAAATCATATAACGGGACACCTTCCGTGGGTAACCCGGGTCCTGTAATTTTGATCAGGGTGGTGTTGCCAGCCGTGTTAATACCATCAACGATAATTGTATCCCCTGTATTATATCCACCCGATCCACGAAGTGTGATAGTTACGGTTCCGCTTGCTGCAGTCACAGGTACTATGATACACATTGCTACAAAGAGCAGGACGATTACCGGAAAAGGGATTTTAATCCAAATTGTTTTCATTTCTCAACCTCACTTTATAAAGAATATCATTTAAACAGGATAAATATTTTTGTTATTTTTTCATTTTAAAAGGATGCCCCCTTCAAACCGCATGATGTGTCCTGTACCGAAACTATATGTAATGTGAGAGGGCAACGATGTGATCAGGGGAATATTTAAATGACCGAAGTGAAAAATGCAGTTGCCTCCGGTAATGAATCGTTAAAAAAAAGGATACAATCAATATCGGTTCTCCATGAGTACGGGGAAACCGCATACCACCTGCCTGTCTCGTTTGCGCTCACGGGAATAGATGTAAGAAATAGCACATCCGCACAGGATGCATATGTCCGGGCTTCAAATAATCCAATAATCGCCGCGGAATTTCTTCTTTTGGAAAAAACAGACCGTGAGGGAAAGGAACCCGCGCCTTACACGGGATTTATTGGCGATACAGTGCTGCGCAAACTCGGGTACTCGCTCGTGGACGGGAGTATTCTTGGACTCGCCCTTGTCATCGGGACTCCGGTCAAGGGAGGTTCCGCTGTTGGCATCTGCAGGGAACTGCAGGAAAAATCCATGCTCACTTTTCTTGCCGGAGGGGTCGTTCCTGAGCTCCGTAACAAAGAGGTAAAACTGGGTCTTGAATACCGGCTTATCCCGCTGGGCTCCACCAATTTATACGGGGTGCATTTTGTTGACATTGTGTCGCGGGTTGCGTTGATGTTTGGCGGTGTTACCCCCGGAGACACTGCCCGGTTCCTGAAATATGCTGCCGAGCGGGCAAAAGCGATTGTGATTGTTTTTCCCGGACTTACTGATGAAGAGATCGCGGTGGTTGACGCGATGCGGGTGCTCGGCTTCCCCCTCATATCACTTGGGGATTATAGAGGAGAGGGATGGGTTGAGGCACAACCGGAAGATGCTGTCCGGCAGGGCATGGAAGCGAAAGGCATCAGGGTGACTGTAACTGCAATCCCGATTCCTATGGGGTGTTCTCCCGCATTTGAAGGCAAGAGTATCAGGAAAGAAGAGATGTACGTGGAATTCGGCGGCGGAAGGTCCCCGGCTTTTGAACTTTTAAAAATGCGGAATGTTGGCGAGATACAAGACGGGCAGGTTACCGTAATCGGTCCTGAGATCGATGCGATGAAGGAAGGGTCTGCAAACCCGCTTGGCATTATCGTCGAGGTCGCCGGCAAATCCATGAAAAAAGATTACGAACCGGTGCTTGAGCGGAGGATCCATAACTTTGTCAATTATGGGGAGGGATCGTGGCATGTTGCCCAGCGCGATCTCATCTGGGTGAGGATCTCAAAAGAGGCAGTTACAAAAGGGGTGAAGATCACGCATATCGGGAAACTCCTTGCAAGCAAGTTCCGCATGGACTTTCCCCAGCTCCTCGATGCCGTAGCCGTCACGCTGATCACCGATGAGAAAAAAGTGCTTTCGGCCATGAAGGATGCAGAGACCGTATATGAAGAACGCGATGCACGGATCAAAGGAATGCGCGATGAGGATGTGAATACATATTATTCCTGTACCCTCTGCCAGACCTTTGCCCCAAACCACGTGTGCGTTATCACCCCCGAACATCCTGCCCTCTGCGGGGCCATCAGCTGGCTTGACGGAAAGATCGCGTACGAGATCTCCCCGGCCGGCGCAAACCAGCCGGTCGAAAAAGGTACTCTTCTCAATGCTCTGAATGGGGAATTTGAAGGCGTCAACAGGTTTGTAAAAAAGGCGAGTCATGGCGAAATCGACCGGTGTTCACTATACAGTGTCATGGAGTACCCGATGACCTGCTGCGGGTGTTTTGAATGCATTGCTCTCATGCTTCCGGAAGTGAACGGAATTATGGTCGTGAACCGGGAATTCAAAGGTGTCACGCCATCAGGGATGACCTTTTCAACGCTCGCCGGGACAATCGGTGGCGGAGCCCAGACACCCGGGTTTGCCGGTATTTCCAAGTACTATATCCTCTCCAACCGGTTTCTCCAGGGGGATGGCGGTATTGAGCGCCTTGTATGGATGTCCTCGCAGCTCAAAGATGAATTAAAAGATCGCCTGCAAAAAAAACTCACGGAACGGGGTTATCCGGACCTGTTTGAAAAAATTGCCGATGAGACAAAGGCGACCACGATCGAAGAACTGACCGCCTTTCTGGAACGTGTGAGGCATCCCTCCCTGACCATGAAACCGCTGGTGTGAAGGTACATGATGGGTACAGATATCCGGTTTGACTGGACAGGTACAATCGGTGGCGTGGTACTGGGTGCCACACGCACAGAGGGAGGGACACGGAAGACTTCCTACCGTGTTGGCGGGGGAACCACGCTTCCGTTCCTTGATCATGGACAAACTTCTTCACCACTCGTTGCTCTTGAGATCTGCGACGAGCCGCAGTACTGGCCGCAGATCGTACGGAATTACTGCGGCGATATTGTTGACGATGTGACGGCATGGGCTACAACCGCCGAGACCGTGTATGGTGCTGATCTGATACGCCTCTACCTTACCAGTACACGGCAGAAGAATTTTTCGGATATTTTGTCTGTAGGAAGATCTGTCGAAGAGGTATTGTCGGCAACAGGCCTTCCCCTCATCATTGAAGGGAGCAACGAGCCGGGGATTGACAGTGGGGTATTCCAGAAGTGTGGTGAGGCCGGTGAGGGAGAGCGGTTGCTGCTTGGTACTGCGGAAGCAGGCAGGTACCGGAGCATCGCTGCTGCTGCGCTTGCTTATAACCATTCAATTATCGCACAGTCGCCCATTGACATCAACCTTGCAAAACAGCTCAATATCCTGCTGCGGGAGATTGGGATACAGCGCGACCATATCATGATTGACCCGTATACCGGGGCACTCGGGTACGGTTTTGAGTACTCATACTCTGCGATGGAACGCATCCGTTTCTCTGCGCTTAAAGGCGACACAGACCTTGCGATGCCCATGATATGTTCAGCAATCGACTCACTCACAATTAAAGAAGTGAGGGAAGCCGATCCTGCAAATCAGGATGAGATGGCTGTTGCATGGGAATTCTATGCCGGACTTGCAGCGGCTGTTGCCGGTGCGGAGATTATCTGTGTGCGCCATCCAAAAACAGTTGGCAAGCTTAAAAAAGCTTTTACAAGCCTGAAAACAGGTACAAATCCCACGGGGAGTATCTGACATGGCACTCAAAGCACTTGACATCTACAAACTCCTCCCAAAAAAGAACTGTAAGGAGTGCGGAGACCCTACCTGTCTTACCTTTGCCATGAAACTTGCCGGGGGAAAGGCAGATGTCGACCTCTGCCCGTACCTTGACGAGCAGGCAAAATCGGTGCTGGGTGCAAGTACACGCCCGCCCATTCGGCTTGTGAAAATAGGTATTGGGGAACGTTCGTTTGCAGTCGGAGAGGAGTTCGTACTCTACCGGCACGAGAAGACGTTCAACAATCCACCGGGAATTTTCTTTAAAGTATCCGATACGCAGACAATGGAAGAAATTTCGGCAATAACGAAAAGGGTCAGGGACGAATACTTCACCCGGGTCGGCTCAGATCTCCGGTGTAATGGTATTGCCCTTGAGAATTCCAGCGGCAATAAGGAAATGTTTGCAGCAGCTGTTGCAACGATTGAGAAGGCAGCCGATCTGCCGCTTGTGCTCATGTCTGAAAAGACAGAGTCACTCTCCGCAGCTCTTGTCCATTGTGGCACATACCGCCCCTTGATCCATGCAGCAACAAAAGAAAATGCAAAGGAGATATGTGCTCTCGCAAAGCACCATGCCTGCCCTCTTGTAATCAAAGCCCGGGACCGGGAACAACTGGTACGGTTGGCAAACGAGTGTGCCGGGGAAGGTGTGCAGGATCTTGTAATGGACTTATCCCCGCAGTCCCTTGGTGAATTTATCACCGCATCTACAGCAATCCGGCAGCTTGCTATTACGAGAGCGATGCCGGATCTTGGGTACCCCGTTTTTCTCGATGCTACGTGTTCAGACGTGCAGGATGCTGCAATTGCCCTTGGTATTGTAAAATATGCATCAGTTATTGTCACTGCCCCGCTGTCAGAGGCATCAGTAAAAGCGGCTCTTACCCTGCGCCAGAATATCTATACCGATCCCCAGAAACCGATCCAGATGAACCCCGGATTGTACCGCGTGGGCATTCCCGGAAAAGATGCACCGGTGCTCATGACCGTGAACTTTTCCCTGACATTTTTTACCTTGCAGGGGTACCTCGAATCCTCCCGCGTCCCCTGTTTTATGCTGGTTGTCGATACTGAAGGGTTATCAGTTCTCACGTCCGTTGCTGCAGGCAAACTCAATGAAACCCTCGTCCGCGACGCGTTGATCAGGTTCGGGGTGGAAAACGAAGTAACCCACAAAAAACTAATTATTCCCGGCTATGCGGCCCCGCTCTCCGGCAGGATTGAGGAGATGACAGGATGGAAGGTACTGGTCGGGCCAAGGGACGCAGCAGATATTAGCGAGTACCTGGACCAGGAGTGGAAGAAATAAATGCACACTGTAACCTTTCTTCCTGGTTACCGCAAGATCGAAGTGCCCCGTGATACTACCGTTCTTGATGCCGCACAGCGTGCCGGGCTGAATATCAATGTGGTCTGTGGCGGGCAGGGAAAATGCGGAAAATGTGTGGTCTATGTTCAATCAGGTAAGATAGAATTTGACGAGCAAAAGAATTCGAAGTTTTTTACGCAGGAGGAACTGGCAAATGGGGCCTGTCTCGCCTGCCAAACTACCGTGCAGGGAGATCTCCAGATAATCATACCGGACAGCACCCTGATTCAGGATCAGAAGATACTGATTGAAGGGCAGGAGACCGAAATCGAGCTGCATCCTTCTGTCAGGAAATATTTTGTTGAACTCCATTCCCCGACACTCTCCGACCCCTCTCCGGACCTCACACGGCTCCTGTGGGGTATCCAGAAAAACGGAGGCCCGATCGCTGAGAAGATTTATGCGCCGCTGGAAGTCCTGCGGGAAATCCCCGCTCTCCTGCGTCATTCCGATTGGAAAGTGACCTGCACCATTGCTCTTGTTCCGGGCGGGTACCGGTTGGTCGATCTCCAGGAAAATGATACATCAAAGCGGCTTTACGGCGCTGCGGTAGATCTTGGATCCACCACAGTTGTTGTATACCTATGGGATCTCGTCGTCGGCAAAATGGTCGCAGTCGCTTCCAATTACAACAAACAGATCAGTTGTGGTGAAGATATCCTTGCCCGCGTGAACTTTGCAAAAAGGAACGGCCTTTCAAAACTCAAGGCACTTGCTGCAGACAGCATCAACGCCGCGCTCACCACTGCCGCAAACAGTGCAGGGATCGACCGTGAGGATATCTATGAAGTAGTAGTTGCAGGCAACACGGTGATGACCCATATGCTGCTGGGGATTGATCCGGCATATATTATTGCCGAACCCTATGTCCCGGTTGTCCAACGGGCGCTATCGGTTGCTTCCGAAAGGATCGGAATTGCCTGCAACAGGAATGGCGGGCTCTTTGCATTTCCCGCAGTGAGCGACTTTATCGGAGGGGATATCATTGCAGATATCCTTGCCTGCGGTATGGAAGTGAGAGAAGATATTTGCCTCCTTATCGATATCGGCACAAACTTCGAAGTTGTACTGGGGAACCGGGAATGGATGTTTTCCTGCGCCGGCGCAGCCGGGCCTGCGCTGGAAGGAGGGGAGGTTCTTTTTGGTATGCGGGCAAATCCCGGAGCCATCGATAAGATCACGATCGATCCTGTAACGCTTGACCCGGTATACAGCACCATCAACGGGATCAAGCCACGGGGTCTGACCGGTTCGGGTCTGATCGACCTCCTCGCAGAGCTGCTCATGAACTGTGTTATCGACCGGAACGGGCGGATCAATACCGGTTTTGATAATCCAAGGATCCGTACCAGTGTCCATTTCCCGGAATACGTTGTCGTGTGGGCAGAAGAGACCGATATCGGGAAGGATATCGTGTTGACTGAAAATGACATCAAAAACCTGATCATGAGCAAGGCATCGGTTCATGCTGCCTGTGTGACGCTGATGAAGGAGGCTGGAGTATCCCGGCAGGAGATAACTACCATCTATTTCTCCGGGGCATTCGGTAATTACCTGAACAAAAGGAACGCTACGACGATCGGGCTGATCCCCGAGATCCCTATCAGCCAGATTAAAAATATCGGCAACGGGGCGGTGACCGGTGCAAATATTGCCCTGATTAACCGTCGGAAACGAAAGACGCTCGATGAGATTGCCACAAAGATTGCCTATATCGAGCTGAACGCTGAACCAGCGTTTATGGACGAGTATACCTCCAGTGCATTTTTACCCCACACCGATCTTTCGCTATTCCCTGAAGTGCAGAAGATGCTTGATGCCTGCAGGTTACACCGGAGGTAACTCATGGCACGGATGATCTCACCTCCATGCTCCCGTGCCACGGGAGTCGGGGCACTCCCCCACACCGATCCGGCACAGGCATGTAAGGACATCCTTTCGATATTTAAGGAATTCCCGTATGTCCCTACGCTCCCTGACCGGGGGCAACTGGAAAGCATCGTCTATAACGACTCCGAGCAGTTGCCGGGACGCAGTATCCGGGAGGGGCGGATTACCTTTGACAGCGCCGCCGATACCTTCGCGGCGATGGAGAACGTCTTTGCCGATTACCTTGAAGGCAACTTTGCACCGTATGCGCTCCACAGAGAGTATGCTTCGGGTTTTATCGAGATGATGACGCATGATCTCTCATCTGTTCCTATCCTCAAATGCCAGGTGACAGGCCCGGTCACATTTGGAATGCAGGTGGTCGATGCCGGTAAACGCCCGATCTACTACGATGCACAGGTTGCCGATATGCTCGCGAAGCTGCTCGCGCTCCGCTCCCGCTGGTGTGAAGCCGAGATGCAGAAAAAGACCAGCGTGAAGGAAACACTGGTCGTACTCAACGAGCCGTATCTCGCATCGCTGGGGTCATCGGTTGTGCCAATTGACTTTGAAACAGTACGCTCGGGCTGGCAGGACATCGCTGCCCTTGTACAGGGTGGACTGGGAATTCACTGCTGCGCCAATACTGACTGGGAATTTGTCATTGATCTCGAACCTTCTGTAATTTCTTTCGACGCTTTCGCAACGGCAAAAGAGTTCCTGCTTTTTGGCGATACGATTGCAGGGTACATGGAGCGAGGGGGAGTCATTGCATGGGGGATTGTCCCTGCTGATCTCCGGGTGTTCTCTTGCGAAACTGTTGATTCATTGTATGCACGGTACCTGGCGATACGGGCAGATCTCTGTACCCGTATCTCAGAATCCCTCTTTGACCGTCAGTCGCTCATCACACCCAGTTGTGGGATACGGTTTGCCGACCGGAGCGGGGCGATTGCGATTATGCAGGCAGCGGTGGAAATATCAGCCCGGATCAGAAACGGCGGAGAGTGAAACCATCATGTCACAGACGTTTACCATCGCAGTCTCCGGTAAAGGCGGGACCGGAAAGACAACCGTAAGTTCTCTCATCATCCGTTCCTTAATTGAATCAGGCAAGCGACCTGTCCTCGCAGTCGATGCAGATCCGAATGCAAACCTCCATGAAGCGCTTGGAGTGGAGGTACATGAAACCATAGGGAGCATGCGTGAGGAAGCATTCACAAAGAACATCCCCCACGGCATGTCCCGTCACGAGTACATACGATACCGGTTCCGGAAGGCATTAGTCGAATCAGACGGTTTTGACCTCCTTGCTATGGGACGGCCGGAAGGGACCGGATGCTACTGTTTTGCAAACGACCTGCTCTCGGAATGCATGCAGCAGCTCGGGCGCCAGTATCAGTTCATCGTGATTGATACCGAGGCTGGTATGGAGCATATCAGCAGGGGGACAGTCGGAAGACCTGACGTACTCCTTATTGTGAGCGATCCCGGGGCACGAGGCTTGCGCACTGTTTCCCGTATCCGCACCATCGCCACGTCGCTTGGGCTTGCACCCGAACGGATCCAGATTGTCCTTAACCGTTACAAATCCGGAACTGCACCGGTCGGTACAGGGGGTGAAAATCCAATCGCATTTATCCCGGAGGATCCTGAAGTAGAGAAGGCAGACCTTGCCGCAGAACCGGTTTCAAAGATTCCCTTTAACAGTCCGGCCCGGGTGGCGGTGCGGGATCTGGCGGAGAAGTTGATGGCACTCGAGGAAAAGGGGTAATTTTTAGTATATAGTGTTGGTCACAACAATAATTGACCAATCGTAGCCTCAAAAGAGGTGTAATTAAAAAAATTTTAGTGAATTGAATTATCGTAACATTATCTACAAATACATCGCAACCGCAATAACCGTGGTCCAGAGCCCGTTCTTGTCACCCTCGGCAGACTGGCATGTGTGCTTTGTCTTGATGATCTTCCCGCTTGCCTTATAAGTCTGCTCGCGTTCAGACCATGCGGCATTGACATCAAACTCGATACCCAGTGTTGTCGCAAGCATTGTCGCTGCAAGGTCTTCTGCATATTCGCCGGTTTTTTCCTTGGTTTCACCAAATGCGTGGTGTTCCGAAAGATACCCGTACTCCGCTACATCCTTTGGGAGAGCGAGGCCAATTGCCGCGGATACCAGCCGGTTGGGTTCATTGGTCTCGTTCCGGGCCATGACGCAATAGGTAATCCCGCCGGATTTTAGTTCCTTTAAACCCTGTGCGGTTGAAATTTGTTTACAGTTCGGGGGAAAGATGCTTGAAACATAGACCAGATTACAGCGTTCGATTCCCGCTTTCCGCAGCGCAAGTTCAAATGAAGCAAGACGGTCCTTGTGGATTCCCAACCCTTTGGTGAAGAAGATCCTTGTCGGAACATACATGATCCTTAATGCATCCTCTTTTTTCATTAAGTTTCCGGAGAATCGGCACTATATCACAATTTTCCCCGGATTTTTCATTTTGTCAGAGTGAAATTCCGGGAAAAATCTGCCTTGTGTATACGTTGACCAATCTGGTGTATCTACCATAACACAATTCGCAGGTTAAATAAATTCCACTCTATTCCCTGGCACGATCCATTCTTTTTTATGAAATGCCAGGTACGCGTGCTCGTATCCGTACTTGGATCCTGCTATCGGTTACGCCTGATTGTGGAAAAAATCACGTCAGAAGGTTTAACCATGTTTGGGAAAAATATTCAAACGGATTGTGGTCATGGAAGTAACATTTCCGGAGAATATGTTCCTTATCGAGATCCGGCTCGGCAGGACAAAATGGAGGATCAAACAGACCACAGCCAGAATTTCAAAGACCTTCCAGATTGAGGAATTCGCCGAGAAACACCCTCATATAACGCTTTTTGGACCGTTCACGGTAAAAAAAGGGGTTTCTGTACAGGATCTTTTAACAGCAGTCGAATCTGCAGCCAAAGCCTTTGGTGCAATTCCTTTCCTGATCCATGGATATGACACAAACCAGGGGCTCAATGGAGCGGTGATCGCCTATAAGGTTATCCCCACATATCTGCTCGCTGATCTCACCGAGGCGGTTGCACGATCGGTGGGGAATCTTGCGGATGATCTGAACACGTGGGACCAGGATCCCGGCCAGAAATGGTTCCATGTGACTATCGCAAACAGGCTTGACCGCGAACGGGCTTCAGAAATATTCGCACAACTTGAAAACCAGTCTTTTGTCGTATTATCCTCATTAGAAAAGTCAGGCCGGTTTTTCAGGAGCCAGCACCTTCATCAGGGCATCTCAGAAGCGGGTTTACCTGAAATGTCTGCCCGCCCGCCTCTGTATGATGAAGAGGGCCTGCGGATTACTGTGGTACAGGGTGGAGACATCCTTGCTGAGTACGACCTTATTTTTCATCGCTGGTTTTTTCCGGGCATTCCCGATGCCGGACGGACATGGAAGCAAACATTACTGGAGCACCGGAAAAAAAGCGGTCTTGAACTGACCTGCCCCAGGTATCGCCAGGATCCGGATATTTTTGTCATCAGCGATCTCCATCTCGGCCATGCAAACATCATCAGATACTGCTCCCGCCCGTTTTCTCATGATGCGGTAGACGAGATGGATCACGTGCTCATCAAAAACTGGAACTATACGGTTAAACCGGCTGACCGGATTTTCCATATCGGCGACCTCTGCTATGGCCCGGATGCAAAACACCCTTCAGAATATCTCCAGCGACTGAATGGCAAAATATCCATCATGGAAGGCAACCATGATGAAAAAAATACGGATGCAAATATCTCTGAAACGCTGGTACACATGGATATCCCCTTCTTATTGATCCATGATCCGGACGATGTGGGGGAGCCTTTTTCAGGCTGGGTGGTTCATGGCCACCACCATAATAATAATCTTGCAGATTTCCCGTTTATCAATTTTGAAGACCGCAGGATCAATGTGAGTGCCGAAGTGGTCAGGTACCAGCCGGTGAGCCTTTCCTATCTCTGCGACATTATACAAGACTACACATCAAAACCCAAAACCAAATCGATTCTGCTGCGTGGCGAATAAGAAAGAAGATCCAAGGGCTCACAACATTTATATTGAGGCAGTGTTCACTCCCGTTACGGGATCTAACGATGCTGTTTCATACAATCGTTTCTGAAGGAATCGCCCACAATTCGTACATCGTGGGTTCCGGGGGTGTTGCCGCGGTCATCGATCCCCGCCGCGATTGTGAGGTGTATCTCGATATTGCAGATCGGTCAGAAACCCAAATCACCCACATCTTTGAAACGCACAGGAACGAGGACTACCTGACCGGTTCACGAGAACTTGCAGCAAGGTGTGGTGCAGGGGTCTATCATGGTGCAAAATTACCATTCTCATACGGTATCCCGGTGAGAGAGGGGGACCGGTTCATGTTTGGATCTCTGGAAATCTCGGTGCTTGAAACGCCCGGCCATACTGAGGAGAGCATCTCGCTTGTAGCACGAGACCTGGCCATATCACCTGACCCGTACATGATCTTTTCCGGTGATACTATTCTCTCCGGTGACATTGCCCGCACCGATTTTTTTGGAAAAGACCGGAATGCTGAAATGGCAGCAAAAATTTTTGATTCCATTAACAAAAAGATTCTCTCACTTGGGGAAGGGGTTATCATCTGTCCCGCGCATGGTGCCGGTTCAGTCTGCGGGGGGGAGATCACCGATCATCCGTTCACAACTGTCGGTTACGAGCGGAGCACGAACCGGCAGATCAGGATGGGCAGGGAATTGTTTATCCGGCAGCGGGTTACTGAATCTCCCTATGTTCCCCCTTACTTCCGCCAGATGGAAAAGTATGACCTTGGCGAAGGGCCGGTCACCGGGAATAATTTCCGCCCCCGTCCACTGGGAATTCCGCAGGTCCATGACCTGATGAGATCCGGTGCCCGGATACTTGATATCAGGTCACCGACATCGTTTGCAGCAGGGCATATCCCGGGCAGCCTGTCGATCTGGCGGGAGGGAATCCCGGCATTTGCCGGTTGGTTCCTTTCCTATGAGAAACCGATAATCCTTGTCGATGATTTCAACGTTGGGTTTGACCCCATATTCCGGTACCTTATCCGGCTTGGATATGACAACATCACCGGTTACCTTGCCGGAGGTTTTCCCGCATGGTTTAAGGGTGCACAGGAGATCGGTACGATTCACACCTGCTCAGTCCAGCAGCTGAAGGGATGGCTGGAAAAAGGAACGCCTTTTATGCTTGATGTCCGTGATATCAAAAATTATCGTTCTGTAGGGCATATCCGGGGAGCACACCATATTTATGTCGGTGAGCTGCCGCAACGGCTCCAGGAGATCCCGAAAAATGAGCCTTTAGTGGTCTATTGCGATGCCGGATACAAAGGAAGCCTCGCCGCGAGTGTCCTTGCACAGGAACGGTTCCATGATATTACCAATATCCTCGGGGGCATCCATGCGTGGACGCGAGCGGGATTCCCCATTGAAAAATCTCCTTAATTTTTTGGTATGTATTCAAAGGATATTTGATAAGGTTTATCATCTTTCGTTCTCATCAGATGGTGTATACTCATGGAAATTGTGAAGATCCCGCGGATGGAAAAAAAGGAATATGACCGGCTGATTGACAAGGGGTACATCTGCCGGATCGCATTCCAGGGTGAAAAGTACCCGTATATCGCACCGTTCCTCTATGTATTCGACGGATCCTTTTTGTATTTTCTTTCTACAAAATATGGGAAAAAACTGGAATATTTCCGGAAAAGTCCTTATGTTTCCGTGGAAGTCGAACGGTACTCAAAAGATCTTTCCTCCTATATGTTTGTCACGCTGCAGGGTTATCTGGAAGAAGTCCATGATTCTATTGAAAAGAAACTGATACGCGAAAAGTTCGTAGACCTTATTGTCGGGCGTGACCTCTCCTGCAATATCCTTGCTGCTCTCGGGCATTCACCTGACGACGCCCCGGCGGCAATTGCTAAAGAGGAGCGGTCACTTGTCTGGAAACTGGTCGGGGTTAAAGACCTCGTGGCGTTGAAAAACCTGTAAGAGTACTGGCTCTTGAATAATCCTACATTTACCTGTATGCTGGTCAATGCTTTCCTGAGTGCTGTACGGGTAAACTATCCTGTTTTTTTACCAATGTGTACCAATGCACCGGATTTTTTGCGTGCCGGGGAAGGTACAGACTCTTTCCATGAATGAGCCGGATCAAAACCTCAAAATTTTTGCGATCAAAAAGTTATCATTATTACGGAATTTTCCCCATGGACATATCAGGTTTTTTCCAGTTCATCCTCCTTGCCGTCCTTGTTATCCTGATATCGGTCGGACTTGACCGGCTCTTTATTCAGGTTGTCCCGTTCCGGTCCCTGTACTATGCGATCCGTCTGCCCGGCGTTGTCCTCCATGAAATATCTCATATGATCGGGTGCCTTGTCACTGGGGCAGAGATAAGAAAAGTTGTGTTTTTCTCAAAAGAAGGGGGATCAGTCACCTATTCGGAACCCGGAATCCCTATCCTTGGGACGGTTATCATCAGCACCGCACCACTCTTTTTCCTCCCGCTTATCCTTGCCGGGCTGACATGGATTTTTACGACATACTTTGGCTGTATTGTACCTCCCGTTGTCCCATTGACCGGAGATCTGGTTGCGGGGAGTGAAGATATGATAAAAAACATCATAATAATATTTTCACAGAACCTTATCGATCATCCCAATGGCTGGTTCTTTTTATATCTCTTTTTGTGCGGCAGCATCGTCCTCTCTCTTGCTCCAAGCGCGCAGGACTTTAAAAATGCAGCAATCGGGATTGGTTCTCTTCTGGCGATCTGCTTGCTTATTGTAAATTACGGCTTTGGGCCCGGGATTGCACTGATCTCCCTCATAGCCTCTCCCATGATCACCGCCTTTTCAACCGGCCTGCTGTTTGAAATGATTACCGTAATTGTGGTTCTCCCGTTTATCATACTATTTGTCGTACGAAGGACGTAAAATGAGGAAATGACCCTGCAGATATTTTTCTCAGTAAAAATGCAGTTGATGTCAGATCGCGGTTTTTCTCGCAGCAGATGATAAAAAAATCCCATGAAAATGCTCTGATACCGAGCCATTCCACCAGTACGTTCAGGATCAGATCGGTTTAATCTTTTCAAAACAGATACCATCCATAAGGAATGAAGGACGCGATGGCAGAGGATGTCATTATAAAGGATATCGCCGGGAACCTCTCACCCGGAATGCGCCAGTATATGTCTATCAAAGCGCGCTATCCCGATGCAATACTCTTTTTCCATATCGGTGATTTTTACGAGACATTTTTTGCTGATGCTGAACTGGTGTCCCGTGAACTGGACATCGTACTTACTTCACGCTCGAAAGGGAGCACCTCAAAAATCCCGCTTGCGGGAGTCCCGTACCATGCAGCGGAGGGATATATCGCAAAGCTTGTGCAGAAAGGATACAACGTGGCCGTCTGCGACCAGCTGGAAGACGCAAAATCGGTAAAAGGGATCGTCAGGCGGGATGTCGTGCGCGTGATCACGCCGGGTACCGTGATCGACCCTTCAATAATCCTGTCGACCGATGCACGATACCTGATGGCAGTCTGCCCGGGCGCCATTAATGGGGAATGGGGACTTGCATTTCTCGATATCTCAACCGGGGAGTTTTTTGTCACTAGTATATCTGCAGAAAATTCCCTGCAGGATCTCCTTTCCGAAGTTGCACGGTATCATCCCGCGGAATGTATTGTCCCTTCATGTATTCCTGAAGAAATCATTACAGCCATCAAAAATCTTGCGGTGGTTGTCAACCCGTACCGTGATGATGCATTTGAGGAACAGAATGCAAGGAACACACTTGCATTACAATTCCATGTATCGTCATTCGCCGGATACGGGTGCGAGGATATTCCCGCAGCACTGGGTGCTGCAGCCGCTGCACTCCGGTATGCACAGGAGACCCAGAACTCCCCTCTTCCCCACATCAGCGGATTATCGACCCGTTCAACCGCGCAGTGCATGATGCTGGATGCGACAACGTTGCGCAATCTTGAGATCACCGAGAGCATCCGCACTTTGGCAAAAGGCGCAAACCTGCTCTCCTGCCTTGATTGTACAAAAACAGCGATGGGGTCAAGACTGCTCCACAACAGGGTAGTACGCCCTCTCATCGATCCCACAGAGATTAATCGCCGGCTTGATGCGGTAGAATTTTTTGTCAGGAGACCGACGGTCCGTCATGCCCTGCGTGCCCTGATGAACCGGATGGCGGATGTCGGGCGGATTGCAGGACGGATTGCATATGGAAATGCCGGTCCCCGCGACCTTGTGGCACTCACGGTATCACTGGGGTTGATCCCGGAGATAAAAGATCTGGTCAACGGACAGGGCGAAGAACCCCCGGCTCTTGTCAGGGATGCAACAATTAATCTCCATGAACTGCCGGATACTCTTACCCTTATTAAAACGGCGATTATCGATGATCCTCCTGCAACAGCAAAGAACGGATGTGTTATCAGGGAAGGTTACTCTGCAGAACTCGATGAACTCGTAACCATCCTCGCTTCGGGAAAGGACTGGATTGCCCAACTGCAGGAAAAAGAGCGCAATCGTACCGGTATAAGATCCTTGAAAATCGGGTATAACAGGATTTTCGGGTATTATATTGATGTAACCCGATCCAACATCTCCCGTGTCCCCTCTCACTACGAGCGCCGGCAGACAACAGCCGGTGGCGAACGGTACACGATTCCCGAACTCAAAGAAAAAGAGGCATTGATCACCAATGCGGATGAACGCGTTCTGTCACTTGAACGGGAACTCTACAGTGCCCTTCTTGACAAGCTTAAAAAAACAGTTCCCGATCTTCAGGTGACCGCGAAGGGCATCGCGGCACTTGATGTGTACTGCGCACTCGCTGAGGTGGCGCAGGTTCATAATTATGTCAGGCCGGTGCTCGATGAGAAGAATCACATTCTGATCCGTGAAGGACGACACCCGGTCGTCGAACGGAACGTTCCTGCCGGTTTTGTGCCAAATGATACCGACCTGTCCGGAAACGGGACCCAAATCATGATCATCACGGGCGCCAATATGGCAGGGAAATCCACCTACATGCGGGCTGTGGCACTCATCTGCATCATGGCACAGTCGGGCAGCTTTGTGCCCGCAGCCCATGCACGGGTCGGTATGCTTGACCGTATCTTCACCCGTGTCGGCGCATTTGATGATCTTGCAAGCGGGCAGAGCACATTCATGGTGGAGATGCTTGAACTTGCAAATATCCTCAACAATGTGACTGACAGAAGTCTTGTCATTCTTGATGAGATTGGCAGGGGGACAAGTACCGTTGACGGGTTTGCCATAGCGCAGGCTGTCCTTGAATTCCTGCACGGAAGATCCCGCACGGGGCCAAAGACCCTCTTTGCCACCCATTTCCATGAACTTGTCAATGTTGAGTCCCAGCTCAAAAGAGTGAAGAATTTTCATTTTGCAGTCAGTGAAACAAAGAGCGATGTGATCTTTTTACGCAAAATTATCCCCGGCGCAACCGACAAGAGTTACGGTATCCACGTCGCGCGACTCGCAGGAATCCCCCAAAAAGTCACGGAGCGTGCAGATGAAATCCTCACGCAGACGATAAGCAGGACTCAGGCGCCTTCACAAAAGGTTCAGCGCTATACGCAGCTGCTCCTTGCCGATGATGCACATCGCGCCCCCGATCCGCGATCCGATCCCATCCTTGATGAGATCAGAGCGATCCAAGTCGATGAAATGACACCCCTTCAGGCGCTCACGATACTTCACAAACTTAAAAGGCGCATACAGAATGGAGACAAACCCTTATGAATGTGGACAATGGT
>CAZNIL010000015.1:0-23918 GCA_964573085.1 uncultured Methanoregula sp.
ATGAAGAAATTCAATATCGAAAATGGTGTTTACAAAATTGCCTATTTTTAAATCCGCTTAATGATATTGGGCCATATCCGATAGCAGCAAATGATATCCTACATATTCCGTCCATTACAACAAAAATCTATGAAGGTCCTAACTGTCAAATATTGTATAACCTCCTGAAACAAGAATTTGTGACAGCTAGATATTCTTATTATAAGGGCATTTCAGAAAATGAAGCCCATTTTTCAGATAAAGAGGTTTTTTTATTTGATACAGAAGACAATCCTGTTTATTCGAAAGCTTCCGAAGAAATAAAAAATTCATTCAGGATCTGCTATTCTATTTTTGATAAGATTGCCTTCTTTTTAAATTACTATTTCAAATTAGGGCTAATCGAGAATAGAGTGTATTTCAAAAAGATATGGTATATTGAACAAAAAAAGAATAAACGCAAATCGAGCATTTCAGGTGAAAAAATTTTTGTGTTAAATCCAAATCTCACACAAAAAAATAATCTCCCGTTACTGGGATTATTTTGGATAAGTAAAGATCTATTTGAGGATGATATCAGATATACCGATGCATTAGAACCAGATGCAAAGGAGTGGTATAAAATCCGAAATCATCTTGAACATAAATTTTTAAAATTAAAGTTATCAGATGATGATAATCCCAATTTATCCTATAATTTTTTAGGTGAAGTTGACAAGAATCTTTCATATTCAATTGAAATTCATGATTTTGAGAGAAAAACACTAAAATTACTTAAAACCGTTCGTGCCGCATTGATTTATTTAATCCTTGCAATGCAATATGAAGAATTTGAACGTGGGAAAAAAAGGGAGAAGACGATAAAATTAGCACAAATTTCTCTGCAAAAATTCCCTGATGAATTAAAAATTAATGATTATCACGATCCTAAAAATTTTTAATCAACATACTTGGGGGCCACCCTGATACCCCCCATCGGTCATACCCTGCCCCCACCTTCAAACTCATTTACCCCCCTCATCTTTTCCTATGCCGCATCAATCTTCAGAAACCTCCCGACGACAACAGGGTGGCACCCCCCACTCGCGGACATGGGGTATACCCCCCACCCACTTGGATCGAGACCCCTTCCGCGATCGCGTGAGGGGTCTTGAGTACGATGACCCACCCCCCACCTCTGAGCACATGAGGGGGTACCCCCACCCTGTTCCGGTTTTTGGTCTCCGACGGAGACTCCAGCGGGACGGCCTTTGTTTCCTGTGCAAACAGAGGGGGTACCCCCACTCATGTGTCATGAGGTGCCCCCCCACCCGATCAAAGTGAGGTACCCCCTCAGACCCCTCCAAGGGGTCGACCTTGCTCAGACCAGCTCCCCCCACTCATGTACGATGGTGGGGGATACCCCCTGCCACTATCTGTGGTGTAAAGTGACATCGTGTCCTTTTTGTAAAACATTTAATTAAAGTAGAGTTGTGAATAATCGTAAAAGATAGAGTTGAGCAAATGCGAGATTCTGATTACTTTTTTACAAAGCGAACGCTTGATTATGCCGAAAGAATCTCACACGAAGATACACCACGCCCAATAAAATTCAAGAAAATTAACTGGAGTATTGTTTGTACCAGCCACGATATGTGTAAAGGACGTGGACTTCGTGGGCATACAATTCGGCAAAAAATCCGAAACCGGTTATGGAAAAAGGTTCAGTACCAAAATCCATCAATGAAAAGAACACTGTTCGAATATATTTTTGGGGTATGGGTAGTTTACAAATTTAAAAAGTTCTTCAGAATATGAAATTTATTTATGCTGTTTAGTCCCTTTGAAAATATTTTGTTCTGGAATTTTGAATTTCTCAGATTTGCCTCTTGCAATATCGACATACATACATTTGTGATTCTCAGGAAGTTTATGATCTCCACATACGTTCTGACCGCACAACTTACAAGTAAATGGTATTCTGGTTTCCTTTCCACAAAATTCACAAAGCCCCATAAGTGAATGATTCAGAATTCAAATAAGAAAAATGATTGTACGAAAACAATTATATCGAGACACGAATTGAATTACACACATGGATGATATTGATCGGGCAAAAATCGGACAAAGACGGGAGGTTGCATATGAAACGGATAAGCACTCAAAAATACCACAAACCAACCTTCCTCCGATGAGAGCGAAGGGTGTGGATGAAAAGTTCAATAAGTTATTACATCGAAATCGGGGTATTCCTTGGCAAAAGAAAAAGAGCTGGTCTGTATGGATTGTTGTTTTCTTGATTGTTCTTCTTATTCTTGTTACTAAGTTTTTGGGGTATTGGTAGAAAATCCGTAAAAAATTAAAATATTTTAACTGCTTGAAGGATCTCCAAACAGTATTTCCCCGGCAACCCGTATTGTAAGAAGCACTGCAAACCCTGCCATTATCAATCCAAGCCACCAAAGATTTGATGCGAATGAAAAGACAATATATGCCCCAATATAGAGAGCCAAAGTAAGCAGTATTATTTCTGCCAGATTCATAGTTTATCTTTCTCCTGCCTTAAAAGGCAAATTAGAGCACTCGCTATCCAATACCGAAAACTATTTTTCTCAGGACAACAAAACAGATAGTTGTCGATTCTACTGCCGCGTGTCCTGAGTCTTCCGACTCTCGCCACTTCGGTTTTAAAGTTTTACAACCCGTCCGCACATAGTGATATGCCCATTCTAATTTGGCGATCCGCTTTACGAATCGGCGAATGGGACTTATGATCACCTCACACTATTTTTACTATTTGAAATTTCCGGAATATAGACTTTCTGAGAAACGTCCTTAAAATACCGGAAATGTAAAATAAAGTACCAAACTAAGGAGATTTCGGCACTTAACGAAACAATGAAAAATATCGAAAATGTAGATTCACTCTTCTTCAGCGACTTCTTCAAGTAACAGAACTTTTACCCTTCTCCCGATCCACTTTTTCGGAACAAGAATCCCACCAGAGTTCCCAATAGATTTTACCGTCTTGTCGATTATGTTTGACGAGTGGATCGCATACCATAATTATATGACTCCCAAATCACTCTCTGAAAGCCTTGAAGAGTTCCGGAACTGGTTCAACAACGAAAGGGAAATCCAGAAGCTGGGATACAAGACACCAATGCAGATTATGAAGGAGAAACCCGTTTCTGTCTGAATCTTGGAAAATATTTAAATAATACAGTATCAACATTTGTAAATAAAACTAGTCATTAACTGGTTTTAAACTAGTTAATGACTAGGTAAAAGTTTGGATGCCATATGAAGTTTGAGGGGTCGATCTCGCTGGACATAGTAGATTTCGAAAAATTTTCTGTTGGAAAATCTGGAAAATCGAATGGTTTGATTTACGTACCAAAAACATGGATTGGCCGTGATGTGATGGTATTGCTTCTCCCTGAAAACAAAACGGGTTAATAAAATGCAGAAGATCCAAATTATTAAACGAAAAGTTGATCTTTCCCATTTCGATGGGGATTATTTCAAACAAATACGAAATAGCATTCAAAGAAATCTAAACCGTAATGCAGAATTGTTATTTATTGAATTTATTCCCAATGCGCCTATCGAAGATAAAAGCATATTAAAATCGTTGTTACATTTACAGAGAGAGTTTACCGATATCCTCATTGCACCAAAAACTACTTTCCCATTAGATGAGAACGAGATTCAAAAATTAACAGAAAGATTTGAAGCAACTATGGTTCTTATTGGAACGTAGCTTGAGATCTCCCCGTCAGCATGTAAGCGAATTTCTTTGATTTGAGATAGTCATCAAATTCATTACTTCTTATCTTCTCCTTAATCATTGCTGATTCGTTAGCATTTGCTAAAACTTCGTGTGATCTTGTGTTTATATGAGTTGAACCGAAATTAGATACAATACTAAGGAGAGAATTTTTTCTACAAACAGGGCAAGAACAAAATTTCGATAGCTCAATTTCTGCGATATTATCCGGATTTAATATTTTATCCATAGTCTCATATTTAGTTGTGCTGTAGTCAATAGGATTAAAATATTTGCTTGTCCTCGCATCTTCTTGTTTTTGAATATCAGTTTTATTTTCTTGTGCATAAGCGTAATTTCTGGCAACTTCTGAAGTTGCAACATATGTACTGAAAGTATCGATTCCAAATTTGTTGAGGAATGCACCCATCGTTCCTTTATAATTTACTTTCCGGTAAGATCTAGGTGTTGAAAATGCGTGTGTCCAGATATCTAAAGGACGTATCTTTTCTTCAATCTCATATAGGAGAGGGAAATTTTCAGAATGGATGTGGATCCCGATGGAATTTATCTCGTTGAGTTTTGTTTTTATAATTTTAATATCGTCGCGCTCATATGCAATTGCCATAAGTTGATTTTCATTTAAACTCTCTTTTTTCCATTCAACAGCTTTTTCCAGTATTTTTTTATAGTTATTACCTTGTTTTGGGACATGGGGAATCTCAATAACATTTGCTCCCGCTGAAACTTGAAGATCCAATAAAAGTTTCAACGTAACGGCATCTAAATGAGAAACATCCGGATTAAATTCAAAATGAAGCATTTTGATGGGGGTTTCAATAATTTGAATCCGTTGGTTGATGTAATTTTTAATATTTTGATATGCTTTCCCTTTATCGCTTATTCGTTTAATGGTACTATCATTGAGCCAGTAACCATAAATTCCAAAATTTATTTTCCTATAATCCCTTTTATCGACGAAAGGAGACTCCTGTAAATTTAAAAATTCACTTCTGGTTGGAACATAATTTGGGGTTGATATTTTTTGGTTTTCAATCTCTAAACGACCCTCTCTCCCCCAAGTATTTTTGTTCTCAATGTATAAGGAGGACATAAGATCGTTATATAAATTTATAGTATATAAAGTACTTTTCTCGTGGTGTGAAAATAAAAGATACGATGTCATTTAATGGATGCTGCTGATATAACGGCAAAGTTTTTATATTTTATATAAATATTGATAGTTGATAAATTCATATTTAGCAAATCTGGTAGTGCGAGGAAATTATTATGGCAGATAAAAAAAAGTCTGATAAAAGTGTCATTGATACTGTAAAGGACAAGGTGAAAAAAGAATTCTCTTCTAAAGTTCGTAAAGGAGAAGCACCAGGAGCGGTAAGAGGATAAATTTTAATAGTCTTTGGTATGTAAACATCATTTTATTCTGATAAAAAATATATTTTTATTGTTCAATTTTAAGAGATTCAATAAGCCACGGATGCTTTACACAGACAATGGCGGACAGTTTGTTTCAAAGATCTTTGAGGACTGCTTAAAGGACACGATGTCACTTTACACTACAAGATCAACCCCCTCCCCCTCTTTTCTGGTTTGAACCCCCCTTGCTGCATCCGGTCGGGCAGCGGTTCGCATGGAGTTTCAAGCGGTGAGGCCGGTTTCCGGTATTCGTGGAAAACTGGGGGCGGGGGGTTCCCGTGAGACCACCCCCTACTGTTGCCGGAATGAGACCTCCCCCCACATGGCATACCCCCCTTGCCCCGGATTTTTTTGCAAGTGGCAGGGTGGTCTCGTACGTGACGGAAGCATATAGGTCTTATCGGAATTCACTCTTAAAAGTGTACGATGTCATAGGTATCGTCAACCAGTTTGTTGCACAATGAAACCCTTTCGATCCCACAACACTATTAATCTAAGAATCTTTAATTCTAAGATGTGGGAATATATGCCGGACCAGACACTTGTCAAGGTATCTTCAAACGGGCTGATCACCCTTCCCAAGAAAATCCGTTCGCGCCTTGGTATTGAGGCAGGGGATTACCTGAAGATTTCATCGGATGACGACCGGATCATTTTCCGGAAGGCGAAGATTGAGATCGATTATGAAAACCGGGATGATGCGTGGAAGGAGTATTCGAAGAGAAGGTTGGCAGATGAATGAGCTGGAACAGGGATCCATTGTTCTTGTGGATTTTACCTATTCCAGCGAGATTCGTGTGGTTGTCCTGGTCCTTTAATTGATAGAACCGGAAATAATCACTTTCCCTTTTCCGATTCCGCCGGAATAATCTTCTGCACCCTTCCCACCTGTCCGTCCTGTAACCTTACTTTAATCCCGTGAGGGTGGAATGAGGTGTTGGTGAGCACTTCTTTCACGATGCCCCTGACAACCTTTCCGCTCCGCTGGTTCGCTTTTGTTACGATATCAACGCTCATTCCGGGCACAATCGCAGCCCGTTGCTTTGCATCGTTTTGCGAAGTCATTGGGTGGACCATTGATTGGAGTATCGCCCGGTTTACAATCCCTGGACGATCTCGTCAATCGCTGCGATGAGCAGGTCAACTTCCTGTTCGATGTTGTAGAGTGCGAGGCTTGCCCGCACCGTACCGTCGGGAAGCCCGAGATAGTCCATGAGCGGCTGGCAGCAGTGGTGCCCTGACCGCACCATGATGTCGGAGCCCTCATCGAGCTGCTGGGCGACCTCATGCGGGTGAAGCCCGTCAATGGTAAACGAGACAACACCAATCCGGGATGCCTGCTGTGCCGGGGCATACACACGGACCCGGTTGATCTTCAAGAGCCCGTCGATAAGCCGGGTTGTGATCCGCTCTTCATGCTCCCGTATCTTGTCCATTCCAATCGCCGTCAGGTAATCGGTTGCCGCACCAAGGCCGATCCCCCCGGCAATATTCGGGGTGCCTGCCTCATATTTCTGGTAGCCTTCCACAGGGGTATATCCTTCGGCTGTCACGGTCTCAATCATGCCGCCGCCGAGCATCGAAGGTTCGATGACTGGTTCCTTCATCCAGAGGACGCCGGTGCCGGTCGGCCCGAGCATCTTGTGACCGGAGAAAGCGTAAAAGTCGCACCCGAGCTGTGCGACATCAACCGGCATGTGCGGGACTGCCTGCGCACCATCAATGAGGAGGAGAGCGCCGTGGTCATGGCAGATCCGGGCGATCGTCTCAATAGGGGTGATCACGCCGAGCACATTTGAGGCATGCGTGACCGCGACAAGACGTGTATTATCTGAAATTAACCGTTCAAATGCACCAAGGTCGAGTGAATAGTCCGGTTCAATACTGACGATGTCGACGCCGACGCCCTGCTTTTTCAGGTTCCTCCAGGGCAGGAGATTTGAATGGTGTTCAAGGACGGTGGTGATGACATGATCTCCTGCCTTCCAAGCAAGCCCCTGCGCCACCATGTTGATTGCCTCAGTAGTATTTTTCGTAAAAACTGTTACTCCATCCTGACCGCCGATAAACTTCGCCACCTTTTCATGGGCGTGCCAGTAACGCTGCGAGGCGATCCGTGTCAGCCGGTGCACCCCTCTCCCGACGTTTGCACGGTACTGGTGCTCGAATTCGACCACTGCCTGCACCACCGGCTCCGGGGAGAAAGAAGTTGCCGCGTTGTCAAAGTAGATGAGTTCTGAAAGGATCGGGAAGTCCCTGCGGGCTTTCTCCGCATCAAATGTGTTCGGTAGCCGGTCAAAAGGTTGTGTCACGATTGCATCACCTTGTTTTGTATCCTGTTTCTGTTCCACGTTGTGTTCCCTCACAGGCTTTAAGGAATAATCCTCATTGAGTAAAATCCCCCGGGCACCGCACAGCTCCCGCATTTTGGGGGGCAGTGCCTTCCAGCGCCAGAGCCCCCACCGATGGTATTCTTCCGGCAGCCCTTTTTTTGCAGCCCACCGTTCAAGCACCTTGTTCCAGCGGTGCACCGCACCGGGGTGCATCTTCCCCAGTTCCTCGTACTCGCTCTCAAGCATTGACGGGCAGGGGTAGCACCCGATCCGCTCGATGCCCCGTTCATAGAGCACATTGATCGGTATCTTCTGCCACCAGAGATACAAAAATACTTCGAGCGCCCGCCAGTTCCGGATCGGCGAGAGGTTGAGCTGGAGCACATTGTCAGGGTTCTGGCTTGTCTCTTCGAGATCGGCCCGGTTCCATGACTCGTACCACCGGTTGCCCTGCACGGTCACGCACGGGCCAATCTTTGTGAGGTAGAGTTTGAGCGGCCGGAGTTTTAAGAGCTTGCAGCACCAGCGGTGGTCCTTACCCGGAGGACCTGCTTTCTCCGCAGCCTGCCAGAAATCGACAACCGGCGGGATGATCTCAATTCCCTGTGCCCGAATAAACTCGACCGTTTCGGGGAATTCGATGCCGGTATCGATAAAAAACGCCGATGTCACGCCTGCCTTACGGGCAAGGTGCAGGACAGCAGTGCTATCCTTGCCCCCGGAGAACGAGACGTTGATGACCGGGCGGTCCTTTATGTGGTGCCTGATAGTCCTGACAGCGGTGCGCTCAAGGTTTTTGAGGTGGTACCGGTTCTGGTGGACAGCAACGCTCCAGTCCGGGTTTTGGGGCGTTCTTGGTTCAACGGAAACGATCTCCCTGACTTTGATCTGCCCGTCTCTCACCATACCGGTGCCAAACTTATTCCGGTATTTTACTATCGCCGTCCCATCGGGTACCGGGGTGTTGAGCACCAACTTCTTGCCCCCGATCCTGCCCTGTTCCCTGCTGACACCGGTGTATTGTTCAAGGTCGACGATGCCTTGGTTTGCATGAGGGAGCAGGAACGGCAGGGCTTCCGGTGCGATATCGAGGGAATATCTCCGCGCCACCAGATTGAACGTCAGCCAGCCAAACCGCTCCCCGTTCATAATCACAAGATCAGCCCGGTCGATACCGCCGGTTTTATTGAAAAGTACTATTTTCTGGAGTGGGACTTCACCGAACCGCTCATGGATGAGCCGTGTTATCAGCGCCATATCTGCCGCTAATGCCGGGCGGAGATCGTAGGGCTGGAGGAGGGGGATCTTTTTTCCGTTCATGCCGCAGGCGCATCCCTGCCCGATAAGCGGAACATTGCAGTGGTCGCACCAGTACAGGATCTTTTTGACCGGCGGCTCGCGCATCACACTCACTACATGGATCGGTTCAGGAAATAAGAGAAACGATTGCGGGAAGGATGGCAGTGAAACAGAAATATACAAGGGCATGAGTATCGCACCATAAATTCTCCTGCAGGCATGCAGAGATTCTTAAACTCAGCCGTTCTCTTTAGTATACAGTTTTCTAACAAAAGGCTGTTTGAGAAACATTATGTATGGATCAAATTTTGGCGGTCCGAGAAACTTCGGCCCCCGTGAAATGACAAAGGTAGTCTGTTCAGACTGCGGTAAAGATTGCGAAGTACCATTTAAGCCAACCGAAGGAAGACCTGTCTATTGCCAGGACTGCCTTCCAAAGCACCGGAAACCCCGGTTCTAAATTTTTTCTTTCTTTCGTTTTTAAATAAAAATTTCACGACATGTCCTGTTCTTTTCAGGTTATATCGTGAACATGTCTTGTTCTTTTATTCCTCGACCTTACGGTTTTTATTGGATTGGAGAATTGCAGATTTTAACAGGATCTGATGCATCCGTCATGGATCAGGGAATGAACTCCTGTCTGGTGCCTCTTTACGGGTGCTATGCCCGCATGCTCTGCCAGATGGCGAGGCCAAACTCCAGAGCTATCAGGATGATAATCACCCATTCGAGGAAGTTTGAGTGCTGGATACGGACTTCATCTGAGAGCATCGAATAATTCTCCCGGATCACATCAATCTTCCGGCTCACGCTTCCGCTCCATTGCCCGCTCCGGAACACCTTTAAGGCTGTTGCATAGACCCGGGCATAATAAACGTCCTCAGTGACTTTGATCAGGTTGTTGACTTTCTCGATAATCTCGGAGATCTCTGCATACGTTTCCATCTGTTTGCCCATGATCGCGTGGTACTGGTGCGTCCGCAGGAACCTCCACATCCTGTCAGCATGCTCGATATCGTCATACATCTTCTCCATCTGGCGGGTGAGTTCCCGGTCATAGTACCTCAGCTCGAGAACCTGCACATTGGCATATTCGATAAGGTCAATAAGATCAGTAGGCAACTCCGGATTGCAGAGGAGGGCTGAATCCCAGGAGATGATCGCAATGTCATCCGGGGTGTAACTGAGCGAATTCCTGATAATTTCCTCTCCCATCTGGGGGGAAATTGTTGTGCTTTCACCAATCAGCAGGGGTACCGGGTCAATCGCATCGTCCCTATGGTCGGTCACATAGATGGTATAATCCTCAAAAAAATCCTGATCGAATGCAAAGTTTTTGATATGCGGTTTGATGATCTCCCCAAGTTTGGTGAGGTTCTGGAGATAAAAGTCCGAGAGCCCTTCCTGACCGGCAAAAAGGAAGGCGATCTCGTTGAGCGAGGAAAAATCAGATGTGGAATCTTCATACACAAAACAGAAACTGATCGCCCCGATATCATATACACGGGCAACCACGGAAAACTCAAACGTTTTTCCTTTCCGTTCCACCCGCACCGGCAGCATACGGATCGAAAGGGGCGGGTCCTCGATCATGATGGACTTTTGCTTGACCCTCAAGAAACTCGCCCGTGCTGTTACGAAGCTCTTTGCAAGTTCGCGTTCCAGCCAGTCGAGATCGATCTCCCTGCCTATATCATAAATCCGGTAAAAACGGATTGAAATCACCGCGATCTATCTCCTTTTCTAACTACTGCAGCATCCTGCTACAATGAATAACCATCAGGATGATAAACCCTTGGGAACCCTGTTCCTCCCGATATGTGATGTGTCCGACAAGAAGACTCATGACGAGACAAAGATTCGCCCTGATGAGCGGCGATAACAAAAAAGAGTCAGTTAGATTACGAGGTGTTTTAGTCCGCTGTCCGCTGGAGAGCCATACGGCCACCCGAAGTGATCCTTAAAAGGATCTCGTTATTTGCTTTTCCCCCGTCGAGATACCTTTTTGAAAGCAACTTGTGTACACCGGAGCGGACGATGCTTTCGCTGTGGTCAGGCAGTAACTGGTGCACAACATGACTGATATGGCAGGCTGGTTTATCTGCGACTGTTTTGAGGATCTGGATTTGGGTGGTATCGGGCACAAAGACCCGTGAATCGAGAAATATCCCTTTCATCTTTCATCCTGTGAACGAATCACTGTATAGTATATGTCCTGAGAGATGAAGTAGTCATCCCTTGTCGGGAATCGTTGTATAAGTGGTGTTTTACAAGGAGTGAAAAGAGAGACCTTCGGGGAATGTCCTGATTGAAGTTACAAAACCGGATGAAAAATTCGGGTAAGAATTACAAAAATCCAATAAAAAAAATTTCAGAGATACCGGTTCCTTCGTAACCACTCTACCTGTGGTTTGAGGTACCGGTAAATAATATCACATTTTTCGTCCTGAAAGCTCCAGGGAACAACAATTAACGTATCTCCTTCCCGTATCCAGACCCTTTTTTTGATCTTCCCTTTGATCCTGCCCATGCGGGTGACACCATCGAAACACCGGACACGGATGTGATTTGCCCCCATCATAAGGTCGGCAGAGGCAAATATCTCCCGGTTCCGTTTTTTTGGTAACCGTACACGGATTACTTCAGTGCCGGTCTCGTTCTGGGTCTCAACATCGAACTCCCCGTTATTTTGATCTTTCCTGAATGACAGTTAATCCACTCCTGATTCTATGATAATCTTATCTCTGCTTGAATACAGGTTATCAGAGTATTATAAATGATGTCTGACGGGATTAAGGTATTGTGTGATTGATAAAACACGTTAAAACCCGAATCAGACAGGAGAGGTTCAGGAAATTTTTAATTCACGGCCGGCATTTTTTTGTTTTTGTTCAATAACATCTATAAAGACCTCAGGGCACCAATAATTAAGAAATGGAAACCTCTTTTTCGTTCAAAAAATTCAACATCAGCCCAAAAATACTCCGGGCTGTCGAAGATATGGGCTTTGAAGAACCCACACCAATCCAGATCAGTGCAATACCCCTTATCCTTGCAGGCAATGATGTGACCGGTCAGGCAAAGACCGGTACCGGAAAAACTGCGGCGTTTGGTATTCCCGCGCTCGAAGGGCTCGATCCCCATAACCGGCAGACCCAGGTCATCATCCTCTCCCCCACCCGGGAACTTGCAATCCAGACCGCAGAAGAGATCGCCCTGCTTGCAGCCCACATGACCCATACAACCGTACTACCCATCTATGGCGGGCAGCCGATCGAACGGCAGTTGCGCTCATTAAAGACCGGTGTCCAGATCGTTGTCGGGACTCCGGGACGCGTTCTCGACCACCTCCGCCGCCGGACGCTTTCGCTGTCCCGGGTGAAAATGGTTGTCCTCGATGAGGCAGACCAGATGCTGGATATGGGGTTTCTTCCTGATATCGAAACGATTCTTAAGCAGACCCCCCAGGAACGGCAGACCGTCCTCTTCTCCGCAACCATGCCAAAACCAATCCTTGCAATCTCCCGGCGGTTCCAGAAGAACCCGGAGTTTGTCGAGATCCCTCATAAGGAGCTGACCGTCCCCGAGGTCGAACAGCGGTATATCGACGTACACAGCAGGGATAAGTTCGACGTACTCTGCCGGCTCCTGGACCAGATGGACCCAAAACTCGTGCTGGTATTCTGTAACACGAAACGGCGCGTCGACCAGTTGACAAAACGGCTTAAAACTCTCGGGTACCGTGTGGGCGAAATTCATGGGGACTTGAAACAATCCCAGCGTGACCGTGTGATGGCGCAGTTCCGCAAAGGCGAGATTGACCTGCTTGTGGCTACCGATGTTGCGGCACGGGGGATTGACGTCGATGATATCGATCTTGTTGTCAACCTGGATGTCCCTCAGGTCGCTGAATATTACGTCCACCGGATCGGCAGGACGGCACGGGCGGGCAGGAGCGGACGTGCCATCACCTTTGTCGGCCCTGAAGATGTTTACAAGATGCGAGAGATCCAGCGCCTCGCAAATATCACGATCTCCCGGATCCCCATCCCCTCAGCGCGTGATGCTGCAGAGTCAAGGACAAAAGCATTTGCCGATAAAATCAAGCAGACTGTCGATGCCGGTAACCTTGAAAAACAGATAGAGACCATTGAGCGAATCATGGTTGACGATTATACCTCGCTTGAGATTGCCGCTGCGCTGTTGAAGCTGCAGATGGATGCAGGCAATCAGGGATAGGCCTCTCAAAAAACCTCTCCATCCACGCGCTAAATGTCCTGCTAAAACATCTGAAGTCGAGCAGGGAATTTCAGGGTTTGACCCGGAATTGCCCCGCATTGAGCCTGAGATCCCAGCATTCCTCAAACAAAAATTCGCTTTTGTCCAAAATCTCCGGATTCCTGCAGTAGTGATAACCGGTCAGGTTGATCTCACGTATTCTGGATTCCATTGGCCGGCTGACATGAATCCCAACCTGTAGTTATAATTCCCGACCGCCGCCTCTCAACCTTGGTCCATCCGATCCAAAAACTCCCTGCGCTAAAATGTTGAATATATATCCACGCTCATTCAGCTCTCAGTGCCTCAATCGGGTCCATGTTCGATGCCCTCCATGCCGGGTATAATCCCGACAGAACACAGACAACAACTCCGATGATCATTCCGTACGGGACATAGATGATGCTTTCCGGAAGGAAGAAATATGCAGTATTGCCAATCATGGCACTAACAACGGAATATCCGATAACGAGGCTGCAGATCCCTCCCACACCGGCCCCGATGATGCCGAGGATAAATGCCTCGTACAGGAACATACGGCGCACTTCCCCTTTTTCTGTTCCGATAGACAGCAGGATACCGATCTCCTGCACCCGTTCGTTGACGGACATCATCATGACATTGAAGATGCTGACTGCAGCGACGACAAGGGATATACTGCCGATTGCAAGGATGAATGTGGTGATTGTACCAAGTGTTGAAGAAATGCTGGAAAGCCGTGAGCTGGCATCACTGACACGAATGACGTCTGTTTTGCGGTTGACCTTGTCATCAATTGCTGCTTCCGTCTGGTTTATGGTGTCGATATTCTTCAGGATCACATTGACCTGACCATAGAGATCTTTGTCACCGTAATGATCGGTATACCATGTATCGGGTACGATAATTGCGTTATCGGTATTTACTCCATCGGAAGTAAATCCTCTCGCAGCGAGAATGCCGGCAACCCGGACTGTCGGGCGGGTTATTGAAACATTGTTCTGCCCGATCTTGATCCTGCTCCCGATATTCATATTAAAATTACTGGCGATATTCGGGCCGACAAGCGCGTCACTCCCACCCTTAATATTTGTTCCCGATTCGATGGTAAGGAACTTCGTGATATCGTTTGGATCCAGTCCGATTATCGAACCTCTCCCATCGGTGGACCCGATCGTAAACTGGGTGCTTGTCCTATGTATCGGGATGACATCGTTCTGTCCTGCAGCATTCCTGATATCATTGAGTGTACTCTTGTCTATCCCTTGTGAAGTTACCGGGGTTCCGGCAGTTGATGTGGTCCTGACCACATCTGAAGTGATCATAATCGTATTGACATTTGATGAGAGCTGTTGTTTGACGGAGAGCTGCATGTTGGTACCGAGCATTCCCATGGAGGAGATAGCCACAACCCCAATCACGATCCCTATGGATGCAAGGATCGAACGCAGGAAATTGAGCCTTACACTGCGCACTGACAGATCAAAGAAGATGTCCTTCATGATTCCACAACCCTCCCGTCTTCAAGTTGTATTATCCGGTGTGCATACTCTGCAATCTTCGGGTCATGGGTTACCAGAATGACCGTCTTTCCTTCTTTATGCAGTCCGGTAAGGATATCCAGAATCTGGAACCCCGTCTTCCGGTCAAGGTTGCCGGTTGGTTCATCGCATAAGAGAATCTTCGGGTCATTGACCAATGCCCGGGCAATCGCAACACGCTGCTGTTGCCCACCGGAGAGCTGGTTTGGGCGATGGGAACTCATCAGCTCATCGAATCCCACGGATTTAAGAACGGCCGCGGCCTTTCCCGTGACGTCACGCTTTTTGTATTTCAGGATAAGCGGGTATTCCACATTTTCATACGCTGAAAGAAGGGGAATTAAGTAAAATTTCTGGAAGATATACCCGATGATGTCCCGGCGCATGTGCGTGCGCTCAAGGTTTGTCATGCCGGCCACGTTCTTCCCGTTGATGAACAGTTCTCCGGATGTAGGAACGTCAAGGATGCCAAGCTGGTTCATCATGGTCGATTTACCGGAGCCCGAAGGTCCCATGATCGCCACAAATTCGTTCTCCATAATATCGAGTGACACGTGATCGAGCGCCATGAAATCACCACTCTCAAGGTGATACACTTTCGTGACATCGGCAAGCCGTATGAGTGGGACGTCACTCATGTTCGTTCACTCATTTTCTCTTCAGCTTTGTAGCAATCCATTTCCGCTTCTTATAGACTACGATACCTGCAATGAGCAGGATAGCGCCGGCAATAACAGGATAAAACGAACTGATGCCCCCGCCGCCCCTGCTTCCACCAAACCCGAAGATACTCCCGCCACCCTGAGGACCTCCTCCGGTCCGGGCTGCAGAACTTCCTGCTGTTGCCCCTGTTGTACCAGAACTCCCTGAACTGCCCGTTCGCGTACTCGATGTCGAGCTGGAAGTGGAACCAAGATCGAGGTTCGTGGTGGTACTGAACGAATTCCCATCAGCATCTTTCCATTGGACAAGGAGAGGTACCGATGAGAGATCGCTGCTGGTAAACGTGAGCTCAAAACTCGAAAAATCATCGGACGCTAGGGACCCTACCGCGTACTTCGCGTAGGGTTCAACTGCTTTTGCAGGTGGTGCCACGGTAAGTATCACGGACTTGGCATCCGTGATCCCGGCGTTGTTTACATCACCGGTAATAGTGTAGGTCGATCCGGAAGACGTGAGGACAACGTTGTTGACGACAGGCACCACAGCCAGTTTATCCTCACCAATAAGTATGGGGAGGGAAACCGAAGTGGTGTGCTTGTTATCCCCGTTACGGAAACTGACTTGGAACGTGAGGTTTGCCTGCTGGCTAGGAGTGACCTGGAACGGAACTTGGACAGAACTGCCGGCTTTTAGGGTGCCAACGAAGGTTTCCGATGGTGTTACATCAACCCCGGTGCCCTCTGGTATGATGAGAACATCGGTAATATCCCCGTCCCGGGGATTGACGACACTCACGTTCACCGTGTCCTTTTTGGAGAGTGAGAAATTGTCTGGTTTTTTTGAGATACTTGCCCTGATGTCTGTTGAATCCACAACAATTTTGAGTGTCGAGTGGATGTAACTACTTTCCCACCCCGTTTTTGTCGCCACGGTAAATAATGGGAAATACGTCCCATCCGGCGGATCTACGGTGACCAAAAATGAATAATCCACCGTAGCTCCCGGTCCAATGTTGGTCATCGAGCTGAACGAGTTCTTGTTTATGATGTGAACCTTCGGATCGATGAGATTCGGCATAGAGAGTCCGACCGACGCATTCGCTGCGTTGGATACATGGACCGTAACTGTTCCAGTCTCATAGGGATAAAAAACCCCGGGGTCGAGATCATACCCTGATACATAAACAAGTGCAGCCGCATCCTGGGGTGACGTGGCAATGATCAAACTCGTTGCACCACTTGCCGTTGCAATACATGCGAGTAACAGGAAGATACTGAGGACAATTAATCTTTTTCTCATAAATTCTCCTTTTTCGTTGTGTTATAACTCTGGTTTATCCAAACTGATATGAACATAATTGTGCCAATCCGGGTACAATTTTATTTGGGCACCCACACCTTATGATATGACGGGTGTCTGAGAATACCTGCCCCATAAAAAAGGAGAGGGGGTTTGGTGCTTCCCGGCTCTGTTACGGGGCAGCGCGAGCATGCAGGTTTCCCTTCATGCAAAAGGCTTTCATCTGGTCTTTGTGAGCATTGCGGTACGTATCAAACCATGCTTTCACGGTTGCAGTGTCTCCGTTCCGGAGTGCTGTTTTCACTTCAGTGACATCGACACCCTGCTGTTCGAGGCGCTCAATGAACTTCTCCGGTCCGGGTCGGGAAGTACTGTTCATCATCTGGTCTTTGTGAGCATTGCGGTACGTATCAAACCATGCTTTCACGGTTGCAGTGTCTCCGTTCCGGAGTGCTGTTTTCACTTCAGTGACATCGACACCCTGCTGTTCGAGGCGCTCAATGAACTTCTCCGGTCCGGGTCGGGAAGTACTGTTCGGCATCTGGTCTTTGTGAGCATCGTGGTACGAATCAAACCATGCTTTCACGGCTGAAGTGTCCCCGTTCCGGAGTGCTGTTTTCACTTCGGTGACATCGACACCCTGTTGTTCGAGGCGCTCAATGATTTTCTCCGGTCCGGGTCGGGAAGTACTGTTCATCATCTGGTCTTTGTGAGCATTGCGGTACGTATCAAACCATGCTTTCACGGTTGCAGTGTCTCCGTTCTGGAGTGCTGTTTTCACTTCGGTGACATCAACACCCTGCTGTTCAAGACGGGTGATCATCTCATCAGCTGTTGGGAGATGTCCGTGTCCCAATCCTCGCATGCCGATGCAGTTGGTGGCAGGTTGTGTCACATCCGTCGCATTGACCATGACAATACAGAGCGTCAGGACACAGAATGCGGCAATGAGACCGTAATAGATTCCAGGTGTTTTCATGAGGTGGTTCTCCGTGTTGTTCTTGCAGGTGCTGGCATAGTATGCCTGCACTTTTAATGTAAAGTATATTTGACATTTTGTAATATATACCTTTTGATTTTACTGTTAAATGTTACATTTTGGAAAAAAATGATGATACTATTGTCATGGATCAAAAGAGCGCGAAATAGAAGGTTTGAAAGGGAGCAGGAGATCTCTTCGCACCTTCTCTTAACCAGAGAAAGATGTTGTTAATCGACGTCAATAGTTCTGCCATCTTCATTGTACATGAACACTTCTTCAATATTTACCTTAAAATGCCGGGCAATCTTGAAGGCGAGATCAAGGGACGGGACGTATTTTCCTTTCTCTATTGCAAGTATGGTCTGCCGCGTAACGCCGACTACCTTTGCGAGGTCTTCCTGGGTGAGATCATGCATCGCCCGAAATACCTTGATCTTATTCTTCATCGGTCTCCCAGTCCCCGTATTTCCGGGCGTAATAGATCCTGAACCCGACATACAGGAAGATCATCAGGCAGAGCAGGCCGAGCTGGAGATATCCCATCATGCGGGGTGGCAGGATCTCCCGTGGCAGAATTTCCTGGGGAGGTTCGGAAAAACGCTGCCGGGGAAATTGTGGTAGATAGAGCATATTCATGACCGCCCCGATTGAGATGGCACAGAATACCACCCAGAAGACCTGGAACGTTCTCAGGGCTGCCTTCTCGGTGATCCTTGCGCTGCGTTCGTCTTCGATCAGGTCAGTCACCTTTTTCCGTGCAAGGTAGCTGATCCCGATTGCGAGGATGAACGCAGATTCAATCAGCAACGGTGGGATGTGGGTCTCGACCGAATACCAGAAAATTGCGAGCAGGACAAGAGCAATGCAGCCGATGAAAAGATAGAATGCGTTTTTCTTCATACAGTCCCTTTGTTAAATATCTTTAACATTTAGTAATATAAATGTGACTATTGCCGGCCGACAAGATACGCAGGGTAAACACATCCAGCACCGAATTCGTGCCGCCCTATCGCTATCACACCACTTTAATATCACCATAACAAACATTCCGGTATGGACCTGATGAATTACCTCTTGCCGTTATTCTTTCCCATTGTTGGTGCTATCATCGCAATCATCCACAACCGGTGGAAATAGCATACGGGCGTTCAGGCGCTCGAAACGTTTCTCATGTGGCAGATTGCGCTTGGTCTCGGTCTCGGTCACCTTTTAACACCTGACAAAGTTGCAGAATCGATCGGATGGCCAACCGGCAGCCCGTTCCAGCGCGAAGTCGGGATGTGGGACTTTTTCATGGGCTTTGTTGGGCTGCTTTGTTTAAAATTCCGCAATGAGGGGTTTTGGACGGCGACGATAATCGGGTGCGGGCTCTTTTCATTTGCCGCCGGGGTTTGGCCATGTATATGAGATGGTCGTCCATGGCAACTATGCGCCCAACAATGCCGGTGGGGTGATGTACATGGATCTCCTGTACCCGATCTTCCTTGGGGTGCTGCTCATCTACCTCCATAAAAAGAAGAATGAGACATTAACGGATCACATGTGAAAAATCTTCCTCTCTTCGTTCGAATGAGGAATCCATATATTTTCTTAAAATGTCATTCTCAAACACCATTTTGTGATATCAGGGCTGTGTGTCCGGTTGAATGGCCGGATACTAAAAGAGGACACAGAAATTTCAATATCTTATAACAAGTTCAGGGTTATTAATTAGCCCCGGTTTCATGAGAAATTTTTAATCAGGTTTTCTTTGAACCTGACCCATGCGGATGATCGCCCGGTACCCACCGTCCGCCATCTCTGGTGAGCTCCTTCTTCCAGATCGGGACTCCAGCTTTGATCGCTTCGATGATGAACCGGGAACCCGCGTAGGCTTCTTCCCTGTGGCCCGCGGAAACAACGATTATCAGGATGTTCTCGCCAACCGCAAGGCGCCCTATCCGGTGGATGATGTCCACTGATTGGAGGTTGAATTTCTGTTTTGCATCTTCCGCGATGCGTTCGAGTTCTTTTAATGCAACCTCTTCGTAGGCTTCCAGTTCCATCTCTATTATATCATCGTCACGGACTATGCCGTCGAAGACGACCACCGCACCGGTGCGGCTCTGCTTTGCCGCATTGATGAGCGCCCCGATATCCACATCATCGGTCTGGATCGCAATCATATCGCATCAACCTCCGGCAACCGGCGGAAAGACCGCAATCTCATCGCCATCGGCAATTCTCGTTTTTCCTGCATCAGCATTATCTAACCGCTTGCCGTTCTTCATTAAGATCACGAAATCAAGAAAAGCTCCGTTCTTATCGAAGATCGCATCATAGCCCTCCTTGTTCTTTGCTGCGATTTCCATAATCAGGCCGGTGAAGGTTGTACCGGGCACAGACTCTTGGATAATCTCTGTTCCGAACAATTCCCCGAACTGAGCAAAAAAACGGATCCTGACGCTCATTTTCTTTTCCTCTTTAATCCTTTAATGCTGCCGCATGCAACACAACCGGGAATTCTCCTGACTTGTATCTCATCGGCATGTGAACGCATTCCATCCCATATGAAGAGCCGGTTTGTTAAAAGTTCACCGCTCCGGAGCAGGTACTTGAGCACTTCGGTTGCCTGAACGGAACCGATGACCCCTGCGGTCACTCCGACCACAGGAAACACTTCTTTTGGCGGGGCTTTTGGAAATATGCACCTGAAGCACGCCGTCTCTCCCGGGATGATAGTGGCAGCCTGACCGTAGAATCCCCGGATTCCGCCGTGAAAGAGGGGGATCTTCTTTTTTATCGCAACATCATTGAGGATGTAACGGGTCGGAAAATTGTCCATGGCGTCCACGATAGCGTCAGCATCTCCCACCAGTTTTAGAGCGTTCTTTTTATCGATCGTCGAATCAACCACATTAATGGTGATATCGGGATTAATCCCGCATAGTTTTTCATGTGCTGATGCAGTCTTTTTCCTGCCGGTATCACAGTCAGAGTGGAGGATCTGCCGGTTGAGATTGGTCCGGTCAACGACATCCCTGTCAACAAGCGTAATAGTCCCAACACCCGCGACTGCAAGATAGATCGAAACGGGGGAGCCCAGGCCGCCAGCCCCGGCAATGAAAATATGTGCGTCTTTAAGCCGCTCCTGCCCATCTTCGCCAAAAAGTATCATCTGCCGTTTGTACCGTTCGTGTTCCAGTCCGGATAACATCGTGCACCTGGGTATAGAAGTCCTGCCAGATCCAGATCTGTCAGGCTTGTATTGTGTATTTTGTTTCAGTCCTCTTCATGTATGTGTTTCTTCTCCCGTCATTATGCTCTTTTCCCTATCCAGAACCTCCAAATTAAAAGGATCGTGCCTTCCGTCATGTAACGATAAACAGAAGGCTGGATGTGCCCGTCTCCAGCAAGGATACGTTCATTCAAAACAGGTTGCCCGCGAATGCGAAAACAAGTATACATAAAATTATTTGAACACAGATATCCTTTCACTTTATCACAAGTTAATCTGGAAACGGGACCATCATTTGGGCAGGTGCAGGAAAAACGGGCATGAAAAAAACAGACAAACGCATATTATTACAGCAAAAAATTTCAAAAAAAGGCTCGATGCTCGTCGCTTTTTCCGGTGGCGTGGATAGTGCACTTCTTGGAGCAGTCGCCCGCGACATACTAATGGATAAGAGCCGCTGCGTTTTCATCGACAGCCCGCTGGTGCCCCGGTCTGCACGAACGGAGGCAGAACAGGTGGCATGTGACCATAACCTCTCACTTGAAGTGATCCCTGCCCCCCTCATCAGAAACCGGGAGTTCAGGAAAAACCCGGTCGACCGTTGCTACTCCTGCAAAAAAATGATGGCCGGAATATTGAAACAAAGGGCATGTGAACTGGGGATTGCCTGTGTTGCTGACGGGAGCAATGTATCGGATGAGGGAGAATACCGTCCTGGCCTCAAAGCAATGACTGAGGAAGGGATATTCCACCCGTTTATTGAGGCAGGCATGACAAAACAGGACATCCGAAGTACCGCCCGTGAATCCGGGTATGAATTCTGGGATAAACCCTCCGCTGCATGTCTCGCGTCGCGTATCCCGTATGGCGATGAAATTACAAAGAAAAAACTTGCCATGATCGAAGCGGCTGAAGATTTTCTCCATACATCCGGATTCCGACAGGTCAGGGTCAGGATGTATGGAACCATTGCACGCATCGAAGTCATTAAAGAGGAAATACAAACACTACTGAGCATACAGGAAGATGTGGTCAGGGGACTCAAAGCGATCGGGTTTTCCTATATCACAATCGATCTTGAAGGATATCGTTCCGGCAGCATGGACGAAATACTTCGGTAACATACAATTATTGTCTGATGTGGGTGTGTACCAGTATATCAAGGATTAAAAAAAGACCAGAATTGGTGGTGTGATTGATAAAAAAACTTCGCTGCATACGGGTTGACGGTGACAGGTGCGAAAAAACCGTGCATGAGGTTGTGGAAGAAGCTCCATTAGCTCTTTTTGTCAATGGCAGGCACGCGATGACCGCCATGATGAGCCCAACAAACCTGGAAGATTTTGTAACCGGGTACCTGTTTACAGAGCAGATCATAAAAAAAACTGATGAGATTGAGTCCATCAAGATTGAGAAGAACCGGATCAGCGTTATCACCAAAAACCTGTTCAAGGTACTCGGTCTAAAAAAGACGATTTTATCAGGTTGCGGCGGGACCAGTTCATTTATCGATGCTGAGAAACTCCCAAAAATTACATCGGATTTTGTGATCAGCGCAGAAAAAATAACAGAACAGATAAAAACAGTGCTTGATTCAGAGCTTCACCGCATAACCGGCGGAATCCACGTTGTCGCGCTCCTTGACATCGATGAAGTCCTTATGGTTTCAGAAGATATCGGGCGCCACAATGCGCTTGACCGGGTAATCGGTTATGGGCTCCGCAATGGGATCGACTTTTCCCGGACTTTTGTAATCTCGTCCGGGCGCATCTCATCAGAGATGGTGCGCAAGTGCCTGATCGCAAATATCCCAATAATCGTTTCCCGCAGCGCGACAACATCGCTCTCTGTTGGGATCGCCGAGAAGACCGGGCTTACCGTAATCGGATTTGCGCGTGGAGGAAAGATGAATATTTACTCACATGCAGAACGAGTGACCGGATTGCAGCCTGCCTGACAGGGGAGAAAAGATGTACGCTGATTCATCAATCAGGGCTGAGATCCTCCGGCTGAAAAAAGAACGCAACGCGATCATCCTCGCACATAACTATCAGATCGGCGCAATTCAGGACATCGCAGATCTGACCGGGGACTCGCTTGAACTCTCCCGCGCTGCCGCAACCATGGAAGGCGAGGTCATCATTTTCTGCGGCGTGGATTTTATGGCCGAAACCGCAGCGATACTCTCACCCGAAAAGACTGTTCTCCTCCCTGCCCCCGATGCGTGCTGCCCGATGGCAGATATGATCACAAGCCCGGAGCTTGAGATCGTAAAGTCACGGTATCCTGATGCAGCAGTCGTGTGCTATGTAAACACACCTGCAGAAGTAAAAGCGGCCAGCGACATATGCTGTACATCTGCAAATGCGGTACAAGTGGTTAAGTCGGTGCACCAGGACAAGGTGATCTTTGTTCCTGACCGGAACCTCGCACGGTATGCAGCCCGGTTCACAGACAAGGAAGTCCTGCCATGGGATGGGTTCTGCATTGTCCATGACCAGATCAGAAAAGAAGATGTACAGGCTGCCCAAAAAAGGCATCCCGGGGCAGTGGTGCTGGTTCACCCCGAATGCCGCCCCGAAGTCATCGATCTCGCTGATACCGTGGCAAGCACTTCAGGAATTATCAGAGTTGTATGTTCCTCTCCGGAAAATGAATTTATCATCGGAACTGAAACAGGTGTCCTGCACCGGATCCAAAAGGAATGCCCTGGTAAGAAATGCTATCCACTTTCAGAAACAGCAGTATGCACGAATATGAAAAAGACCGATCTTGGAAAAGTCAGGGATGCACTCAAAAACCTGCAGCCACAGATCCATGTGCCTGAGGATATTGCTTGCAGTGCGCGGTGTGCCATCGATCGGATGCTTTCCCTCTAAAAGGGCATCCTCCTCCTCCTCCTTTCCTCATACGAATCCAGGGTATATCTTTATTGAAGAGAGGGCGATCAAGATGGTTCATATATCTCCTTGTAAATTCCCGGTTATTCAGGATTTGTTGATGTATAGTCGAAAACCCTACTTTTAATACCACTTGGGTTTTCTCAAATGGTTGTTTGCGACAGCCGGAGCAAATGGCCACGAGAAGAACCGCAAGGTTCTTTGCTGGAGTGTTAACACAGCCAATTCCTAAATAGACCAATCTTTTGCCTCTTTTGAGGCTA
>CAZNIL010000016.1:0-23587 GCA_964573085.1 uncultured Methanoregula sp.
GGAGTGGAAGGGGTCAGGTCCGGAATCAGGATCTCCTGAGCGCCTGACAGGTTCCGGATATAGTGTTAACACAACAATTATGACCAATCGTGGCCTCAAAAGAGGAGGAGATTGGTCTACAGGAATTTGCTGTGTCAACACTACTCAAAGAATCTGCTGAATCTTCTCGTGATTGTTCCTTCCTGATTTCGGAAACAATCATTTGAGAAAACCCAAGTTGCTTTAAAAGCAGGGTTTTCGACCCTCTGTGCAACCCACCGCTGTTCATCACTTTTAACCCCAGGATACAAGGCTCCTCCCGTATCCGAAGAGTGCTGCGTCGCTTTTTCACGACCTTCTGGAGAAAGATCAGATATGTGAGGGAAAAACACGCCCAAAACGGGCTCCGATTCTCCTGACCGGGATCCGGTGGACAGAGTAATCCGGGTTACCTGTCCGCCGCACACAAAAAGTCGGGGATAAACGGTTGAAATGCGAAAAGACGCGGTTTAAACGGGAAAATAAGTGCTCAATAGCGGTGTTCTTTCAGGGCGGTTTTCTGGGATGTATTTCAGTCCGACCGGTGCCGGGAAAGGCTGCAGAAACCCCCCATATCGACGTCATATAAAAATGATTAATATAAATATGTTATCCCCGGACACCAGACGAGCGTTGTGGGGATTTTGTGGTGCGCTGGCGAGCCGGTGAAGGAATGGTGGTGACCCGGCGGACTGTCGGGGGGTTTTACGTCCAGGGGATGATGGGAAATTACATCCCGTTGTTAGAGATCCGTTGAGTTTGCAGGTTTTTTTTAAATAATACACCATGTTTGGTGTGTATTTTTATGAGGATCTGTGGTCAAAATTGATCCCCTCTTTTTCCCCCCCTCACATTATCCCGATAATCATTCCGCCCGGCACTATGAAAAATGGAAATGACGGGGAAGTGCCGCAGAAGGAACCCCCCGCTTCCTTTCAGAATCTTCTCGTGATTGTTCCTTCCCGATGTCGGAAACAATCATTTGAGAAAACCCGGGTTGTAGTAAAAGGAGGGTTTTGGACAATAATTTATTTTCTCACACCGCCGTGACAAAATTAATTTATACATCTATGTTACTATGTTCATGCATGAAGACGATTACTTTGCGGGATGAGGTGTACGACAACCTGGTTCGGCTCAAGCAGAACAACGAGAGTTTTTCCGATGTCATCAAAGACCTGCTGGAGAGAAAAATTACCAATATCGAACCGTTTTTCGGGGCATTGAAAGACAACCCGGTTCTGGACGAGATAGAAAAATATGCAAAAGACTCGCGGCGGAGGGCACGGGTAAGAACATGATTGTCCTCGACACCTCGTTTCTCATCAATTATTTCCGGGGGCGCAATCCCACCGATATCCCGCTTGCTGACCAGCAGGTGGCCGTCACGGCAGTTACCTACCATGAGGTGATGGTCGGGGTCAAACGAAAGAAGGCAAAGAACGAGGAACAGTTCTTCAACCGGTTTTTCTTAACTATCCCCGTGCTCGAATTTGACAAAGATGCAGCGGAGGAATCAAGCGGTATAGCGGCACGATTATCATCGTTTGGCGTTGTGGTGAATCCGCTTGACATCCTCATTGCAGGCACGGCGGTGAGCCACGGGGCATCACGAATTATCACGGATGACCGGGATTTCCTGGAGATCGGCAAGGTCACTGATATTGAGATGACCGTGTTTGAATGAGCGGGACGATTGAACTGGACCAGACGGCGGGGACGGCGTTCAATATTGTCGTGAAGGAAAAGAAATAAACCGGAAATGAGCATCCGGCGTCCCCCATTGAATCATTTTTATGAGAAATTATCAGAACGAGAACGATTTTTAAAAATCATAAAAAATCCAAAAAAAATCCCGCCATGCCGCGACACCTTCACCGCACATTTTTCCTGCAACGGTTCCGCACCCGCACCGCTGCATCGGGAGTGGCGGATGTCAGGTCCGGAATCTGGATCTCCTGAGCGCCTGACAGGTTCCAGATTATGTGCAACCCACCGCTGTTCATCACTTTTAACCCCTGGATACAAGGCTCCTCCCGTATCCGAAGAGTGCTGCGTCGTTTTTTCACGACCTTGTGGAGAAAGATCAGATACATGGGGGAGAAATACACCCGATACGGGCTCCGATTCTCCTGACCGGGATCCGGTGGACAGATTAATCCTGGTTATCTGTCCGCCGCACACAAAAAGTCGGTGAAAAACGGTTGAAATGCCAGAATACCTGTTTAAAACGGGAAAATAAATGCTCAATAGCGGTGTTCTTTCAGGGCGGTTTTTTGGGATGTATTTCAGTCCGACCGGTGCCGGGAAAGGCGGGGGGAATCCCCCATATCGACGTCATATAAAAATGATTAATATAAATAAGTGATCCCCGGACACCCGACGAACGTTGTGGGGATTTTGTGGTGCGTTGGCGAGCCGGTGAAGGAATATGGTAACCCGGCAGACTGTCGGGGGGTTTTAAGTTTGGGAGGGGTGATGGGAAATTACATCCCGTTGTTAAGAGATCCGTTGAGTTTGCAGGTTTTTTTAAAAAATACACCATGTATGGTGTGTATTTTTATGAGGATTTATGTTAAAATTGACTGCGCGCAAAAGTTGGAGTTCCTCGTACGTTGGTCATAACCCATCATCGGATTCAACATCTGCATGCCAATCGAATATGACCCGTGGACGTTTACGCATGGTCTGTTGTGGGAACGACGTGGTCGAGATCGCCGTTCTTATCTGTGTTCCACGGGAGTTTTAGTGCACCTGTTGGAGAGAGAGATACCGCGAGAAATAACGAGAACAGACGGGTTGAAAACTTGCACAACGAGAACGGGGCGAAATACGGGAGTGGACCCCCCCAACACACTGTCAACGATGTTTTTTTTAAAATCTCATCCCTTCGGGATTCGATTCATTGGACCTGTCGATCGTTGCGGAGATGATTTGGGAGATAAGAGATAAAAACCAGTGAACTATTCCATTTGAAAATTTTTAAGAAGTGCCTCAATCCTGTCTATCAGGAGTCCCGCCTGCCCCACGGCGAATTCTGCTTCTGTTGCTGATATTGCACCCGCAGTGTCATACACCGAACTATGCCGTTTGCGCCGCATACGGTCAAACACGATAGCGTCTTTTCCTTCAAGGTACAACTCAGCAAACTTCACTACAGATATGTGCTGGTTCGCACCGTCCGGGCGGTACCCGTGTGCAAACATCAGTGCCCGCCCTGCCTGGAGGATTGCATTATATGCAATGGTGTATGCCCAGTCGTGATCATTTGCAAGGACAGCACGGGAGGTTTTCGCATCCCGGTGAGCGAGCGCCATCGCGCCATCAATTTTCTTCCGGTCGAACGGGAGTTTTTTGATAAGTCCTTCCCGTTCGAGATCCCGGAGAACTGCGTTCGTTCGAAGGCTTTCTGCCTTCTCCTGCGTCGGGTCTGATGACCCTTCCGCATTCTCCTTCCTCACCCCGCGGGCTTCGGAATCTTCAATCATCGCAGGCTCCGATGATCATTATCTTTCGCTCGTTCATTACATTCTTTACGAAAGGATCTCCGGCCCGCTTTCGTTTCCTGAGTTCGTCGCTGTGCATGAGGGTGTAGTTGATCTCCCGGTTGATGGCCCGCTCGCTCGTATGGATAAGGGGTATCAGTGAATTTTCATTGACATCACCGACGATGAAAAGGTCGATATCGCTCTTTGCCCCGGCAGTCCCCTGTGCGAATGACCCGTAGATGAACATGCACTCGATATTACTGACCCGGGCGAGGTCTTCTTTGATGATTTTTGCGATCCCTTCGGTCTTCAGCACGATCTTCTGGAGTTCATCGTAGATGAAGAAGTCCCGGTTCACGGCATAGTACTGCTGGTTTCCCTTTTTCTGGCCGTTGATAAGGCCGAATGATTCGAGGTTTGCAAGCTCGCGGCGCACTGCATTGTAATTCTCGCCACACATGCGGACGATCTCACGGATGTAGTACTCACGCTCCGGGTTGAGCAGGAACAGGGTGAGGAGCTTCACCCGCGTGTTTGAAGGGATGAGCGCTTCCAGCATGAGTACATAATGTATTCAATTGAGTAAAAAATGTATTCATTCAACGGGTCTGGGTTGCCTATCCGTGGTAAAAGAAATGAAGATACAATGAGCAGGTCTTAGACCTCAGGGGAAACATCACAAAGAATAATCGCCCTGCAAAACCACGGGACCAACCGGATTATCAGCATGACGGCCGTAAAATTCCGGATACGTTTTTATCCGGTTGATATAACGTTTTGAAATCTGCCCTGATTGACGGTTGATGGAATATAATTTTATCGACTCTGTCTGAAATGTACGCACCCGGATGATCGGTCATCCTGAAGTTGGATTGGCACGATTTCTATTCTCTGTGCCGAATTAGGTTCGGCGCAATGCCAAGTCACTCGGGCTCCGGCTCGTGATAGGTCTTGGCGAGCAGCTGCAGGGTCGATTGAACTGGACATGACGGCGGGAACGATGTTCAAAAGTGTCGTGAAGGAAAAGGAATAATTACCCGCGACAGGGAAGCAAAGCACAGGACGAAACGGCAAACCCGATCGAAAAAGTCGGCTGGACAAAAAAAATCTATGAGCAGGGACATCTCCTGCCCCTGCCCCGTTGATCTCTTTTCTTTAGTACCCGGCTATATAGTCGAGCACCCGGTCCCAGATTACGAGTAACCCGGGGATGATGATGTAGGCCAGCAATCCTGCTCCAAGGAACAGGAGTGTTATCTGCACTTCGGTTTCCATGATCTCCGACCTCCCTCACGCCAGTGCCGGTACGGTGTCCGCCCAGGTCTCGATCTTTGCGAGGATCGCGTTGTCTGAGTAGGACTGGACCGTGACCCGGTCCCGGCTGAACGTCACGTTATACAGCTCGCCGTTCGCGTCATGGCACCGGACCGTTGCGGAGAACGAGTCGTCCGCCGGGTCATGTGCCGGTGTGCCCGCGTGGGCGTTTGTCAGGTCTGCATCTGCCATCAGGGCTGCTGCGCCTGCCGTGTAGCCGGCCACGCTGTTGAACCGGTGGGAACCGGTCCCGGCGGTCTTTGCCTCCAGGTCCTGGTACACGAACCGTACCGTGTGTGCTTCCCGGGACTTCTCAACCCCCGGGTGGGTTATTCCTGCGGTCATGTAGTCCACGCACTCGAACGGGTTTGTGGTGATGACCGACTCTACGATACCATCGAACGTTGTGATGTCCGATATCGGGGCCGCAAGGTTGCGGACCGCGTTCTTTGTTTCGTTGCTCTGTACGAAATCTGCCATGTTTTTTCATCTCTGAGTGGGTTCTTCAGAACCCCGAAGACGAGAAGAATTCGCAAGAATTCTTCGAGTTCCGAGAGGTTCTTCAGAACCCCGAGTTTTGTCTGGTTTGGTTTGATCCAAGAGGTTCACCGAACCTCTCGTTTCTCACCGGTATCGCGGGGGCCCCTTTGACAGCGAAGGATGGCGCTGCCATCCTTCTCGTCCACGGGGTTCTGCAGAACCCTTTGGACATATACATATAGGCGGTGCGGGGTATTGGGCATGGCTGAATAAATTTTGAAAAGCGGAAATGGAGGCTTTTGTGTTGCTGGTTTGGCGATTGGGGCTTGGAAAGTGCGCGGAGTGTTTAGGCAAAATGGGTGGGGGGATCGGTTGGGGACATGGGGATTACCTGATGATGAAAAAATGGATGGGATGAACGTTAAAGTATTCGGGATAACACTGTCTTCGTAAAACACGAAGAAATAAAATAATAAATCATCTGGGATTTGCCCCAAAATCCGCCATTGTCCGCTGTGACGGGTTTGCCCATTCTTTCAGTTTTAGGACAATGACCTGACGGGTTTTGGGATATTGCTTGAATTTCGCTGTCGAGCAGTACTTTCCGTCCCGTAACTCCAGATAGCCGGAGAGTTCTGTCGTCATAAGAACATCCATCTCCTGCTTGATCTTGTCCATAAGCGATTGCTTGGCATTAGCCGGAATAAGGGGAAATAAGCGTTCGAGCCCTTCCTCGCACATCTGGTAGGGGGTCTTTCCCTCTGATTTTGTATCGAAAAGCTGGAGTACGATATCGACAAGCCCCCGCCGGATCTCAAAGTTTTTCATCTCGGGAACAAGACTGAACGGGATCTCAGGCAGCCGTTTCATGTCCTTCCCTTTCGTGTTGATGATTGCAGTGCGCAGCGCGGCATCATTGATGAACCGGTCGTTCCTCACATCGAAAGAATCCTTCACAACCATCTGGCAGTGATCACCGTCATTGTTAAAGCATAACCTGCTGCTCATTGTTTCCGGTGGTGTCGGGTAAGCGGTACAGCCATAGGTCGAGAGGCTCCGTGAATCGAGATTCTTATATGAATCCAGTTGTGCTTTCTTTGAACTGGTATCGCAGGAAAGTTCAATCACCAGCCATCCGGCAGACCCGCACGCAAAAATATCCGGAGTCCTTGAGGTGCCTGTCTTGTCCATGAGAGGAGATTCAACACGATAATTTGTAAAACTTGATGCAAAAAAAGGGCCGGTAAAATTTACCCTCACCTGCTTGTGAAAGAGCTGGATGGTATTGCGCCAGAGCACGATGCGGTTGTCAGTCTCAGGCAAACATCTCAACCCCGTCAAAGTAGATCGAGGTCTTGCCCGCGTTGTCTTCGCCCTGCACTGTAGCGATCCTCGGCGCTGCGTTCACACACCCTTTACCCGGCACCGTGAGGTAAGCATAATCAGTACCGACATCCATGAAAACCCGGTCCCATGTATGAAGGTCAACACCACGGAATCTCCGGAAATCCAGTTGTGACTCAGTCTCCACAAGCCAGAGATTCATTGTGCCCCTTCCCATTGCCACCGTCCGGGAGAATGAATCCAGATCAATATTCTGGGTGAAGTCCAGCTCGAATGCCCCCATTTTGGTATCGCGGATCTTTGTTGCTTCAAGAAGTGAGTCCTCATACCGGTTTGCCATATCGGAGATCGAGAGCATAACTTCCTCTACATCAACCGCACGGTTGATAGTCACCTTACCAGTGCTGTACCATTCTGCGGAGATCGCGACCGATCCCCCGCTGATCTTCTGCCACCGGGTACTGTAGATCGCAAATTTTTCTTTGGCAATTGAGAGCACATCATCCAGTCCCGGAATCTGCCGTGAAGCCCCATACCATGCTTTGAGGCTGAAATTTCCAGCATTCTCTTCAGGGGTGAGGCCATCGGAAAATTTCAATCCGATTCCCTTTTCCTTCCAAAATTCAATGCCACCAAAATACATCAGCTGGTTCCGGGACAACCAGCACCGATCAATCCCATTGATGCTGCTCACCCAGTTTGCGACAGCTGCATCCGATTCCCCTGCATCAAGAAGGCTGTAGAGTATCCAAACCCGGCTCCGTGTGGAATCAAGGAAGAGCGATCCCGGTAAATGTCCGCCGTCATTCACATACCAGTGATCGACATCGAGCTTCTTCCACCTCCCGTATTCAGAGGGAGAGGGGAGATCACTGATAGGAATGTTGCTCTCAATCAGGTAAGCTTTTAATTGGGTTGAATAGGTCGCACCAAAGTGCGATAACGATTCTTCGTTGTCCTCAAAACCGGCTTGTAATAATGTTTTTAATTCACTAAATGTTTGAAGATGGTGCATAGAATACTCTCACAGATATCTCAAGCGCTTTTTATATTTTAAGTTGATAAATAGTTTCTCTCCTTTCTCGTTATCTATTCTTTTCTCTCCTTTCAGAAGTTCCAGATATCGGTGGTTGGTTATAATCTTCTTCCGGAGAAGACTGTCCGCAAGTTGCTTTTTTTTCTTTAACAGAGCATCGAAACGGTCTGATTTCTCAGTATAATCATAAGTCATGTAGACAAGGAACATGAACTCATCATCGGTCAGATGGTCATAAACCGACCGGATAAACTCGATGGATTGCATGAGCTGTTCGAGGTTCTCAGGGCGCATCTCTTTCTGGACCGACGATTTGAACCGCTTTCCGTCATCGGACAGGTAAATGCCTTTGTTGTCGGCAACAAATAAATCCGAATTGATCTCAATAATGCGCTCCGCACTGTTTGAATACGGGCCAAGCCGGTGAGGGATAAAGTCAAAGATTGATTCAAACTGTGGCATCGCCTTAATCAGCAGAAACAGCTCTTTCTGGAAGTTCACTTTGGAAGCGATTGGCTTATCCGCTCCGCTTAACAGGAGCGCAATGAGCTTCCTGCGGAACGCCTCTTCCTCATCGTAACTTAGTTTGGTTTTCTGCATATCCCACACAGTATTTGGAATGGTTATCTAAGAATGTTATGATACAATGGCGGGCGCGGAGCGAAACTATCCGAACTCCCCACTGATCCAAAAAGTTTTGTCACTCCTTCACCCCCATCACCCGCTCGACCTTCAGCCGTGCGTCCGTCGCGCGTCCGGCAACGCCGCGATCTACCTTCTCGAACTCCGGGTCCACAAAATCATCGACCCGGTTCACGTGCGATCCGTCGTCCGTGATCCGTGAGGTCACGATGAGCCGGTAAATCATCCGGTCCTTCCCACCGTCCCGTTCGACAAGGTGGAGCAACCGTTTTCTCGCGTGGTCGTTCATTTTCATAACCGTTTGACGACTGAGTTCGGCAAGCCGGTTGTCGATGTCCTCCATCCAGTCCGGGACATCGTCCGTGCCGAACGGCGGCAGAAATTCCACGACAATGCCGGGATCTCCCTGGTAGCGGAGGAAGTGCACATGCACCTCGACACCCCCCAGTATGACCTCATTTCCTTCGAGCGCCATCTTCATGGCCTCATCTTCCATCACTGTTACGATCTTTGTCATGACATTCCCGCCGGTTCGTGATTTGTTGTGATCATCTGTCCTTCCGGACATTCAGCCGGACCCCCGGAAAAAGAGAGGATCCTTTCTTCAAGCGAGAGTCCATCGAAAATGATGGATCCCGGGATTTTAGGAAAAACGGAGTTTTTCCGTGCTCTGCAATCTGCACCCTGTCCCGGCAACCGATTACTTGCCGGAAAGCGTCCATTAGCGATCATTTTGGAGGTCGTATAGCTCCCGGTTTGCACAATCGTAGTCCGATATTGGCAGATCGTCCTTTCGATGTACCGGAATTCGCCATTTTGTGCAACCTGATACCCTTCCCGGCTCACTTTTTCAAGGGTGGGATGAGAGGCTCTCCGACGGAGACAGTATCCCCGTTGATCATGGGGGAGGTTGAAGTCTCCATCATCGATCCAGGTGTAGGGATCCTGGATCATCCGGGCCGGAAGTGAGATCCCAAAATCCCCATTTCCCCATTCCCGGCAACCTGCAGGCCGGCCCCGTGGTCGATCCTTCATCAGAAAGCGTCCATTAGCGATCATTTTTGAGCCCTTATCGTTCCCGGTTTGCACAATCTGATCCTGATACGGGGATATCGCCCTTTCGATGTACCGGAATTCGCCTCTTTTTGCAACCTGATACCCTTCCGGACCCCTGTTTTCAGGGGAGGGAGGAATCAGTCTCCGACGGAGAGAGCTGGCCAGGGACAGGTGTCCGTCTTCAGGGAGGATCGGGGACACATATGATTGGCCTATCCTGTAACCAGGGGAGTAATATGGCATACTCACCCCTCCGCCGGTGCCTGTTCCGGAACAGGGTCCTTCTCAGCTACCGGAAGTGCAGGTGCCGGAGTTCCAGCAGGATCTTTTCCGGCCGGGTGCGCAATTGTTGGATCTGCAGCAGGAATTTTTCCCGCCGGAAGTGCCGGAGCTTCTTTTAGTTGTGGCAACTCCAGCGGATAATCGATCCCTGTCATGATTGATCCATCGGCCTGAAGCCCGAAGATCCGGTCCTTTCCGATCAGGAAGAAATGAAACGTCCCGCGTGGTGACCGTACCCAGAACTCGCGGGTATCGACCGAATTCAGCGGGACGCGGGCGAGGTGCCGGATCTCGCGCTCGTAGTTACACAGGATCTCCTTTGGATCGCTCATGTCCGAGAGCATCCGTTTCACCTTGACGAACGTGATACGGTCATCTGTGAAAAGGATGAAATGGAAATGATCGCACCTCCCTTCAGAGACCGGCATGACCTGCCCGCGTTTCATTGCAATCAGGTATGCTTCCTTAAGCGCGACAAGCGGCGGCCGTCCCCGGGTCATGCCACTCCCTCCGCTTCATCGAAAAATTCCGGCGCAGGTTCGTCGCGCATTGGCCTGAGTTCCTTTGGCAGCAACCGCGTCCGGACCGAGATGTTGTAGTGATGGTAATGCGTCCGCTTCACGCTGATGCGGTACACCTTCTTTCCATGATGACGGATTAACCGGGTAACGGCCTGCGGGACAAGGTAAAGAGGAATCTCGGTCATGCCCGTTGATTTGGATATGGTCATTTAGCATCGCCCCCACATTTTGATCGCCGTGATCCGCTGGTTCTGCCGGTTGATCTTTTTGTTAAGCTGCGCGTAGAGCCGGTCCTGCCGGTCATAGAGAGAGAAGATCGGGTCGCCGCTGCCCTGCGGACTTTTTACCGCAGGCATCATTCCAACACCTTTCTGCCAGTCCCGGTCTGCCTTCTCGCTTCAGGATTTATGGTCAGTTCGAGATCATCGACCCGGTACTGCAGGTCATTGATCATCAGGAGCAGGCTCTCGGTGACCCGGTCCTGCCGTTCAATCAATGAACAGACAAGGGTGCGGTTCGCCTTCTCCACAGCGGCATAGGGAATTTCCGAATCGTACTCCAGAAGATCCCGCTCTGTCCGGCTCCTGGCCGGTCGTTTTGGTTTCCTTGCCGGATCGATCCCCTGTCCGCGCAGTCCGGTCTTCCGTTCCACAAGTTTTGGGGCACTGCGTACTACAGCGGGATCGTCCGGGTTGTCACTGTGCAGGACGGTCGTTCGTTTTTCCAGCTCTGGTGGAGTCTCCCCATGATTCTTCATCCACGCAAGTTCGTTGTTCTCCTGTCCGGTCCCGGCCATACCGGACGCAATCTGATCCGGTTCGGCCACATCCCTAACCTTTATTTCAATGGTTTCCATGATGGTTATCTCTGAAATTTTTTGTAATCCTCTTCCGTTACCTACCTAAGCCGGGAGGTTCCGGTCCCGGTTATGAATTTATTAAAAAAGCCGGCTGCCTGATCACGGGCCGTGTGGAGCCGTGGCTGTTACAGCGCAAGGAACCCCGTTACGATGAATGGGACCTGCGGTAGACCACCATCACGGCAGCAGGGGCACCGTGCTCTAAAGAGCCGGCGACCGACGTTGTATATTAAAAAAGAGCAGTTGCAGCGAGGCACGGACGCCCAAAGAAATATTCCCGTGCCCGCAGTCCGGCAGATTCTCAACGGATGGGACCGCTACCGGCAGTCGAAGAGAACTTTCACCCTCTTCCCCGGCCATGCTCTTTATTGAGGGATCGGGCATGGCACGTCGAAGAGATCGCTCTTCTCCAGCGACGCTCTCTCCTGATGGAGAGAGCTTCGCTCCCATCATCGGGTCGAAGGAGCCTGATGACTCCTTCTCCCCCCTTGCTCTTCGCTGATATGAAACGAAGAGCAGGGCTCCGCACACAGACAGCATGGAGACATAGAAAAACCGGGCATAGCAATGCGCGACTTTTTTTTCGTACCCGTGCCGCCTCATCCTCCTCGCTGTTCTGGTGCAGAAATCTTCGGTCATTTGTGATTATTTTCTGTTATATAAGTGAGCTGATAAGGCTAATGGTCGGCGCGAACATTTTGGTAGTTATCCTGTGTCTGACAGGGGAATCGGGGCTTGAATCGGGCCCGGATATGTCAGACAACAGGCAGCCACGATCCGGGCGCGGCAATTTTTTCCGGAATTCCTGTTTTACGGAGAGATTTTTACTGTAAATTTCTCTGGTGCCGCACGCGATGGGAAGGTTATGAGAAGATTGCATCAGCAATCCTTGAGTGAGAGAAGATTGTCTCAACAATCTTCGAGCCGTGAGAAGAATGCAGAAAGCATTCTGCGAGCAGGTGTGGCGGGGAATGAACCCTCTTAAATACCGGAATATAATATCTGTATACAATTCAGGGAGCAGATATGGATTTTAAAATTGCAATCGAAAAGGATGAGGATGGCTGGTATATCGTTACCGTACCGGCACTCCCGGGCTGCATCTCCCAGGGAAAGACCGAGAAGGAGGCAAAGAAAAATATTACCGAAGCCATCGAACTTCACCTCAGCGCACTCGCACGTGACGGTATCCCCCTCTATCACCGCCCGGGTGTAAAAGAAACCTTTGTCGCCGTTGACATATGACGGACAAACTCCCCGTCCTTTCCGGTAAGGAGGTAGTAAAAGTCCTCGGCAAACTGGGATACACGGTCAATGACCAGAAAGGAAGTCATATCCATCTCAGGCATCCGGTCAGGCGCCCGCTTACCGTTCCCAACCACCCGGAGATAGCCCGCGGTACATTGCGGATCATCATTAAGGATGCGGATCTTACCGTTGAAAATTTTCTTGAGCTTTTATAATATCAGTTCCTTTTTTTCATGGACCGGTCTTATCAGGATACAGATTGCCGCCGCGATCCGGGCGCGACATTGACGCGCAATAAAAACGGTTGTACGATAACCTTTCCCGAACCGCAGGTGAGGAGAAGGTTATGAGAAGATTGCATTAGCAATCTGCGAACCGCGAGAAGAATGCGAAAGCATTCTTTGAGTGAGAGAAGATTTCCCCGAAATCTTCGAGCAAAAGAAAAAGGGTGCCGCAAAATTCTCCGGAAAGAGGGGCTCGTGCTGCAGTACCAGAACCGCCCGGGAAATTGCCATGTATCATTAGATGATGTCCCCCTGCCACCATCTTTTTCAACTATACTCTCAAAAGAGAACCACTAGGATATGGGACAGCGATGAGAACGTATTCCAGATCCAGATCAGATGTCGTGTGCCGGAGCCTGACAGCGGTACTCCGAAAGACTGGGGGTCCGGATGCTATGGTGGGACCAGATCCCCAAAGGGGCAGGACGACGGTCAAACGGTTGGGATAACTGATGGCTGCAAAAAAGAGAAAAGTGCCGAAAAAGAAGGATGCGGGCACTTCACGCCCCAAACGTCCCGTATCGGATGACGCAGAGAAGCGGTACCGCAGCTTGTTTGAAGGTGTTCCTATAGGTCTGTACCGTTCTACACCGTCGGGACAGATCCTGGACATCAACCCGGCTCTTGTACGCTTGCTGGGCTATCCGGACCGCGAATCGCTGCTGGCGGTTAGCGTTTCTGATCTCTATAAAGACCCCATGGATCGCAAGTTGTGGCTAGCCCTTATTGAGCGTGAAGGGATAGTGCGCAATTTCGAAGTGCAGTTCCGCACGTATGACGGATCGATTATCTGGGTACGGGATACGGGAGAATCCGTCCGCGATGAGAGCGGACGGGTCGTATATTATAACGGGAATATCGAGGACATCACCGAACGCAAGCTGGTGGAGGGGCAAATCCGGTGGCTGGCGAGTTTCCCGGAGATGAACCCGAACCCGGTGATCGAGATGGATGCACAAGGCACGATCACGTTTGCCAATGCAGCGACCCTAAAGACCCTCAGGGATCTGGGTCTTCCCGAAAACCCCGCATTGTTCGTTCCTGAAAACAAAGAGGATATTTTACGCTTGCTCCGGGAAACCGGGGAATTGCAGGTGAACAGGGAAATTATCCTGAACAATGAGATCTTTGCGGAAGATATCACCCTGAACCATGAGTTACGTGTCATCAGAATTTACGCCCGGAATATCACCGACCGCAAGCGGGCAGAAGTGGAACTGGTATCTGCACAGCAGAGCCTGAAAGAGGCGCATCATCTGGCACATATCGGGACTTGGAACTGGGTTATGGAAAATGATACTGTGACCTGGTCTGAGGAACTGTATATTATCGCCGGAAGGGATCCCTCACTACCGGCGCCCACCTATGCAGAGCACCCGCGTGTCTATACTCCCGCCAGCTGGGATCGTCTTAGCTCTGCGGTTACAAGAGCACTCACTACTGGTGAACTGTACAACCTTGAACTGGAACTTGTCCGTCCGGATGGCAGCATACGATGGGTTAATGCTTTCGGTGGCGTGAAACGTAACGATGACGGAAAGGTCATCGGGCTTCATGGCACGGTGCAGGACATCACCGATCGCAAGCGGGTGGAGCAGGCGCTGGAGAAAAGTGTTCAGCTTTTAAAGGATACCGGAGAAATGGCCCAAGTCGGCGGTTGGGAGCTTGACCTTTCGACCAAAGAGGTCTCATGGACAGAAGAGGTCGGCCGGATCCACGGAGTCGGGCCGGGTTATAAGCCAAAGCTGGAAGAGGCCTTAAATTTCTATGCACCCGAATCCAGGCCAGCCGTAGAGGCAGTAGTGAAGAAAACTGCGGAAACGGGCGAACCTTACGATCTTGAATCCCTTTTCAATCCTTCAGGCAGCAAAGATCAGATTTGGGTGCGGTCGCTTGGAAGGGGCGTTTACAGCGACGGTAAAATAGTAAAACTTATTGGGACATTTCAGAATATTGATAAATATAAAAAGGCAGAGGAAGTTCTCCGCGAGACCAACGAGTACCTCCACAAACTGATCGATTTTGCAAGCGCCCCGATCATTGTCTGGGACCCGGCATTCCGGATCACCCGGTTCAATGAAGCGTTCGAGCACCTGACCGGCAGGACCGAACAGGAAGGCCTCGGGCAGAAGATTGACATCCTGTTCCCGGAAGAGAGCAGGGAAGCGTCACTCGCGCTGATCAAAAAGACGCTGGAAGGCGACCGCTGGGAGAGCGTCAAGATCCCCATCTTTGCTGCTGATGGGACGATCCATACGGTGCTATGGAACTCGGCAAATATCCTGACTGAGGGTGCGGAACTCGTATCCACCATTGCACAGGGTATTGATATCACCAAGATGGAACGGACAGAAGAAGCGTTGCGGGAGAGTGGAAAAAAATACCGGGCCGTTGTCGAAGACCAGACCGAGTTCATCTGCCGGTTTACCCCGGACGGCATGCTCACGTTTGTCAACGATGCATATTGCCGCTATTTCGGGTTGAACCGGGACGAATGCATCGGGAAAGAGCACACGGTGTTACTTCCTCCGGATGCTGCAAGCCTGATGAAAAAACACATCCGATCACTTACATTAGAAAATCCTGTTGCAACAATCCGACACCGGATCATAACGCCATCCGGAGAGGTGAGGTGGCAGCGCTGGAGTGACCGGGCAATCTTTGACAAGAACGGTCATGCGGTTGAATACCAGTCGGTCGGCAGGGATATCACGGATGTGATAAAGGCAGAGGATGCGCTGCGGGGGAGTGAGGAGCGGTATCACAATATCATCGAGGACCAGACCGAGTTCATCTGCCGTTTTACGCCGGACGGTACACACATATTTGTCAACGATGCCTATTGCCGGTATTTCGACAAGAAACGGGAGGAGATCCTTGGGCACCACTTCAAACCAGTAATCCATCCGGAAGACCGGGAAATTGTTGCGCGGTATATTGCCTCATTGACTCCACGAAACCCCGTGATGAGTATCGACCAGCGGATCGTCATGCCTGACGGCAGCACCCGGTGGCAGCGGTGGAGTGACCGGGCGATCTTTGACAGGGACGGTCATGTGGTTGAATACCAGTCTGTCGGCAGGGATATTACTGAACGGAAAGAGGCGGAAGAGGCGATACAGCACGCCCTTGCAGAAAAGGAAATCCTCCTCCGGGAGATCCATCACCGGGTGAAGAACAACCTTGCCGGGATCATATCGTTAATCAACCTCCAGATCGGCTCGCTCACCGATCCCCTTCTTATCTCCCAGTTTAATGATCTGGAAACCCGGATACGGAGCATGGCGCTTGTCCATGAATCGCTCTCCGTAACAAAAGATCTCGCACGGATCAATGTCGCCACCTACACGGAAAACCTGACCCGGCACCTGTTCCAGATATACGGGAAGGCGACGAATATCCGTTGCAGGATCGACATGGGGGATGTCATGATGCCCATCGAAACCGCCATCCCCTGCGGGCTGGTCATGAACGAGATCGTCACCAACTCGTTAAAATATGCCTTCCCCCCAACATCCACATGCGTAGAAATCCGCGGGGAGCCCTGCACCATTACCCTCACCCTGCACCGCGAGGGCAACAATTATCGTCTCATGATTGCAGATAACGGCATTGGAATGCCGGAAGGGATCGATATCACTGCCGCCCGCACGCTCGGGCTGTACCTGATCAGGTTCATTGTGAATCACCAGATGAGGGGGAGTCTTGAGGTCAGCACCGCGGGAGGAACCGCGTATATGATCCGGTTCCCGGAGCAGGCAGTTAAGGAGCGTCATGCCGATGAATAATCCCCGTATCCTTGTGGTTGAAGACGAAGCCCTCATTGCAGCAAACCTCGTCAATACCTTAACCTCGCTCGGCTACACGGTTCCGGAGCCGGTCGCCACCGGTGAGGACGCGATCCGTGCGGTAAAAAGCCAGAAACCCGATCTTGTGCTCATGGACATCGTATTGATCGGGGAGATGGACGGGATTGTCGCCGCAGAGAAGATCCGGGAAATCGCAGACATCCCCCTCGTGTTCCTCACCGCCTATACTGATGACCAGCGTCTCGAGAAGGCACGGGTCACAGAACCGTACGGCTATATCATAAAACCTGCCAATAACCGTGAACTCAAAGCCACCATCGAGATGGCGATATACAAGCATGCGCTCGACCGGAAACTCAGGGAGAGCGAAGAGAAGTACCGCACCGTTTTTGAGAATACCGGCACCGCGACGGTTATTGTGGAAGAGAGCACCATTATCAGCCTCGCCAATAAGGAGTTCACCCAACTCACCGGTTTTTCCAAAGACGATATCGAGGGAAAGAAAAAGTGGACGGAGTTTGTAGTCAAGGAAGACCTGGAACGGATGCTCGCCCAGCACAAGCTGCGCAGGCAGAACAAGGAAAAAGCACTCACCCATTATGATTTCCGGTTTATCACAAAATCCGGTGATATCCGCAATATTTACGTCTCTATCGATATCATTCCGGGAACGAAGAAGAGCGTCGCCTCCCTGATGGACATCACCGAGCGCAGACGGGCGGAGGAGGCGCTGCGGGAGAGCGAGGTGCGGTATCGTGAACTTGCAGGCAGCATCACCGATATCTTCTTTGCAATGGACACAGACCTGCGGTATACTTACTGGAATAAAGCATCTGAAGAACTGACAGGGATTCCGATGCAGGATGCGATAGGGAAATCCATCTATAAGATTTTCGGGGATGTACCAGAGACCCGGCTGGCAGTGGAAGTGTACCAGGATGTGATCAAGACACAAAAGCCCCGGAGTTTTGAGAACGAATATCATCTGGAAGGAAAGGATTTCTTTTTTGAGATCAATGCCTACCCCACTGCGGGTGGCATTGTTGTTTTCACCAAGGACATCACCGAACGCAAGCGGTTAATGGATGAGCTGCGGGAGAGCGAAGAACGTTATAGAATTCTCACCGACGCTGCACATGATGCGATCTTTACGTTGAGTCCGGAGGGCGTGGTGAGGTATGTGAATAGTGGTGGTGCTGCATTGATAGGCATGCCCCCAGAAAAAATTGTCGGATTATCCCTCGGAAATCTGTATCGCCCCGAAATTGCACAGGAATTCCGGGAAAATCTGGATAAGGTCATCTCAACAAAGAGACCGGTCCGTTATGACGCAAAATTCTGGCACGAAGATCCGGACCACATAACCTGGCTTGATGCCCAGCTTGTTCCCCAGTTGGGTCCTGACGGGTCTGTTGTTCAGGTAATCGGGATATCACGCAGGATCACAGACAGAAAACAGGCGGAACTGTTACTGAAACGGTTTAATGAGGAACTTGACTGGCAGGTACGTTTACGTACTGCGGAACTCGAACACACCAATACATTGCTTGAGGCTGCAATTATCCAGCACACACTGGCAGAAGAGAGCGTACGGAAGTCCTTAAACGAAAGAGAGGTATTGCTCCGTGAGATCCACCACCGGGTCAGGAATAACCTCCAGATTATTTTAAGTCTCATCAGCCTCCAGTCCCGGAATATCAAAGACCAGAAAATGCTCGAAACAATGGGAGAGTTCCAGAACCGCATCATGGCAATGGCACATGTCCACGAGAGGATGTGCCGTGCCGAGGATGTCTCCCGGATCGATCTGTCTGAAATCGTCACATTTATGGGCACGAGCCTTTTCCAGTCCTTTAAGGTGAATCCCAAGCAGATCCGGTTGAACGTTGAAATAAAAGACCTGTATATTACCATCGACTCTGCAATTCCCATCAGCCTTATTATCAACGAACTCATCTCAAACTCAATAAAGCACGCGTTTCCCCAAGGGACATCCGGGGAGATCACCATTGCAGGACACCGGGAAGCGGATACCCTTGCGTTCTCCATCGGGGACACGGGGGTCGGGATGCCAAAAGACCTTGACTGGATGAGAAGTAAACAATCACTTGGGCACCGGTTGGTGCTGGGCCTGGTGAAACAATTGCACGGGACGATTGATCTTGACCGGAGTGCGGGGACGTCGTTTACGATTGTGGTAAAGGAAAAGGAATAATTTTCCCTCTTTTTCCCCGTATCTCCCGGTAGATTTTCTCTCTCTGCTGGTGTGGGTCTGGTGAGGGAATGCAGGAATGGATTGCAATCTTTGTACTATTTTGTTCCCTTACGCTCCTTAAACTCCGGTAATTCCCATTCCGGTAACGTGCTGAATCTACCGGTAAACAATATACGATCTCCACCATGGTGGGCAGGTCGTAATGGTATCATCTTCATAAAAAAAGGTGTTGCATTCCAGAGATGAAAGAAAAAAATACCCAGGAAAATTTGACATTTTTTAGATGAGTGTCTTTTTTTGTCTTGAATTTCAGAAACTGGCGGATTGTATAAATCGTATCTTAAGAAAAGGGGACAGCTATGTCTGTCCATGCATATGACACGGCAAAATGGTTTTTCGTAAACCCTGTAAAAGGGTTCCTCACAAACCCTGTTGAGACGCTCCAGAAATCGCGGGATGAACCGGTTGAGTACACACTCAAGTACTACACCCTCATTGTCCTGTTCAATGCGATCCTTACAGCGCTTATCGCATTGATCCTGGGGGGACATGGAACACTCAATGCCATGCACCAGCTCATGGCACAACTCGGCTGGGCATTACCGCTTATCGGGGCAATCGGTGCAATCCTTGCGGTTGTCGTCATCACCATCCTCGCCATCGTCTTTTTGTTTATCTTTGGAGTCTGGCTCCATATCTGGGTGTACCTTGCCGGCGGGCGTAAAGGTTATCTGCAAACGGTAAAGGCACTTGCGTACGGCTCGACCCCCGGCATGGTCATCGGGTGGATACCCTTTGTCGGGCCATTCATCGGCGGCATCTGGACACTGGTCCTTGAGTCCTTGAGCGTCCGTGAGATGCACCAGATATCCACGGGAAAGGCAGCAGCTGCCGTTGTCCTTGCAGTTTTAATTCCGGTCATTATTCTCATGCTCATGGTAGCGGCGCTTCTCCCTGTAATGATGAGCAGCATAGCAACGATGCCGGGTCAGTAAAAAACCAATCAATCTCCAGATTTTTATCGTTTTTTATTGCATGATTTTTTTTAAAAGCCGGAGGAGATGTTCCTCAAAGCATAGTTCCTGTTTTGATATCCTGCTATCCTTATGATCCGGCAGGCTGGATGCAATGAGATTACGGTGCTTCTTTTGGGGCATTTTTCCATAAACACTGATTGTATATTTTAAATTTCCGGATGCCGGAAAAATATTGGCTATTTCTTTTTTTGAAACATGAAATGGAAATTTCGGGAATGACTATGTGATAGCACGGGAGACTGGATACTGTCGGTCTAACGAACAGGTGAAAAGTGGGAAATATGACAACTATGGATGATAAAAAGGTGCTCAAGGCACTTGAACGCGGAACGCTGCATATGCTGGACGGCTTTTATGGAATCACTTCAATGCCGGATGATACCGGTGCTGGTCCGCAGGGAAACAATGATAGATTGTATCAGGAAGGGACCATCACTTCCGCGGTTCAACAGACGTCCGTTGAAGACCGGAATGCATATTCTTCTGACCGGTATGCCGGTGTGTATGGATTCGTTATTGCAAAGAACTGCATGAAGAGAAGTTCGATAAAAAATGCACCGGAACCATTCGGAATGGGGAAACACCGCGGAAACTAAGGCTATGTGAAAACATCACAGGACTAAAAAGATCTTCTCTGGTTCATCTTGTGACCGATGGTCCCTCCAGAGCAAAAAGATGAGCGTGTTCCCTTAGTTGAAACATCATTTACATTTTTCGAAACTTGGCGTAATGTTTATCAAGTCAAGGTATCTGTTACAGTGTACCAACAAATCCAGAACTTCGGACATTTCAATACCATGAGCGTTGTTCCAAAAACTGGAACATGGATCGTACGCTCCGGAGAGTCACGGTAGCTCGCGTTCACGCGGTTGGTATTTTCATCGTAAGGATGGGCGTAAAAGCACAGGTAAATGAGATCTTTCCAGAATACGACCTCAAAAGTAAAAAGAACCTCGTTGCATGACCCGGTCCGGGCAAAAAGGTATCAGGCATGGTAAAAAAACTGCTCATAATCCCAATCATCCACAGCGAAAAGGAGATGGGGTCATTAAAGAGCGACATCTCTGAGATGATTGACCGGAAATTCGGCAAGGAAAAACGGGACCAGCACCGCAAGGATGTCGCACTATTCTGGGAAAACCTCCGCACGATTGTCAATGATATCCTGGACTGTGTCGATGCTCATGCAATAAAAATTTACCAGGACGGCATTCCCATCGGCGGTGAAATCGGCATAAAACTCGTCGCGATGGGGGCAAAAGACGGGATCCCCAACCACCAGATTTTACTCTCCATGATAGAAAGGGGAGCCATCCTTGAAAAAACGGAGAACCCCGCTCTCTTGAAAGAAGAATATGAGATCGTAAAAGCAATCGTGAACGCAAAAACCGACCCGGAACGTGAATCACTCAGTGAAAAATACAAAAAACGACTGTATGAACTGACCATCGGGCGGGACCAGTATATCGCACAGCGGATCGGCGAATCTCTCCGGGACGGGATGTACGGGATCCTCTTTATCGGGGCAACCCATGAGGTTGTGCCCCATATCCCCCCGGATATCGAAGTGTTCGTCTGCAATTTTGTCAAAAAGGATGTACTGGCATGGCTGAAAGGCGGGAACATACCATCGGTTTCATCACCGGATAAAGAAGAAGTCCGGTGAGCGGGAATTTCTATGGCACGGGTGCAAAAAATAATCGATCGGGACCAAAAAAGCGTGATTGATTTCCCGGGCGGTCAGAGAGAGAGAAATCCGGATGGAACAGACGGACATGTCTCTCTCTCACCGGATGTTCCGGTGCCCTGTCCCCGGTCCTTTACGATTGCAGACGTACCCTTTCAGGATAACCCAACGCCTGCCACGAAGTCAATCCTGATCGTGGAAGATGAACCGGTTTTTGCAAAAGACTTAAAAGAGATTCTTATCTCGTTCGGGTACCACGTGACCGGGATTGCGTCAACCGGCGAACGCGCCGTCGAGCTCGTGGATGGGGCTCGTCCGGACCTCATTCTTATGGACATAGATCTGGGGTCGGGGACCAGCGGTATTGAGGCTGCAGAAAGGATCCTTTCGAAGGTTTCCATCCCGATCATATACGTCACTGCCTGCCTCGACTCTGCACGGGTAACACGCGCAAAAGGGACCAATCCCTCCGGATATATCCTGAAACCATTTGAGATCAGGGAACTCCGGACTGCGATTGAAATCGCTTTTGTGAAGCATGAAAAGGACGAACAACGAAAAAAAGAGTATGATGAGCTGGAACAGCGGATTGCAGAACGGACTGCAGATCTGGAACGAATCAACAAGGAACTCCAGAAGAGCGGGGAACACTACCGCAGCCTGTTCGATGGTATTCCGGTGGGGATCCACCGTACCAATCCGGCGGGACAGATCCTGAATGCCAACCGGGAGCTCGTACACATGCTGGGTTACCCGGACCTCGAATCGCTGCTGGCGGTCAATGTCCATGACATCTATGCAGACCCTGAGGATCGCACACGGTGGCAGGCGATAATCGGGCGCGTCGGGAGGGTGCGTAATTTCGAAGTGCAGTTCCGCACGTATGACGGATCGATGATCTGGGCGCGGGATTCGGGAGAAGCCACCCGCGATGCCAGCGGCCGGGTCGTATATTATAACGGGAACGTGGAGGATATCACCGATCGCAAGCGGGCTGAGGTCGGTTTAGAGGAAAGCGAGAACCGGTACCGCGCCGTTGTGGAAGACCAGACCGAGCTGATCTGCCGGTTTACCCCTGACGGCACGCTCACGTTTGTCAACGATGCGTACTGCCGTTATTTCGGGTTGGACAAAAAAGACTGCATCGGGAAACAGCACACGGTGGTACTTCCTCCGGAAGACCGCTGGAAGATGAAAACACACATCGCATCACTCACACCAGCAGATCCGGTTCGAACACTCCGGCACCGGATCATCACGCAGTCCGGGGAAATCCGGTGGCATCGCTGGAGCGACCGTGCTATTTTTGACAAGAACGGTGCGGTTGTGGAATACCAGTCGGTTGGCCGGGATATCACTGATGTTGTACAATCCGAAGAGGCGCTTCGTGAAACAAAAGAGTATCTTGAGAAGCTAATCCGATACGCGAATGCACCAATTATTGTCTGGAACCCCCATCTCCAAGTGATCGAGTTTAACCATGCTTTTGAGACCATCACCGGCATGACCCGTGATGAGGTTATCGGGCAAAACGTCGAGTTCCTTTTCCCTGAAAAGAGCCGGGAAGAATCCCTTGAGCTGATCCAACGTACGTCAGATGGTTTGAGTCTGGAGACTGTGGAGATACCCATTCGCCATTTGTCCGGGGAAATTCACATCGTCCTCTGGAACTCAGCAAACATCGTCAACCCTGAAGGAACTATCATAGCAACCATAGCACAGGGATGGGATATTACAAAGCGCAGACACGTGGAACAGGCACGCCTTGAAAGTGAGGAACACTACCGGCAACTGGTAGCGATGTCTCCCGATGCCATCCTTGTCCTGAACGATTTTACCATCATGGAACTGAATTCTGCTGCTCTCACATTATTCGGTGCACCCGGTCCCGGGCAGCTCGCAGGAGAATCATTCACGTCACGGGTGCATCCCGGTTCACAAAAAACCTTTGAAAAATGGATTCGCCAGGCAACGGACGGGAAAAAACCGGTCTCCCTGCTTGAACTGAAGATCGTCCAGCTCAACGGCACTGTACGTGATATTGAGGCTGCAGTTGTCCTCATCATCTGGCAGGGCCGGCAGGCAGTGCAGGTTATAGCCCGGGATATCACCCAAAGAAAGATGCTGGAAGAGCAGGTGAAAAACCAGCAGGAATCACTTGAAAAACAGGTGCAGGAGCGGACAATTGATCTGCTCCGAACAAACGAGCAGCTGAAGATGGAGATCACTGAACGAAAGGCAATGCAGGAGGAACTGACAATCGCATC
>CAZNIL010000017.1:0-15136 GCA_964573085.1 uncultured Methanoregula sp.
ATACATTATGAGTCTGGCGCCCTGACCAGCTAGGCCACCGCAGCGCAGACGTGCATTATAACAACACCCTAAAAATTATTAAACATTCTGATGCAGGTGGTTTTTTATTACTGCTTTTTGCCTTGAAGATAAACATTTACGGCAGTTGAGATTGCGGCGATTTTCTTTCCCTGCTCAAACGAACCTGCGAGTGTCTTCATCCTCGCCTCCTCATCGCGCAGGTAGCGCTCGAGTGTTTTTGCGATATGTTCTTCTAAAAGGAAGTGAGTATGGGTATTCCCTGAAATATACTCTGCATTATTCATTATTGCATAATGGAGTGGAAGCGTGGTTTTTACACCGAGGATGACATACTCGGAAATCGCCCTCCGCATTCGTTTAATTACACCGAAGCGGGTGGCGTGCCACGCGCAGAGTTTTGCGATCATTGAATCATAATTCGGCGGGATCGAATAACCCATATGAATGCCACTGTCCACACGAATGCCAGGACCTCCTGGAGAGCGGTAACGGAGGATTTTACCGGGATCGGCAGCGAAGTTATTGAGTGGATTCTCCGCATTGATCCGGCACTCAATTGCATGCCCGCGAATGCTGATATCTTCCTGTGCGTAGGGGAGTTCTTCCCCGGAAGCAATGGCGAGCTGCTTGTGGACTATGTCAACACCCGTGATCATTTCTGTTATAGTGTGTTCAACCTGGAGGCGGGTGTTCATCTCCATAAAAAAATACTTCCCGTTTGAGTACAGAAATTCGACAGTTCCCGCGTTTGTGTATCCTGAGACCTTTGCGACCGTAAGCGCAGATGCGGCCATCTGCTCCCGGAGTTCGGTTGTCATGATGGGGCAGGGTGCTTCTTCTACGAGTTTCTGGTGGCGGCGCTGGATTGAGCATTCCCGGTCGAAGAGGTGAATGCGGTTGCCATGTGCATCGGCAAGAACCTGGAACTCAATATGGCGGGGCTTGACGAGATATTTTTCGAGAAATACTGTCGGATCACCAAACGCAGATTTTGCTGTGCGCATTCCTTTATCAATGGCATCCTGGAGAGATCCAGGATCCTCGACAATCTGCATGCCAATCCCCCCGCCGCCAGCGCTGGCTTTTACAATAACCGGATACCCGATCTGTTCAGCGATATCCATTGCTTCTTCGGCGGATGTGACCCCCTTTAGGGAATAAGGGAGCACAGGAACACCTGCAGACTCCATCATATGTTTGCTGCCCAGTTTCGAACCCATCATCTCGATTGTCTTCGAAGAGGGTCCGATGAAGATAATTCCCTCTTTCTCACAGAGTCCCGCAAACCTGTGATTCTCTGCAAGAAAACCGTATCCCGGGTGTATTCCCTCAGATCCGGATTTATGGGCTATGTCAATGATACGGTCCATGTTCAGGTAGCTTTTTGAAGGGTGCGCCTCGCCAACATGGAATGCCTCATCGGCATATTTGACGTGGAGGGCGTTCTTATCTGCGTCAGAATAAATAGCAACCGTTTCAATGTCGAGTTCGCGGCATGCACGCATCACCCGGATCGCAATCTCGCCCCGGTTTGCGATCAGAATCTTCTCGAAATAACTCATTGCACCACCAGCAGGACGTCCCCGCTTGAGACGACATCGCCGGTATCAACAAAGATTTCGGTCACTTTGCCATCAATGGGGCTGTGGAGAGGGTTCTCCATCTTCATCGCTTCGAGAACGATGAGGACATCGCCCTTTTTGACAGAAGCGCCCCGGCTGACCATGACCTTAAGTACCATGCCCTGTATGTTGCTCTTGATGCCTCCGGCAACGTCTCCTCTCGGGATTTTTTGCTGCGGGGTAGCGGCAGTAACTTCCACCCGGCTTCCACCCACGGAGATAATGCGGATTGAAAAGACCTCGCCGTCCACTTCGACCTCCATCTGGTTTGGTATCTCCGGTGCCGGGTTTGATACGGGTTGTTTTCTGGGGATTACTTCTCCTGTTCTCTCCCCTTTTAGAAACGCAGGTGCTATGGCGGGATAAAGAATGTACGTGAGGATATCCTCTTCTTTTTTGATCAGCCCGGCTTTTTCTGCCTCCTTTTTCATCTTTGCATATGCGGGTTCGAGCAGGTCTGCAGGCCGGACCGTAATCACTTCCTCATCTCCGATGATCATCTTCCGGATTTCATCGCTGATCGGTGCCGGCGACCTACCGTAGAATCCCCGGACATAGTCCTTGACTTCTTTTGTCACGTTCCGGTAGCGTTTCCCGTTTATGAGCACATTGAATACCGCTTGTGATCCCACGATCTGGCTGGTTGGGGTGACAAGCGGCGGGTACCCAAGGTCCTTTCTTACCTGGGGGATCTCTGCCAGAACTTCATCCATCCGGTTGAGGGCGTCCTGCTCTTTGAGCTGTGATACAAGGTTTGAGATCATTCCTCCAGGAAGCTGGTAGATGAGTACATCACTGTCCACCCTTTCGGATATCGGGTCAAGGAGTCCTGCATATTTTTCCCGTATCTTCAGGCAGATATTCCGGACGGAACGGAGTTTAATGAGATCGATACCGGTATCTCTTGGAGTCCCTTTGAGTGAGGCGACGATGCTCTCAGTTGGGGGTTGTGAAGTCCCCATTGAGAATGGGGACATTGCCGTATCGAGAATATCCACACCGGCTTCGATGGCAGCCTGATAGCTGATTGGCGCGATACCACTGGTGCAGTGGCTGTGGAGACATACCTTTACATCAACTGCCTTTTTAATACCGGTAATCAATTCCCGGGCAGCCTCCGGCATGATCAGGCCTGCCATGTCCTTGATGCAGATCGAGTCACAGTCAAGCGCGTAAAGTTCCTGTGCCATTTCGATGAAGGTTTGGGTGCTATGGACCGGGCTTGTTGTATAGGAGATCGCTCCCTGCAGGTGCGCGCCTGCTTTTTTCACCTGCTCCATCGACCGCTTCATGTTCCTGATATCATTCAGGGCATCAAAAACGCGGAATACGTCAATGCCGTTTTTGTGCGCAGCAGCTACGAAATGGTCTACGACATCATCAGGATAATGCCGGTAGCCGACAAGATTCTGTCCCCGCAACAGCATCTGGATCGGGGTGTGCTTCAGTTCAGCTTTGAGGGAACGGAGCCGTTCCCATGGATCATCATTGAGAAAGCGGATACACGTATCAAATGTCGCCCCTCCCCATGCCTCGACAGAAAAAAAACCACATTCATCGATTGCCTGTGCGAGCGGAACCATGTCCTCGGTCCGAAGCCGGGTTGCAATCAGGGACTGGTGGGCATCCCTCAACGTGGTATCAGTAATTTTGACTGCAGGAGGGGTGGCAGTATGCATCGCGTAACCTCAGGGCTTCGGGTATGATCATAATAAGCCTCTCAGGACTTCACTGTCGAAGTATAAAAAATTCACGAACGGGAATAGTGCGAAAAATAATACAATTATCACACACAGTCCGGCAACAATATCCCTTTTGCAGGGGAGAAATACCGGTTCCAGTGTCCCGCCATTCTGGTACCCTCGGACTGCAAGGAGTTCTGCGTTATCTCGTGCCCGTGCAAGTTCGAGGTGGATAAGGAGGTTTCCGGCAGGCAGAATTGTTATTGGTGTTACCGGGACACCTTTCATACTCAAAGCCGTTCGTATATGGTCAAAATCTCTCAACAATGTCACGAGAGACTGCATCGCCATTTCCGCCATGAGTCCGAGTTCAAACCCGATGCGCGTGCCCAAAAGCCAGACACCAAAGTGTAAAAATTCCCCGGGTTGGTATTCGGCTGCCAGCCATGTGCCAATCAGTATGATGACGGTCATCCGGCCAAAATAGGAAAATCCTGATCCGCCGGTTAACTGCAGGATGATTGCGATAATACCAATCATACCAATCAACCCTATAACAGGACGTATTTGGTTTATTGACTTCAGCCGGGGGGAGAATATGAGCCACCAGATGAGGGCAGCAGCAGCACCAGAAAGGTTCAAAAATGCTGCACAACTGAGGATAGCCCCGGCACAGACACGGATCCTTACGTCCTGCATGCCGCCTCCAGCACATCGTCAAAAGAGATGTTTTTTGGAGTTTTCCCTTGTCCGATCAACTTTTTTATATGTGGGGGGGCTCCGGACCATTGTGAGATGGCTTCAGGTGGTGCCCCCCGATCATGAAGGACACCATTGATGATCTCCCAAATTCTGTCGATACGGGGAAGGAAGGTCTCTTCGTGGGTAAATAAGATGGTCACACCCTTTTTTTGTTGGGATAAACGCTGACAGAACCGCTGTTTGCTTTCACAGTCAAGCGAGCTGAACGGCTCATCAAAGATGAGGAGATCATAATGTTTTTCAAGGATACAGGACAGGTGGAATTGCTTGAGTTCTCCCCTGCTGATTGCAAAGGGGGATTGATGTTTTTTTGTAAAAAAATCCGGTGATGAAAAAATTTTCTCCGGTTTACATCCCCATGAAGTGCATTCCTCCTGCAGGGTCATTCCTGTTACATGGTACTCGGGAAATTGCATCGAGATCATCACAGAATCGATGCCGGGACGGGATATCATTCCCTGTTCCGGAGGAAATATTCCTGCAATCGCAAGCGCAAGGGTCGATTTCCCGCTGCCCACCGCACCGCTGACAAGGTGGATCCCTTGAGAGAATTCACCCTGTGCAGCAAGAGAAAAACTGTGTCGATTTAAAATTACGCCGTCAAGGACGACCTTCATAACCTCACTCTCCATGAAAACGGGTAATACCCGGTCTCTTTGAGGTAGGAAAAAACATCAGCAGGATGACCTGCGTGCACTAGTTTTCCCTCATCAAACATCAGGATCGTATCACTGCCTGCAGCAGTCTCCATCTGCTGGGTACACCGCAGAATATAATCGCACCCGGAATCCCGGAGCAGATGTTCGATCCTGTCACAGTGTTCACGGTCAAGGTGCGAATCATACTCGTCGAGAATTAGGATTTTTGGATGAGTGGCGAGCGCGGCAGCAAGGGCGACAAGTACCTTCTCACCTCCCGAGAGATCATACACTCTGCGGGAAAGGAGATGTGAAATTCCGGAGCGGTTCGCAATGTTGCGTACCTCACAATCAGCAGTATCTGGTGCAACATGCCCAAACCGCAAGGGAGATGAGATCTCATCATAAACTTTTGAAAAAAGCATGTTCCTGTCCGGAAATTCGTTTACCCAACCGGTTGTGGTCTGCCGCGGGGGTGTCCTATCAATCAGAATAGTTCCGGATTCCGGAACAGTGATCCCGGCACACAACCGCAACAATGTGGTTTTGCCGCTGCCATTTTTCCCGATAATCGTGGTTATGCCTTCGGGAATGTCAATATAGTCAATGTGCAGGGTGCGGTACCGAAGATCGCGTATTTCAATCATGAGAATCGCTCTGCAATCAGATATGCTGCACCTATTTTGAAAGGATCCCCAAGAAGGAACGGCACCATGCCGATAAGAAATGCAGGGACTACTCCCAGACCCGTTGACCAGCAAAGCCACGCGATCCCACAGACATAAACAATCAGGATGGATGCACAAAGACCGCAGATCCGTATCCACTTTAAATTTTTTTCATAGACAAGACCGGTAATAAGGGCGGCCGGGACAAACCCAACCAGGTAACCCCCCGTTGGTCCCAAAAGAACCCCCATGCCGGAAAGCCCGTTATGAAATAATGGGAGTCCAAACACTCCGAGAATGAGATATACTCCTACCGGTATCACGGCTGATCGTTTCATGACCGCCCCCGCAAGCAAAACAAACAAGGTCTGAAGGGTGAAAGGGACGGGGAAAAACGGGATTGAAATCCAGCTGCCCAAGGCAATCAGCCCGATAAATGCAGCAGAATTTGATATAATAGCAGCCCTGTGGATGTTCCCAAACATCGTCAACCATAAAAAATTACGTGGTTGACGATAAAAAGGTAGCCTGTATCAACGGTGGATACAGTCTCCGGCAATAACCCGTTCGATCTTTCCATTATCCTTGCGGATGATGAGGGCGCCGAATTCATCGATATCGATTGCCTCACCTTCAAAACTGTTTTTCATCGTAGTGATTTGGACCCGGTGCTCAAGCGTGCAGGAGAGGCTTTTCCATTCCCTGATGATCGAATCATACTCCCCACCTTCGATGAGAAGGTACCGGGTTTCAAATTCTTTTAGTATGCGTGCGAGAAAAGTTGCCCGGTCAACTTCGTGCCCGACCTCCGCGCTGATGGATGTGATCTCTTTCTGGAGAGCCGGTGAAAACTCGTTAATGGGCACGTTCGCATCAATCCCGATCCCAAGCAGGCAGTGGTGAATGGTGTCGGATTCCGCAGATAATTCCAGAAGCAGGCCTGCGACTTTCTTATCGCCGATAAAAATATCGTTTGGCCATTTGATTAATGCCCCGAGATCAAATTCCTTGCGTATTGCCCTCGCTATTGCTACGGATCCTGCCATGGTCACCATGAAGACATGGTCGATCGGGATGCGGGGTTTAAGGATAATCGTGATCCAGATGCCACCTGAAGGGGACACCCATGCCCGTCCCATCCTCCCAATTCCACCCGTCTGTTCTTCGGCAATGATGACAAGACCGTGCATCTTACCCGAATCCCCCTCCGCACAGATCTGTTTGCCAACCCATATCGTCGAGGGGGTATTTTCCAGGTATCGCATTGTTTTTCCGATAAATTGGGTCTTGAGCCTCTTGTGTATCTCGTAGGGGAGAAGTTTGCTGCTGGTCTTGGTGAGCCGGTACCCCTCCTTATGCGATGATGAGATATCGTATCCCATTGCCCTGAGCTCGTTGATATGCTTCCAGACCGCCGACCGGGTGATGCCCAGCTCATCGCTTATTACTTCGCCGGATATCGGACGGTCTGCCCGTTCAAGGATTTCCAGCACCTTAAATGCAGAGTCCGGCATCCGTCTTACCTCTTTGCACCGATGGATTCTGATGGCAGGGGGCAGGGATCCTTCCCGCAGACCTGCTTGATGATTGCAGACTGGTGTTCCATGAGGGTAGCAAGGTCAAAGATCCCTGTAATATCAACAACACCGATTGCACCTATCGCTCCTCCCTCACCATCCTTGATGGGGGAAACTGTCACCGGAACTCCTTTGTAAGCCCCGGATGTCGGGGTGGTCTTTATCAGCCTGTTGACACGGATTGCGTCCTCGAGCACGGGTCCGGTATAGTGCCGGTCGACTACCCTGCCCCCCTCCACCCGGATGCCCGGCTCATCACGGGACTTTGCTGTCACCGGAAGTCGGTTAAGTAATTCATGGATGGCGATGGCAATGGGTTCCAGATCATCTGCCACGGCGCTTGCAGAAAGGGTATAGCGGTGCATCTGGTCTTCCTCATACTTCTGGTCAATGTCCATCTAGAATAAGGTTTGTGTTCCCAAACGGCAGAACCTGTCGATAAACTTCTTTGAGGGGAATTCATGGATGCTGGTTACTATAACGCACCCCTTACCGACATGTTTTTCAATGACTACCGTCTCCCCTTCCCCCAATCCCGCAGCGTCCCCGTCATGTTTGGGAAAACAACCGTCGCATTCAACGCGATCGGCATCATAATCTTCAACAATGTTCTCTGAAATGCCTGACGCATTGCAGATAATTTTTCTTGGGTGGCATTCATGACGGTATGTTACGGGAAACGGGAGCCAGTCATATGCGGATGGATTATCGATGGCTGCCCCGTAGACCAGCAGGTTCCCTCCATTGTCTAAAAATTTTAATATCCGTGGTGAGGCAGCATGCAGGGCGGGAAGGAGTTTTGAGTAGTTCGGGTTTCCAAAACCCGTCGGGACAATGAGGCAGTTGAATGAACCGCGATAAAACGGAGCGGCGAGCATGTGCGGGGTGACAACTTCGCATGCAATCCCACACTCCTCGATAAACCGAGTGAAGTGCTGCCGCGTCTCCCATACAAAGCCTGCCCGCACGCTCATCCCTTGATCACCCCGAGAGGATCGAGGCGGGCGACAAGCAGGGAGAGTCCGGCATCGTGCACCACCCGCACCACTTCTTCACTTGGCTTATATACCTCAGGAGCTTCATCAGCGATTGCAGCTTCATTGGGTGCCTTTATTAGAATTCCCCGTAGGGCGAGACTTGCCATTACGTCCCTTCCGGAAAATTTCTTTTTTGCCTGTGTCCGGCTCATCACCCTGCCCGCGCCATGGCAGGTGCTCCCGAACGTCCGCTCCATTGCAGTCAGTGTCCCATGCAGGACAAATGAAGAGGTTCCCATACTGCCGGGAATGATCACGGGTTGTCCAACAGGTGACAGTTCTGAAGGGATATCCGGTGCATGTGGGCCGAATGAACGGGTGGCCCCTTTCCGGTGAACGCAGACTCTTTCCTTTTTCCCGTTAACTATGTGTTCTTCGAACTTTGCCACATTATGAGCCACATCGTAAACAAGGGGCATTTCTCCATATTCGATATTGAACATTTTTCCAAGGACATTTCTTGTAGTATGGGTGATCAACTGGCGGTTTGCCCATGCATAGTTTGCAGATGCTGCCATGGCTCCGAAATATGCTTTTCCCTCATGTGAGCTGATCGGGGCGCATGCAAGCTGGCGGTCCGGTAATTTGATCTGGTATTTTTTCGTGGCGGCTTCAAGTATCTTGATATGGTCTGTGCACGTCTGGTGACCAAGCCCCCGGGACCCACAATGGATCATACAGCAGACCTGATCCTTAAAAAGGCCGAACGCTTTGGCTGCAACGTCATCGTAGACTTCGCGCACAACCTGCAATTCAAGGAAGTGGTTACCGGATCCCAGTGTACCCCCCTGTGGGATGCCACGTTGTTTTGCCTTTGAAGAGACATCTTTGGGATTGGCGTCTTTCATGAAACCACCCTCCTCACAGCGCACGAGGTCGTTTCGCTCCCCGAAACCCGCATCAACCGCCCAGCAGGCACCTTTGATCATCATTTGGTCCAGAACGTGACCTGTCACCTTTTGCGCGCTTTTTGCTCCTACCCCCGTTGGCACAGCATGGAAGAGGTTTTCGATAAGATCCCTTCTTCCCGCGACATCCTTTTGGGCGAGGGGGGTGGCGAGCAACCTGACCCCGCAATTGATATCAAACCCGACACCACCCGGCGAAATAACACCTTCCGTGAGGTCGAACGCTGCGACACCTCCAATCGGGAAACCATACCCCCAATGGATGTCAGGCATCGCAAGGGAATTTTTTATAATTCCCGGCAGCGTCGCAACATTGGCAAGCTGCTGAACTGCCCCTGGCTCAAGTAGTTTTCCAAGCGATTCTGAAAGGAAAAAGCGCCCCGGAACCCGCATTCCCGGTACATATCCGACGGGCACCTCCCATTCAAGGGTACTGATCCGTGTTATCCCCTGCAACATCCGGCTGACTCCACTCCTTTCTATACATCAAATAAGATGTCCACCATATAGCCATTCGCATCCTGCCGGATTGAAAGCCCGGAGTATGAGATACCCTTCACCTCAGTCCCTTGTGCGTGTCTGTCCTTGTTGAAGGGTTCCCCCTCCATTTCTGCCTGCAGGTTCGATCCGTTGATCCTGACTCGTGCAGCTGAAAAAACTATTCCCTCCACTTCAGATACAAAAAGGACTTCTGAAAGGAATTCAACGAGCAACGACTCGGTATCGTCAGAGGTGACGACGATCTCCCTTTTAATCAGCCCTTTGCGTGATGTGCCATACATTACTTGCATCAATGCATTGCACGTTTCAGAAAAAAGAGATTCAAGGGTTGGTGCGCGGGCTTGAATCTTCACATCAGCAGTATGGGAAATTTCCTTAAAACTCATGTGTCCTCTTGTCCTCAACCATCCGGTTCATCAAAAAAAGGGATCATGTCCATACCGATTGCGTGAAGATAGCGCGCTTGGTGAATGGAGATATATACCATGTGGTTGCCTGCCTGTAACAGGAGGTCTGATTTTTTCGGGGGTTTCACCCGCGCAGGCAATAATATCGGGCCGCCGCAGGAAGTGCAGATACGGAAATCACAGTTGCGTTTGTTGATATAGTCGAGCACTTCGGGGGCAATGATTACATCATTTAACAGTGTGCTCTCTTCTGTAAATGTATACATGATGCTCACTAATTACGCCATGAGCACTAAAAATTGTTATGGTTGATTGTCCGGATCAACTGACTCCGACGATCCTCACCACAACGTCGATATACTTTTCCTTGAGTTCATATGAACTCACGCCGTCTGGATTCTTTGTAACGCGCAAAATACCGATACGAGAAGCAATTATGCCAACCATCGATGCAATCTTATGAAATGTGACGGAAAAATGTTTTTGGAGTTCTGCGACAAGTTCAGCAATCGTTATCGATTTGATACGCACAAAGAGCCGGAGAAGTTCCCTACGGATACCCGTCGTGTCACGTGAGATATAGGACCTGAGGCGTGTTTCGATTACGCTTTTGATCTCTTGGGGAGATCTCATACTTTGAATCTCTCAACGTTTTCTATATATATTTTTTGATTTGCTGCGTTTTAAAATCCCTGTTTGATACTTGCGCCAATTTACGCTGACACAAAAATTTTCTGCGCAATTGCATTATCTTTAATAATATGAGAACTATCAAATGCACCCGCAACGTGTTACTATTATAATCGTTTATGGACAGATGATAATGGCATGGGATTAATCAATTACAATATTGAAAAATTCTCACCACAGCAGCTGGTGATCATCCCGCTCATTTTACTGGCGCTCTCGCTCGTGTTGGTTGCAGTAAATACTGCTGCAACAGGGATGCCGGTCACCCCCGGGATTGATTTTTCCGGGGGTACAGCGGTTACTGTCCTTACCACTGACAGTAAAGAGCAGATCCAGGCTGCATTCACCGGATACCCTCTTCTTGATATAGGGGAAGGAGTGAATAATGGAAAATTCCTCAAGTTTGGGACAATGGATGATGCAACATACCGGGCACTTACCGCTTTGATCAACCAGAAGTATCCTGATGCAAAGGTTGACCAGATTGGAGAATCCTTCGGAAAAACCGTCCAGTCCCAGGCGGTCATCGCACTGATCCTCTCCTTTATCGGGATGTCGATTGTAGTGTTTCTCTCTTTCCGCACTTTTGTCCCGTCGTGTGCGGTAGTTCTTTCCGCTTTTGCAGACATGGTAATGACTGCAGCGGTCATGGATATTATCGGAATTCAGCTCTCGCTGGGCACGACTGCTGCACTCCTGATGCTGATCGGGTATTCTGTCGATAGTGATATCCTGCTGACAAACCGTGTGTTAAAAAGGCAGGGCAAGCTGAACGAAAAATTACAGGGCGCGTTTCACACGGGCATCATCATGACTTCGACAACGTTTGCCGCTGTAACTGCGATGTTTCTTGTTTCATGGTTCGGGCAGGTGCAGATCATCATGGAGATTTCTGCCGTGCTCCTCATCGGGCTTGCTTTTGATGTCCTGAACACCTGGCTTACCAATGTAGGAATCCTGAAATGGTATGTCCAGAAAGGAGGCGGGAAATGAACTCAAAAGAACTGAAAACACTCCTCTCTGACTGGCGTGTCGCAATGCTCATCATCCTTGTTGTGGGATCATTGGTTGCCATCTACTTCTACCCCTCATTTAATCCCCAGAAAGGTGTTGAGGGGAACCTCCAGTTCGGGCTTGACCTCCAGCAGGGTGCATGGTTGCAGCTTGAGTTCCGTGCCGAAGTCATTGGATTTACGACTGACCGGCCCCTCAGCGAGTTCGAATCAGACCTCTCCAAAAAGCTCGATACCGAAGTCCAGGTTATCGATGAAAACCATCTCGAAATACGGAAATTCTACAACCAGGAAGATCTGACCGCGCTTGTCGAAGCCTCCGGAGGAAAAGTGACATCATATCAACCCGGGGTATCAAGGACGACCGCGGATGATGTGAAGCGGATCCTTGAAAACAAGATAAATACCCTTGGGACCAAGGATGCAAAGGTAAACACGCTCACCGGCTTGAACAATGTTGCACGCTATGTCCGCGTCGAGCTCGCCGGGGTTGACATGAACCAGGCTCAGGCGATTGTCGGAAAACAAGGCAAGTTCGAGATCCGGATCCAGACCACGGGAAACGAGACGGAGCACGTCCTGTTTGGCGATTCTATCACAAGCGTGCAGAACCCCGCCCAGGAACCACCGGGTAGCAACACGTGGGGTGTCGGGTTCACACTGAGCAGTGCCGGTGCCGGCGCGTTCCGCGAGTCTGCGATCAAATACGGGGCAACGGTTGATCCGTCCAAGCACCACCTGTTCATGCTGCTGGATAACAAAACGGTCTATTCAGCACCCCTGTCCGATGATCTTGCCGGTAAAGTACAGGCTGAAAACATCCGCCAGCTCTTTGCTTCGACAGGACAAGGAAAGTATGGGATGCAGCAGGCAACCAACCTTGAAATCCATCTCAGGGCTGGTGCATTACCTGTTGATGTGACAGTCGCCGGTTCGGGTTCACAATCCGCACCACTGGGCGAACATTTCAAGCTGATGTGCATCCTTGCCGGAATCCTTGCCCTGATTACTGTCGGGTTTGTCATTTACTATCGCTACCGGGAACCCAACATTGTCCTCCCGATGGTACTGATCAACGCGTCGGAGATTATTATCCTGTTGGGGTTCATCAGTCTCATCAGGTTCCAGATGGACCTGCCCACCATTGCAGGGCTTATCGCAGTTCTTGGTACAGGGATCGACCAGCTGGTCGTAATAACCGATGAGATCCTTCATGAAGGAAAAGTCCCGTCGCCGAACCTGTACTTAAAGAGACTTTCACGAGCTCTTAGCATCATTGTTGTTGCCGCCGCGACGGTAATTATCGCCATGATTCCCCTTGCACTCATGGACCTCTCAACCCTGAAAGGGTTTGCACTTATCACCATCATGGGTGTGCTTGTAGGCGTACTGGTAACCCGTCCTGCGTACGGGCGTATCATCATGGCGATCCTTTCAAAATAACAAGTGCATACCTTTATCCCTTTTTTTATCGACAATTCTTCCGGGAAAAAATGACCAGACCGGTATTGTATGACTTTTTTGCCACGTGGTGCGGCCCCTGCAGGATGCAGACGCCAATCCTTGAGGAACTGGGAAAGAAGATGGGTGAGTCTGTTGAGATCAAAAAAGTCGATGTGGACCAGCACATGGACCTTGCTGAAAAATTCGGGATTCGTGTTGTCCCGACATTGATCATCGAAAAAGACGGTAAGGTTGTCCAGATGATGGAGGGAGTCACCGATACGGCAACCCTTGAAAAACTCCTAAAACCGCTGGTGGGATAGGGTGAAAATCGGCATTGTCGGAGGTACCGGGGACATCGGTGAGGGCATGGCGATGCGCTTTGCCTCCGAATTTGAAGTCATTATCGGTTCACGGGAGCCGGATAAGGCGGTCTCAACCAGCAGGTGCTGCATGGATATTTTGCAGAACCGGGGAATGCCCTGTTGCTGCAGTGGGGTACCTAACCAGGAAGCAGTGGATGGAGCTGATGTGGTCATTCTTGCCATCCCCTTTAAACATCTCGCTTCGACGCTTGCCACACTGACAGGGTTTGAAGATAAAATTGTCGTGAGCCCCATAAACCCGATGGAGAAGCGCGATTTCTTTACCTTTGTTCCTCCTCCCGAGGGTTCGGCAGCATTGCTTGTGCAGGAAATGCTTCCAAAAAGCGCAAGGGTCTGTTCTGCGTTTAACACGATTGCCGCGAATAAATGGAGGGCGCTTGATGAGGAACTGGACTATTCGGTTCCGGTATGCGGGGATGATGCTGGTGCAAAGAGACAAGTGATGGAAATAGTGAACAAAGTCTCCAAGCTTCATGCCTTCGATGCCGGCCCGCTTGCGGTATCTGCAATGGTAGAGGCACTCACTCCGCTTCTGCTGAACATCGCACGCTATAACAGGATGAGGGATGTCGGGATCCAGTTCCGTTAAGATCAAAAAGGTTACGCAGATCCTCAATAGGAAATATGGGACGATCGCGTGGTGGAACGCGAACACTGATGAAGTGATGATCGGCGCGGTTCTCACCCAGCAGACCCGGTGGGAGAATGTAGAAAAAGCCCTCCAGCATCTCAGGCTCGAGGGATTGTGCACGATTGCTGCAATCAGGGAAGCCGATTATGCCACCCTCGAAAATGCCATACGGTGCACTGGTTTTTTCCGGATAAAAGCGGCCAGATTAAAATCGCTTGCTGCACAGGTGATGGATAAAGCGGGGGGTATTGGGGCAATGGCATCCCAATCCGATGATGATCTGCGAAGGAATCTTCTTGGGATACATGGCATTGGGGAGGAGACCGCCGATAGTATTCTCTGCTATGGTTTTTCCCGCCCCAGTTTTGTGATCGATGCGTATACTGACCGGATCTGCAGGTGTGCCGGAATAACAACCAAACGACATGCGTTAAAAAAACTTTTTGAAAAGGTGCTGCCACACGATACCGGGGTCTTTCAGCAGGTGCACGCGCACATCGTTGAGTATGCAAAGGAATACTGTGGAAAAAAAAGGTGTAAGGAATGCACAATACGGACTTTGAACGGATAGGAAAGCGGCTTTTGGCTGAGCACCTTATCGGCGGCAATTTTGGGAATATGAGTATCCGCAAAGGTGACGAGGGATTTTTCATAAAGCGATCGGGAACCTACCTTGATAACCCCGGTGAATTGGTATTTGTACCGATGGCAGGCAACGCGCCCGAAGAAGCATCGAGTGAGTACCGGGTTCACCGTGCGGTGTATAAGACAAGTCCCTGCATGGCGGTTGTTCATGTGCATCCACCACACGCGGTGGCACTATCGCTTGTCTGTGATGAAGTCATACCGCAGGATAGCAAAGGGCAGATGTTCTGCCCCATAATCCCGGTAGTGCAGGGATCACCTGGCACTGATGTTCTTGCCACGCGTGTTTCAGAAGGGCTTGTCCGTGCGCCGGTAGTAATCGCACGGGGGCACGGGACATTTGCAGCGGGGAAAACGCTCGATGAAGCTTATACATTTACTTCTCTCGCTGAGCACTCATGTCATGTGCTTGCGCTCATTGAGCGGTTCAGGAAGTAAAAGAAAAAAGAATAATTATTTTTGCTGTTTTGGGGGCTGCAGCAGCTGTATCTCCCGCACGATCTCC
>CAZNIL010000017.1:15236-22647 GCA_964573085.1 uncultured Methanoregula sp.
TCGATGACTTCGAATGCCTCGATGATTGCATTTCCCTTTCCCTTCCCCGACTGGGTTCGGACGTTGGCACCGGCTTCACGCGCACTTTTCACCGTGGTATCCGTGCTTTTGCCATCCATCACAAGGATGTTGTTGTATCCCTGTGCCTTGAATTCCCGCACTATATTACCGATTGTTGGTCCTTCATTTAAAGTCGGGATCAGGATACAGACTTCATCTTTGGAAAATTTCATTGGTATAGTATTTTTAATCGGTTATCATAAGTGCTTCTATGCACATCCCGAAGAAAGGGCTGCGTGCGCTCGGCATAGCTGAGAGTTTCGCAGGAAGGGAACGGTCGGTCCTTGCCGGGGTGGTCATGAGAAAGGACCTGCGCATCGACGGTTTCGTATTGGGCGAGGTCACTGTTGGCGGGATGGATGCCACAGATACCATAGTCGGGATGGTGCAGAGCATGAAGCGACGCGATATCAATGTCATCATGCTTTCCGGTTGTGTGATCGCGTGGTTCAATATCATTGTCCCCCAAGTTATTTTCGATACAACAGGTATCCCGGTCATCGGTGTCACGTACGAGGCATCGGAAGGTCTTTTGGCGGACCTCCAGCACCATTTTCCCTCTGACACGACCCGGATTGACGCTTACGAACGGTTAGGTGAACGGGTCCCGCATCTCCTTTGGACCGGGCAGACGGTCTTCCTTCGTTCGTGGGGAGTTAACCTTCCTGATGCAGTGCGGCTGTGCGATGATTTCACCCTTGAAGGAAAGATTCCGGAACCCCTTCGGGTTGCCCGGCTCTGTGCCCGCAGTGCTCTAAAAAGCCAGATGGACACGTAATCCTGCTGGAATACCGGCCTGCCCTGAAAGGAGATTTCATATTTATGAAGAGGACAAATTCAGATATGTTTTATCTATAAACAGGAGACGATCAGAATTGCCAGAAACCAAAAAACTATCCCGCCGGGTCTGTCTTGAATGCCATTATATTTACGACCCTGCAAAAGGTGACCCCCGGGGGGGCATATTGCCCGGTGTTGCATTCGAGGATTTGCCTGATACTTGGCGCTGTCCGGAATGCAAAATTCTTAAAGTAAAAAAAGGTGTGTTCAAGCGCCTTGACGAATAATCAATTTTTTTCTTTTTTATGAAAATTCAGGTAGCATGATATACATGCCGTGATATGATCTGATTCGTGCTGTTGTCAACGATATCGATTTGCACACTATCGCCGGGATGAAATGTGCCATCCATGAAATCGATCGCGGTCATTTCGCCCGGCGCCCACATCGCCCCGCTGCACCCCGCCCCGCCAATCCATTGGACGCCGAGGTGTACTGTGCTGATGAAGTCATTGCCGTTCAACGTTTCGATGACACAACTGACCGGCTGGCCATTCTTAAACAACTTCGCTTTCAGGTCTCCGTTATTGTAGCTGATCGTACCGGTGTGCAGGAGGATCATCCTGCTATCGTAATTCATAACTCCGGTGATCTCGTCATCGTGAAATATATTGGTAATCGTGAAGATTGCCGGTATCGGTGTCATGTCATAATCAAGTGCAGGCAAATGGAAAAGGAGAAGAACGAGGAGTGCAAGAACGATGGTGATTGCCACCATCAGGATAGAGCCGATCGTCTGGGATGTTGCATCTGGTCTTGGCTGCAGGACTGACAACTGTTAAAGATAACCATGAATATTTTATAAGTCTATTCAAATGATTCTGTTTTTACAAAAGATTACCGCATTTACAGATTCACATGATTTGTCAGGGAAATCCTAAAAAATCGGAATACAGGTACATAAATATCGTCAATACAAAGGATTTGATAACAATTATTGTCTGAAAGGTAATTGATGGTCCCGAAATCCGAATGCCAGCCCACGGCTCAAACGAACACGGTTGTTCTTGATAATTATCGCAAAGGACTTGACCTCGGCAGATCAGGACATCACAAAGAAGCACTTGCTGCATTTTCTGAAGCACTTACTGTCGATCCCCTGTTTGCTCTTGCATACGTTGGGAAAGGGTTTGCCCTTGGCAAACTCGGGAGGTATGAGGAGGAAATTGAATCATGTGATCGGGCAATCAAAATTGATCCGTCGTGTATTGATGCCTGGAACACAAAAGCATTCGCGCTTGGGGTACTCGGACGGTTTGATGAGAAAGTTGCGTGCTGTGAACAGGCATTGAATATTGATCCCAAAAATGCCCTTGCGTGGAACAACAGAGGAGTTGCATTGGGGATGCTCGGGCACTTTGACGAGGAGATCCGTTGCTGCGATCGGGCACTATCACTCCGTCCCCGGTATCTTTCAGCAATGGTGAATAAGGGATATGCTCTGGGGAGGTTAAAACGATATGAAGAGGAGATTGCCTGTTATGACCGGGCCCTGAAAATTTATCCTTATTACTTCTCCGCCGTTTTCAACCGTGCTGTATCACTTAACCAACTGAAGCGGTATATTGAGGCATTGGTGATGCTTGATCAGGCACTTGAAATTGATCATGACCACACAAAAGCACTTTACCAGAAAGGCCTCTCACTGTCTGCTCTCGGGAGACATGTTGAGGCTATCCAATTCCTCAAACGTGCCCTTGAGCTCGATTCCACCATTGCGGACGCATGGGTCGTGCTCTCAAATTCCTGCTTTATGCTAGGAATACTAGACGAATCTGCACGTGCTTTTGATAAAGCGTACTATATCGATGTTCATGAGGTCAGTTCAGGATTTGTAAAAGGAATGTCGCTTCTAAAAACCGGGAAATTTGATGATGCAATCCGGTCTTTTTCTGAAGTGCTGGGCATCCTCCTCCGATAAATGTCTAAATCTCTTTTTTTGCTCTCTTCCCCGTGCCCTGAAAGTCCGGCGTTTATTTATTGTTCACCTACGAAAAGGAATGTATGGATGTTGAAGAGTTTGTCCGCCGGAGAACAAGCCGGGGTATTTCTGATTCTACAATACTGCAATCACTGGCAAATCACATCATTGCACTAAAAAATATCGATCCCGGGTATGCATCGGTAGTTGCCGGTGCAGTCATCGAGGAGGTAAAAAACACTCAGAACCTCACCGGGGATTTTTTTACCTTTGAGGCGGCGGGTGTGAGTATGGGGGAGTTTGGTGTGGGTTCCCGGGGGAAAGGGGATTTTTTTGCACACCGCCAGATCGCCAGGATCATTGGTAAAACTTCCGCATCCGTTGGTGTTGATGAGATGGATGATGCGGGTGCGGTCTGCGCAAATGGGAAATACATTATCTGCACGGTCGATGGCATGCATTCCCGGCTTTCCGATTACCCATTCCTCGCTGGATTCCATGTCACACGAGCCACGCTCCGGGATGTCTATGTCATGGGTGCCCGCCCGGTCATGCTCTTTTCCGACATCCATGTTGCAGACGACGGTGACGTTGCAAAGATATTTGACTATACAGCAGGTGTCACTGCAGTCGGTGAAGCAATGGATGTACCGCTCGTTACCGGATCCACATTGCGGATTGGTGGTGATATGGTTCTTGGCAGCCGCATGACCGGGTGTGTCGGAGCGGTTGGGGTTGCAGAACATCTCACGGCGCGCAAATCAATACAACCCGGGGATGTCCTGTTGATGAGCGAAGGGGCTGGTGGCGGAACAATTACGACATCAGCTATTTATTCTGGTTATCCGGATGTTGTTGAATATACGATCAACCTGAAGTTTCTTTGCGCCTGCGAAACCCTGATGAAAAGTCCGGAATTTTACAGAATTCACGCTATGACCGATGTGACCAACGGGGGGTTGCGTGGTGATGTGTTCGAAATGGCAGAAACCGGACAGTGCAGGATTGTTATTTGTGAGGAAGCAACCCGCGGGCTTGTCGAACCTCATGTTCAGGCAATGCTTGAAGACCTGAAGATTGATTATCTTGGTGTCTCAATTGATGCCCTTCTTGTTGTTGCTCCAAAGGAAACCGCAGAGGAGATCTGCCGGGTTGTGGAGTCAGCCGGAGTTGCAATGAGGGAGATTGGGTATGTTGAAGAAGGAGCCCCCAAATCCGTTCTGCGTGTTGATGGGCAGGATCGTGATTTCTCTCCTAAATTCAGGGAATCTGCCTATACTCCTGTCAAAAAAGTGGTCGATTCACGGGTTCGGGATTTCGATGATATGAAGGGAAAAGTACTTCACGCATCTGAGGCAGCCCTCAAGAAAAAGGAGCGCGTTCTTTCGTTGCTGCGAAAAAAACAGGATGCCTGTCCTTAAAGATTTTCAACGGGGCTTGCCTTTGATAGCCCTGGATGATGTTTTATTTTTAGAATTAGGATTTTTTTCAAAATTCGTGGAAAAATTATTCGGGTTTAGTCCCATTCACGCAGATATTATAGGCAAGTTGTGGCAGGCGTCTCTCAACAAATGGCTCCATCTTCCGCGCAAGGTTGAACAGAGGATCAATCAGGTCGATGTGGGCAAACGAGCACCACTTTGTCTGAATACCGGTAAATCCGGCATTTGAAAACATCATGGACATTTCCTCCTCATCATAATAGTGTTCCCCAAAGTCCCTGACGACAACGTGGTTGACCCGCATCCTTTCGCCGATCTGGTAAATTGCAGGAACGCCGCAGGTAAGCAGTTTCTTTCCCAGCGTGCAGATGGCAATAGTACCCCCCGGTTTCAGGATACGGAACGCTTCATTGAGCATGCCCTGCGGGTCTCTCATGTAACTGAATGCAAGCAGGCTTGCAATAGCATCAAATGAAGCATCACTGAATGGAATGGCATCACCGGTCCCGATGACCAACTCGCTCTCTTTGCATCGCCTCCTTGCCTGCCGGATCATTCCCCTGCTGATGTCGATACCGACTGCCGGGCCGCACTCCATCATATATTTTTTTACAAAAAGGCCTGTTCCGCAGCCGATGTCAAGCAGGAGACCTGTTTTTGGAAGAACGTCCATAATATGCCGGCTCAGGTGCGTGTGGTAACACCTTCCACGGGAACGGTCATAGTGGTGGTCGTACCTGTCGGCCACATCATCATAATGTCGCTGGATTTTCTCCTGTTGAACCCCGTTCACTTAAAACACGTCCCGGATCTCAGTGAGCAAGGAACCAATCTGGACAAATTCATTATTACAGTGCCTGAGCCGGATATCAGCATCAGCCAGTACGATTGCCATAGAAGGATGGTTGAATTCGCGATGGACAAGAGCACGAACCTCTGCAAGGACCTCGGTGCCGGACAGCCCGGAATCGATCATGAGCGATTCGAGCTCCCGTGATGCAGTCCTGAGATCACCTCTCTTTACTGCAGATATCGCGGAATCGGTAACTGTGCCTGTTTCCGATTGTGTCATTACCGCAAGGTTCCCTTTCTTTTTGGATTGCATAGCAACCTGAAGAAGCATCACAGCCCGGCGGAGGTTTCCGCCGGATGCCTGCACGATCAGTTCGAGATAATCGTCATCACAGGAATACATGCCCTGACCTGCGGATTCTTTCTGTCGGATTGCAGAAAGGTGAGTCTGCATCGTCAGACTGTCAATCGGACCAAAAAAAAGAGGAAGGCAGCGTGAAGAAATTGCAGGAATAATTGCACTTGGATTTGTTGTAGTAAACATAAACCGGCAGGTAGCGCTCGTCCGCTCCATAATCCTTCTCAATGCCGATTGTGCATCTTTGGTGAGGGAATGCGCATTTTCAAAGACCATTAACTTGAAATCTGCATCGAGCGGGCGCAGGGCAGAATATGACTTCACAATATACTTGAAGTTCGTAAGCAGGCTTTCCTGTTTCTTGTACAGGTGTGAATATCGTTCGTCCTGTTCAAGGTAATTTTTTCCCTGTAAAAAAAGGTCAGATGTCTGGAATACCGAGGTATTCATCTGCCAGTTCTCACCGTAGAGATCCTGTGCAAAGCACTCCATCGCAGATGTCTTTCCGGTACCATGCTGTCCTGTAAGCATCATGTGAGGTACAGAACCTGTTTGTGCAAATGATGCGAGATGCCTGGTAACCCGTTCCTGTCCCAGAATGTCGCTGAAATTACGGGGCCGGTATTTCTCAGTCCAGAGCATGGGAAAGCCTCGCTGTCATCTCACATATTGCGTCTTTTAAAAGATAATTGTTATCGAATGAAGCAACGAGTCTGTCCCGTTCAGTGAGGGATAAATCAACGCATGCCTTGGTAATATTTGGGAGTGCCCGGGTCAATTCATCAACAATGGTCAGGGTTGCTGTGCGTGCAGTGCGGGAAAGGGGGTTAAGATCGATTACGACCACCGTTTTACCCATCCCGACGAGCGCTTCACAACGGTCCCCATCTTCAAGCGGCACGAGCACGACATCAGCAGAGAATATACCATTCCTCCTGCACCATGCACGGTCATGGGAAAGCGGGAGCAACTGTTCAGCTTCACCGGAAACTACATCAACCCCCGCATCCCGCAGGAGTTGTTCGATCGATCTCATTCGCTTTTCTGTCCTGTGGAAAAGGTTTACCTCGACAAGCGCCCCGCTTGACCTCTGGAGATCTGCGATCTCATGTGCCGCGAGTGCTGCCGTATTGCCATTTACAGAAATTACCGGTTGGTGTGCCGCGAGCAGACAGGCAGCCGCGGTCCGTTCAGCAAGAAGTGCACTCCCCGTAGTCCGTTCACCAATAAGGTAATCAAATGCCTCGCCCCTCCCATGAGCGGTAAGACCCTCAAAGGTGACGATCCCTTTTTTTGCACAGCATGCAAGCCGCTCGCGTGTCATCAGGGATCGATACCGGGGATGATCAGGAGGGATCATGAAGAACCTTCAATAATCCGGGCTCCTTTCTGTGCGACATGCATTTCATAGAGTGTCCCGAACCCCGAGAGCACGTCTTTTGCCCTCATACCATAGGCAAACACGCCGTTTCCGAGCATCGTCATGCTTGCCGGAACTCCTGCATTCTCACATAGGGTAAGGACTTCCGAAACTTCAGGAGTCAAGAGCCCGCTGGATTGTGCAAAATTTTTTGAAAGGGAAAAAAACTCACCTATCGTTTGAGGCACTTTTTCCGGAAACGCAGCAGTGACCTTGTCCATCTGCTCCTTTGAACCAAGGACGTCAGGTGTATGGATTGGTCCGAAACTTACGGCATACACGGGTTCAATGAGACCCAAGTACCGACGGACTGGTGCAGCGATCCCGGCGTTTGTGCGCACCACAAGTCCGCCCCCGCGGCATGCGGCAACGTCCCCGAGGCCTGTCCGGTGCACGATCTCGGATTCATGGGCGGCACGGGCTATCCGGTCTTCTCCCATCCCAAGATTGTATAGATTGTCCAGTGCTGTCAGCGTCGCAAGAATCGCAGCAGCAGAAAGCCCGAACCCGGCGCCAATAGGCAGGCTGCACTCAGTGGTGACTGTCCCATTGAGGGAGAGCATCTTCATGGCATAGGC
>CAZNIL010000018.1:0-22487 GCA_964573085.1 uncultured Methanoregula sp.
GTGAAGACGGTCTTCACCAATTAAAAGAGTTCTCCCGATTTTTTTCTCTTTGTGGTAATCGGTGATCACACACATCGCATGCTTCTTTGCTATCTTGGAGAGGTTGCCGATCAGTGCAGCGCGCTTGACCACCTTCTGTGCCGTCCCGTAGCTGGTAAAGATCGTATGTTCATTGAACGTGACCAGCGCCTGGAACGGAGCCCCCCGCAGCGTATGGAGCTTCATGCCGATCTCTTCCAGAAAACCGATGGGGGTAAAACGTTCCTGCTGCTCTGTTGGACCGACCGGTTCTTTCTCTTTTTTAGGTTCATGACTGAGAAGGTCGATGGATTCAACAACACCGGCATTGAAAACTTCCTCGATCCTGATCGCCACATCAAGTGTCGTACCCATCCCGCTCTCGTACTTGCTGATCGTCCTGCGTGAAACACCGAGCAGGTGCCCGAGATCCCCAAGCGACATCCCGCGCCGCTCCCGCATTTCATGGAGCACTCCCCCGTCGATATTCACGTACAGCCCTCCGGGCGACGCATACACGAGCGGGGGGGTCTTTTCGACAAAAAAATCATACAGCGTCGCAACGCTGATCGCATAGATGCCATACCGGATATAAACCGCCCCACGCTCCAGCTCCGCATCACGTGCGCGCTCCCCGACTATCATCGGGATGCCACGAAGGTGCCGGGCGATGATCTCAAGGTCAAATGCCACATCATCGCTCACGCTGTCGATGTGGGAGACAACTTTGATGACGAGCATTGTCCCGTTTTTACGGGCAATAAGGTCAAAACTCCGCGGCCGAAGCAAGAAGCGCTCGGACACTTCAAACCCTGCAGTGATCATGACGCTTGTTACCAGCTGGAGCAACCGGTCCTGAGTCATAGCAGTTAAGAATGGATAGAGCCTCTGCATATATTAATATAGACATGCTGATCGGGATCGATGACACGGATTCTCCGCAGGGGATGTGCACCACATACCTCGGGGCGATACTCGCCCGGCGCCTGATCAAAAGGGGGATGCGGGTATGCGAGGCACGGCTCGTCCGGCTCAACCCGAACGTGACCTATAAAACACGGGGCAACGCGGCAATTGCGCTCCGTGCTGATGGCGACTGCGCCGCAGCGTTCGATATCGCCTGCCAAACTGTTGAAGAACTGGCCGATTTTGCATGCGAAAATACGAATCCCGGCGTTGTTGTTACAGAAAACCCTCCTGATCCTGCAATTTACTGGAAGGCTGTGAGGGATTTCTGTGAGATTGATGAGGCAGTAGAGATTCTTGATTCTGCAGGTGCACAGTACCGTGGTTACAAAAACCGCCGGGGTCTGATTGGCGCAACCGCTGCGGTAGCAAGCGAATTATCAGATGCAACGTACGAGATCCTGATATACCGTTATCCGGAGCAGTGGGGCACGCTCCGCAACGTAAATCGTGAAAACCTGTTTGCCGCTGAAGGGGCGACATTCCCGCATACGTGGGACACCGTGGATGAAGAGAACGGTGTCGTGGTTTGTGTACCTCATACACCAGACCCGGTGCTGTTTGGCATCCGTGGCGAAAGCCCGGCCTGGGTAATGCTGGCCCGGTCGATGGTTGAATCTGAAAAACCCGGTCTCGAACAGATCTGGGTGACGAACCAGGGTACGGATGCTCACCTCCTCGCAGGAAAGGCAGGTATGTTGCGCGAGGGGCTCTCGTACCGGGTGCCGGGTGTTGTCGCGGATGCCCCAAAAACCGGCACCGGGGGGCACGTCTCGTTTACGATAAGCGATGCGGGTTCCTGCGTGCGGTGTATGGCATACGAGCCCACGAAAAATTTCCGGCAGATCGTCCGTGCACTTGTGCCGGGCGATGCGGTGATCGCATGCGGGAGTTTCAAGAAAGGGAGCATAAATCTGGAGAAGGTGAAGGTCGTGTCCCTTGCACGTGCCGCCATGTCACGCCCGCCGCTCTGCACCGCGTGCAACAAACGCATGACGAGCGATGGCAAAGGCAGGGGCTACAAATGTAAAAAGTGCGGGGCGGATGTAAAAGACCCGGAGGTTACGGAAATTCCCCGTACCCTAAAAACCGGATGGTATGAAGTTCCTCCCACTGCCCGGAGGCATCTGGCAAAGCCGTTATGCCGGGGAGGATTGGATGGGTAAGGGCGTTCCGGTTCTTACAGCCCGATCCCCTTTAGTGTTTCCTCTCAACAATATACCCCTTGATTGCGGTCAGGGTCGTGCTGTCCATCATCACCGAGAAGTCAAGGTCAACAACAAAGACCGGAAATACCCCTGCAAGAGAATTCCGCTTTATAATGAAGATCTTAGATTCGAGCAGGAGTGCACTCGTCTCGAGGGGATTTTCATCAGGGTCAGGACCCCCGGAAAGGGCTTTATTCTCCGCATCAAGCAGTTCTTCAAGGGATTGTTCCTTGAAGTCAAAGAGCCGATCTGCCATCGTCCTGCTGGTAATACCGTGAATATACCTGATGATGAAATACTGGCTGATAGCAAGGATGGCAAGAAGGCTGAACAGGTGCCCGAGCTCAGTCAGCTGTGACTGGTTGAGAAAGGCGTTCAGGGTAACACCCGGCAGATAGATCATGGTGGTCAGAAACAGGAATATGGCAAGCAGAAAACCAAAGATGAACATGGCCGTAACCAGCTGGGGCGGCAGTTTCTGCCTGCGAAGAGTGCGTTTTGCCTCTTCTACTTTTTTTACATACGTAGTTGAAAATGGTTCCATCTTCCAGACCATCAGGTAAAAGATGACAATGATTGCGCACTGGACAATTACAATGATGGTGGTTCTGAGCGGAAGACCCTGGGTAAAATGGATGAGCGTAAACACAATATCAATAGAGAAGATCAGCCCGATTCCCAGCGACAGGGCCCGGCTGTTCATGAAGAGTGAGTTGATAAATAACCGGGTAAACTGGGTTGTGCCTGATTTTACCCCTATCTCTTTGAGCCACGTATGGAACCGTGAAAGATCCGCTGCCGGGAGGTTGGCTTTCTGGAAATTTGTCGGGATTAGCAGGGTGATAAAATAGTACATGTTGAGGTAGAAGCTGGCCGCGATAAAAAGTCCGAAATAATCGGATCTTGTCAGAAAAAAGATCACGTTGATGAGAAAACACACAAGAAGGGTGAGAAGGTGTATTCCCCGGGGACCCTGTGGGGTCATGAGGTCCGCACGGTTCTTTTGTACAGCCGATAATTCATCTCTGATAACCTGTGTGAGGGGAATATCATCCGGGGTTCCTGTATTCATTGTGCCAGTAGCCAACTGTGTCACCGCACCTATATGAGATTCACTACTCTTGATGTTAAGAGCTTTACACGTAGTCAAATTTTTGGTAATTTTTTCCGGTAATTTTTCCTGGTCGTTTTTTAGAGGCTCTCACTACTGCTATGAGACGAGCGCCCGTATCCGGGGGGTCATCTCACGTTTCGGATACATGCCGGCTACCCATTATCCAGTCCTTGTATATCCCGATGCGGAACTGCCTGCCTGATACAGCGATGCACCTTTATGCACAGGAAAAATGTCAGGTATACCGGCCGGCTTTTGTTGTTTGGGAGAGAGGGGCTGTCAGTCACTACAGGTCGGATGCAGGAAAAAAGAGTATTTAAGAAACTAATCTTTGCCCTTCATCGTGTAAATTTTTATGATCCCGGCGCAGGACTTGCAGGTATAATACTCTTCCTTCCAGCAGGCATCGCACGCCCATCGGCCGCAGAGAACGCACTGGCGGAGCTCAGGGACCGGGTGGGGTGTATTGCAGAGATCGCACACGTACTGGGCGAAGCTGTGGGGATCCTTTACGGGAGGCTCCCCCTGTTTTCGCATCACCGTAATCTCTTTTTTCAGCTCACGGAAGAGATCGGGTGAATCCTTACTTTTTGGCGCTTCCTTTCTGGGCCAGTTCTTTTTCCACAGTGTCAAGGCGTGCCTCCAGGTTTACCAGTGTGGTCTGCATCCCGGATTCGTATTTCTTCAATTCAGCGAGACGCGCTTCGTCGTTTTCGATCTCCTTGTAGTGCTTTTCCTTGAACTTCTGGAGTTTTGGATGGGAAACCAGCTGCCACTCCTCCACCATGCTCTGGAACCTGCGGTCAAGGTACTCATCCACCCGGCTCTCCACCGGGCGGGTGAGCGAGATGTCGCCCTTTGCACCCCGGATAAAATAATACACCAGGAAAATGAGGGCACACAGGATGAAGACGAGAATGATGAATTCCAGTAACTCCATTTCAGACCAACCCCTTCAGTTTACTGGCACGGGTTTCAAGCTCGGTGAGCTTGTCCGATGCAGTATGCTCAAATGCTTTCAGCCGGGGGACCTCCTGTTCGATGGCATCCAGCCGGCTCGTAAAATCAGAGAGATCCGTCCTTGTGGAAAGATCCCATTCGTCAACGATATATTTCATCCTGCGATCCACATAGGCATTGAGGTACGTGTTCATGCCGATCATAACGATTTCTCCAGTGATGAGATCACGTCATCTAACTTTTTTGCCCGCGATTCGATGGTCATCTTTCCTGCATAAAGACCGCTGATCTCATCACTCACGTGTGCAAGCCGGTTTTCCAGCTTGTGGAGATCGCTGTCAGTTACAAGATCCCATTCCTCGATGATAGCGGCAAAGTTCTGATCGAAATATGCGTCAAGCGATTTATCGAACGTCGGGATACGGGATTCAATCGTCCCGGGGATATATGAGAACTGATCCCAGTACGAATCTCCTGTCACATGCTGGTTCGGATTCTGGTTGATAACCGGGTACATGGTTTTACTTCACCTTCTTTTCCTGTTCCTGAATATTCCCCAGAAGATTATCCAGTTTTCTTGTTTTTACCAGGTTTTCGAGCCGGGTTAACCGCGTTTCAATAAGTTTTTCCTTTGCATAGATATTCGTTTCAAGGCTCGTGTTATCATCTTCAACATTTTTTATCTCGGCTGTCTGTTCTGAGGAGAGCCGGGTAAACGAGAGGACCTTTGACACTTCATGCTGCTGGAGCAGTTTGAGTTTGTCCTTTTCCAGTTCCAGCTCAATTGTGCGGTTGGCCGTCTTCATGATGCGTATCTCCCGGACAATGAGATACACAATCACCATACCGAGAACAACAAGGATTCCTGTGAGAACGGTGTCGGTGATTACTGCTTCTGATGCCATTTTTTTCACCCCATTACAATTTTTCCCTGTGCTGCACTTAAGGTCTACAATTCATCGTGAGAACCGGTTGCCTTCTTTACCGTTTTTTTCACATCTTTGACGGTTTTTGCGGCAGCTTTTCCGACTTTATCGGATGCTTTCTTTGTCTCTTTTTTCACGGTGTCTGCAGCTTTTGCTGCACCGGCTTTCGCATCTCCGGCGGACCTCCGGACCTTCTCATCAAGTTTATCGACACCCTTTGAGAACGATCTGTTGGCATCCGCTGCCGCCTTTTTAATCTTTTCCTGCAGGGGAGGAGTTTTTCTGACAAGGACTTCATCGTCATCGTTAAGGCCAATTGTCTTGAGATCCTCTTCACTCACACGGATCTGCCCTTTCCGTACCATGGTATCGGCAATTACTGTAGTCGTGACGGATTTTTTTGTGGCTTCGTTGATGAGATCTGCGTGTTCCCCTTCATTGATTCCCAGATCGGGCAGGTTCGCGACATTGAGACGCACCCGCCCCTGGCTTGGGAATGCCCGCTTCCTGATAGTTAACCGGACTTCCTGCATAGAGGATAGACCACGCTGAAAAGGTAAATATCTTTTTACATATTGCCGATTTTTCACGCTATGACTCATGAGTGTCGATATCCGGACTCTTTTGGACAGATCCCCACAGAATACACAGTTATCATCCAAGCGCACCAATACCCTTGCAGGAACTGGGGAGAGAACATATGGCAAAACAGTGCAATGAGCCGGTCACCCAGATGCACCTCAAACCGATGATGACCGTAGGCGAGCTGGTCAGTGCAATGGGAGAGGCAGGCGCGTATAACGGGGGTGCGCTCTCCCGGGCAGCCGGAATTTACGAGGCAATGCTCCGGGAAAAAAACACAACGAAATTTTTCGGGCTTGCCGGTGCGATGGTGCCCGCCGGAATGGGCGGGATCGTCAGCGATCTCATGAAGGGGGGGCACATTGATGTGCTTGTCTCGACCGGTGCAAACCTCACTCACGATATCATAGAAGCGATCGGGTGCCGGCATTTTCATGGCACCGCATTTTGTGATGATATCGAGCTCCGGCACGACGAGATCAACCGCATCTATGATGTCTACCTCCCCAATGAGGCCTTCGAGCACTTTGAGGAGTTCATGCAGAATGTCTTTTCCGAACTTGAACCCGACAGCACCATCTCCATATCTGATCTCCTCAATCACATTGGTACACGAATGAAGAAAGGGATCCTCCATACCGCTGCAACAAAAAAGATCCCGGTCTATTGCCCCGCGGTGCAGGACTCGATGATCGGCCTGCAATACTGGCTCTTCTCCCAGACAAATAATGTGACGGTCGATGCGTTCGCGGATATGCCGGCACTGATGGACAGGTGTTTTAACGCACAAAAAGCCGGTGCACTGCTGGTGGGGGGTGGAGTGCCCAAGAATTTCATCCTCCAGAGCATGCTCATGACTCCCAACGGTTTTGACTACGCGGTACAACTTACCGGGGACCGTCCGGACCTCGGGGGGCTTTCGGGCGCAACACTTGACGAGGCACGTTCGTGGGGCAAGATCACGGAGGAGGCACAGGCAGTGACCGTATATGGCGACGCTACAATCACGTTACCACTGCTGGTTGCTGCTGTGTTGGAGCGGATGCACCATGGCTGATCTGATCCTCGCGCTGGATGTTACCGATAAAGAGCGTGCAGTCACGATCGCCCGTACCTGCGCACCCCATATCGATGCGATCAAGATCGGGTACCCGCTCGTCCTCAGGGCGGGGTTGGGGATCGCCCGTGATTTTACCCGGTTCGGGCTACCGCTTATCGCTGATTTCAAGGTCGCCGACATTCCGAATACAAACCGTCTTATCGCGGATCAGGTCTTTACCGCGGGATTCTCATCGATTATCTGCCACGCGTTCACAGGAAGGGATGCTGTGCAGGCATGCGTTGACAGCGCCCATAAAAACAACGGGGAGTGCTATGTCGTTGCAGAGATGAGCCATCCCGGCGCCACCGAATTTTTCCATGGCGGTGTTGCAGAGCGGCTCGCGCAGGTGGCGCTTGTATGCGGGGCTGACGGCATCATTGCCCCTGCCACGCGACCGGAACGTGCAAAAAAGCTGCGAACTGTTGTCGGAGAGAAGAAGATTTTCGCGCCGGGTGTGGGCGCACAGGGAGGGGACCTGCAGGCAATTACCAGCGTTGTCGATGGCATTATTGTCGGCAGGGCAATCTATGAGTCCGGCAACCCCGCCTATGCGGCAGAGGAGTTTTCCCGCCATTGTAAAGAGTTTCCATAACCAGAGACCGGATTTTTTTAAGAGTCCCTTTCACGGTGATGCTTAATAAATTGTCTATAATGACGGTTCGTGCGCTCCTGCATATATAAACAACCCTCATTTTGTGACCTGATCTGCACGCACGCTCATTTCTGTAACGCGAATTCGATATTAGATTCACTGCACGTTCTAAAAGTTTATTAATGACTCCTGCGATGTAGTAGTATGGATTGGAGCGCAGAGCAAAAAGATCTGGCAAAAAAGTACAAAAAGCTCGAAGATATTCCAGAAAAAGAACGCAAATACAAGTGCCATACATGCCACCTTATCGTTGACTCTGCCCCCTGCCCGAACTGCGGGGAAACCCACCTTGCCATTATGTGCCCGCTTGACCACTGCCACTGCTCCCATGAGATGATTTCCGGGATCAAGTTCTGCCCGCTCTGCAACCAGGCAGTCTGCCCGGAATGCGGCTCCCACGACGTTGTCCAGATCAGCAGGGTTACCGGTTACCTGCAGGATGTCTCCGGGTGGAATGCCGGAAAGCAACAGGAACTTAAAGACCGGGTCCGCTATTCGATTGCCTGACCAGCAGGGTGAACCGACAACGTTTCATGAGATACTATATTGAAAACAACACACTTTTTATTCGCGGGTCTTTTCGCGCCACAGGCACGGTCATCTCCGGAGACATTCGTTCTGTCTCCACCATCTTCTATCATAGTATCTACCCTGAACGGGCAGGCACTTCTCCGGAAAAGGAACTGGAGATTGTCGCAGCTCGAGCTGGCATTGGAGGGGACTATGTTGGGCTGATCACTCCGGTTCCCATTCAGAACTTCTGCGTCCTGCAGTATGACTTCATTACCGTTTTTATCACTGCAGGAATCCGATCGGGAACAGAAGGGGATTTTGCCACCATCAACATCCTCACTTGCAGCAGTCAGGGGATGAGCGACGAAGCGCTTTACGAAACGATAAATGTCGCTAACGACGCGAAATCAGAGGCGTTGGAGGGGGTCGGATCCGGTATATCCAACGCCCATGCCGGGAGCATCATTGTAGCCTGCGAAGGAAAGGAGGAGCATCATGATGCTGGCAGGCTCACGGAAACCGGAAAGCGGGTCTATTCCGCTGTCCGGTATGGCATCCCGGAGGCGCTCAAACGGTGGGGGGTGGGTACACAACGGAGCCGCCCCTCATTCTTCATATTCAGCAGGTTCAACGGCGAGCACTGGATAGACTGGACTCCGGAGGACTGTCCGTACTACCCCTGCCACTTTGCCGGACAGCGGTGCGATTTCTGTTACTGCCCCCTCTATCCCTGCAGAGATGAAGCGCTGGGGCAGTGGGTAGAGAGTTCCAATGGAAGGAAAGTCTGGAACTGCAGCCAATGCACGCTCCTCCATGACCCTGAAGTTGCAGAGTACCTGAAGCAGCACCCGGATGCATTAAAATCCGAACTTGTGCGCTTTTCGACTCTGAAAAAAAGGAAAGTCTGAATTTTCACCCTTTTATTAGTGCAACTTCAGGAGCACGTAGAAAAGAGAGGGCCAATCACTCTTTGATTCCCATCGCTTTAAGGAGCTCGGGAAGGGGAATGCCATGTGCTTCAGCTGCCTCGCGGATGGTCTCACCACGGGCGATCGCGCAGCCAACACACCCCATCCCAAACTTGAATAACGCTTCCGTTGCGTCGGGTTTTGCCTTCAGAAGATCATAGATTGTACTGTCTGCTGTTAATTCCATATCCTATTGTTCGGCACCGTGTATCATAAACCTCACCATATCGCCATAAATTCCATAGATTATTCACTTTCGCGCCACACGCTCCGTAACATTAAGACATGATAAGAAACGATGGATAACCGGAGATGTATAACAATGGATTTTTCCCAGACAGCAGAAAGAATCTCCGTAAGATTCAGCCAGAAAGGACAGACTGTTGATAAAAAAAAGATCGAAGTAAAACTGCGCCGGCTTGTAGATGAGTTCGGTGTCCAACCTGCTGAAGCGGAACGCAGTGTGACCAATGAACTTGCCAAGGAACTAAACCTTCCCGGTTTTGGCACGAGCGCAGGTGGCAGCGGAAGTGCCGGTGCAAAAGAGGACCGGCCAATCTCTGAAATTGCCCCGGGCGAATGGGTGACCATTGAGGGTAAGGTAGTAGGAATCCTGTCGCCCCCCTCTCCGGCTATCGCCCAGAGCGGGATTATCGCGGATGCCACAGGTGCGATCCGGTTCGTAGCGTGGGCAAAGGCAAATGCTCCGAAGATGACGGAAGGATCATGGTACCGTATTGAGTCCGCAGTCGTGGATGATTACAAGGGTGTCGCAAACTTAAAGATCCACTCCGGCACGGTAATCAAACCGGTTGTTGAAGACCGTGCACTCATCCCGTCTGCCGTAAAGATCGGGGAACTGAAACCCGGCATCGGCAGCGTGAGGGCAAAGGTCGTCCAGGAGTGGGAGACTACGCATGAGAGGATGCTCCAGTCAGGAATCCTCGGCGATGAATCCGGCACCATCAAGTTCATCATATGGAAAGAGGCAGGCAAAGAGAAGCTCGCTGTTGGTTCCGTGTATACCATCTATTATGCGCAGGTCGATGAGTTCAATGGGAGGCTCTCCCTGAACCTGAGTACGGCATCGTATATGCCGGATGAGGGGGATATCGCTGTAAGCGGGGGCGATACGGAGATACGCGGGACCATCGTGCATATCGCTCCGGGTTCCGGTCTCATCAAGCGCTGCCCGGTAGAGGGGTGCAACCGTGCGCTTTCGCGGCAGAACTACTGCCCGGTCCATGAAATCCAGCCAAAATTTATATATGACCTGCGGATCAAGGGGTGGCTGGATGACGGGAAAAAGACCTACAACCTCCTCCTGCAGCGTGACGTCGTGGAGTCGCTCACCGGTATGATGCTTGACGCCGCAAAAGAACTCGCCGAAAATAATCCTCTTGGCATGGATGAGGTCTTCCTCCGCATTCGGGACACAATACTCGGCAGGTATGTGATGTGTAAGGGACGGGAGATCGATAACCGCCTGCTGGTCAGGGCATGTGAACGGTTGAATGTGGAACCCGGTGAACATACTGCACTGCTCAACCGGGCCGGGGGTGCGGCATGAGCAATGGGGGGACCTCAGCACCAGTCAGAAAAGAAGGTGGATTCGAGCGAGAGCCGGCGCGGCGTGTCTTTGCAAGCGAACTCCGCGAATGCAGGTACCAGTTCCGTGAGGGGGATGATGAGAAGAGCCCGACTTTTGTCCTGCTCCCAACCGGCGAACGCTGCAACCGGGTCTTTATCGTAGGCACGCTCACCGAGAAACAGCGGCAGGGTGACCAGAACATATTCTATCGCGGGAGGGTTGTGGACCCGACCGGAACGTTCTTTGTGATGGCCGGCAGTTACCAGCCTGAGGCGATGCAGCAGCTGGCAAAGATCGAGACACCTGCGTTCGTTGCGGTTGTTGGAAAGCCCAATCTATACCAGAAGCCGGACGGAGCATTTACCGTCTCGGTCCGGGTTGAGTCAATCACCGTTGTAGATCGCGAGACCCGCGATCTCTGGGTGCTGGATGCAGCGCGATCCACCCTTGACCGTATTGAAGCGCTCACTGCAGGTACATCTTCCGATGCTGCCCAGATCAAAGAACACTATCCTTCACTTGATCCTCAAACATTCCGGAAGATGGTATACGAAGCCTTGGCGCAGATCAAAATATAATTTCTTTTTTACTGTCTCAAAGACAGCAAACCTTATTTTTTCAAATACCTATCACTTATCGATCCATATGGAGCAGAAGGCGTTGAGTGCGCTCATCAAAGACCTTGACACGAAAGTGCTCAAGGAAGAGGCGAAGAAACTGGGGCTCAAACTAGGGCGCTGCCCCACGAAGATGAGCATCGCAAAGATGCTGCCTGAGGAAATCCTGAAAAAACTGGCAAAGAAGTAAGGATAAAAAATCTCAGGTCAGGGGCGGTGCGTTACTTCCCACCGCGCCATCACTTCCGGTCCTTCGACAAACACGAGCCCATGCTTTCGGGCGTAGAGCTTCGCATCCGCTTTTGAGAGGGCATAACCGGATTCATCGTCGAGCATTTCGCAGATCGTGACCGAGGGAGTGATTTCTGCCATCCCGGCCATGGCAATCGAGAGTTCGGTCTGGCCTTTCCGGACATCAAGCAGCCCGTCGGCTGCCCGCAGGAGCGCCATGTGCCCAGGGGTGCGGAACGTTTCGTGGAAGCTCACGTTGCCACCGTTGAGTGACCGTTTCACCTGCTCGGCAATCGCGTTGACTGTCAGCGCCCGGTCACGGTCAGTGATACCCGTGAAGGTGTCGCGGTGGTTCACCCAGAGCGAAAACGAGGAGTGGTTCTTCCGGTCGTACGGGATATCCCCTTCCCGTTCTGCAACGGCGATTGCCCTGAGGGCATCGCTGGCAAACGGCAGGCCGAGACGCTGGGCAGCTACCGGGTGAACTGCTGTGCAGATCAGTCCCCCGCCATCCTTGCGCATCTGCAGGATATGGCGCGGTGTGACTACATCGGACCGGATTGCAAAATCCGTTTCACCCTCACGATCATCGAAATCATAGAGCAGGATGAACTTCCCGTCCCGCAGCGCTGCAAGCGCCTTATCGATCAATACCCCACCTCAACCATCACGGAATTCGTATCTTCAACGCCCAGTTTCCGGCGCAGCGCAACGGGGGCGATCACTTCGATAAGGTCATCAGGGTAGTGGGTCCTGCCGGGGACCACAATGCCGCAGGAAATAGTACCGATATGGCACGGGAGACACCGGGCATCACCAAAGGTCCGGCCATCCGTGGAAAAACCCTTGATCCGGATCCAGTCGAGCGCATCGATCTTCTTGCGGATCGGCAGGCTTGACGGGGACAGGCGGATATTGAGCGTACCCGGATACGGTTCAAACCCGAGACGTTCGGCAAACTGCTGCTTGTAGGGTTCAAGGCTCATGTAATACTTGCCTTCGCCAATCCCGCTCACGACCGTGCCGCCCAGCACGTAGCTCTTGTTGTGCTCGGCAAAAATCCGGCTGTATTCCTGAAATTCCTTCCGGAGTTCTTCTTCCCCGGCACCCGTCAGGGTTACATGCTGGCCATCTGCAGCAATCGTCCGCGTAATAAAACCCCGCATTTCGAGTCCTTTTAATCTTCGGGATGCTGTCTGCGGACTGATCGCAAGCATCTCACCGATTGTTTGCGATGAGACAAAGACCGGGCCCTTACAGCCTCCCCGCAGTGCAATCACTTTAAGACACTGGAGATCTTCAGCTGGTATCATGCTTATCAAAATTGGGATGCTTATTATTTATGAGTTGCTCTTCGGACAGCGTCCCGTCGTGATTCGTTCACTGTCGAAGATGCCTTCGTTAATTATTTAATGAGATGCATCGTTGTTATACAGCATGAAATCCGGTATGAGAAGCCAACTCGCCGAAAAGATGGCGGGCGAGATCACGCTGTCGGACTCACCGGGGCAGGCGCTGAAAAAATGGCGCGTAAGTTTTGAGATCGCTCCCGGCGTCCTGTCGGAACGCCTTGGAGTTACTCCCTCCGTCATCAGCGATTATGAAAGCGGCAGGAGAAAAAGCCCCGGCACGGCCATTGTTGGCAAGATCGTGGATGCAATCCTTGACATTGATGAGGTATCGGGCGGGAGACATATCCAGCAGTTTTCCTCGATGCTGTATGCCGGCATGGACGATGACGTCATTTATGACATGCACGAGTATGCCTCCCCGGTTCAGCTCATGCAATTTGCGGAAGCGATCGGGTGCACACTGCTCTGCGGATCGGGGGAACAGATGATCCATGGGTATACCGTGATCAACAGCTTAAACGCAATCCTCCAACTCTCGAGCAACGAGTTTAACCGCATCTACGGCTGGAGCACGGAACGGGCGCTGGTCTTTACCAACGTATCGACAGGCAAGTCCCCTATGGTGGCAATCCGGGTCACTCCGTTTAAGCCTCGCTGCGTCGTGCTGCAGGGGATAGAAGCCCCTGATGTCCACCCAATCGTGGAGAAGATGGCAGAGCGTGACCGTATCACGGTCATGTGCACAGGCATGGAAATCGAAAAAATTGTGAGTACATTGAGGGATAAAGAATGGTAGGCATCATTACCTATGGTGTGTATATACCGAGATACCGTATCAGGGTCGAAGAGATCGCACGGGTATGGGGCGCAAACGCCGCAGAAATCTCCGGGGGACTTGGTGTATTTGAGAAATCTGTCCCGGACATGGATGAGGACACGGCGACCATTGCCGTCGAAGCAGCACGAAACGCGCTTGCGCGTCGGGCTGTCAACCCGAAAGAGATCGGCGCAGTGTATGTAGGGAGCGAATCACACCCTTATGCGGTTAAACCGACTGCATGTACGGTTGGTGAAGCGATCGGCGCGACGCCTCACATGACAGCGGCTGACTTCGAGTTTGCATGCAAAGCGGGGACTGCCGCCATCCAGACCTGCATGGGGATGGTTGCAAGCGGGATGATCACCTACGGTCTTGCAATCGGATCCGATGTTGCACAGGGTGCACCAAGCGATGCGCTGGAGTATACCGCTGCTGCGGGCGGCGCTGCATTCATCATCGGCAGGGACGACCCGATTGCAGTTCTCAACCATACCTGCTCGTACACCACCGACACCCCCGATTTCTGGAGAAGGGAGGGGCAGGACTACCCGCGCCATGGCGGGCGGTTCACGGGTGAGCCGGGGTATTTCAAACATGTTGAAGGGGCAACCCGACTCCTTTTTGAACAACTCAACAAGAGTCCAAAAGACTACGAGTATGCGGTCTTCCACCAGCCCAACGCGAAGTTCCCCCAGAAAGTTGCCAGGGTGCTCGGCTTTAAACCTGAACAGGTCAGGCCGGGGCTTGTCGTGCCACGACTCGGGAATACCTATTCGGGTGCCTCCCCCATCGGGCTTGCCGCAACCCTTGACATCGCAAAGCCAGGTGACCGTATCTTTGTCGCTTCGTTCGGCTCAGGTGCCGGGAGCGATGCATTCGATATTGAGGTGACGGATGCAATTGACAATACAGCGTTCAACCGCAATGCTGCGCCGTCGGTTGAGGAGCTGCTGAAAAATCCCATTTACCTCGATTATGCACAGTATGCCAGACACAAGGGTAAGATCGTGATGCAGTCATGAGAGACGTTGCCGTAATCGGAGCCGGGTGCACAACATTTGGTGAGAAATGGAGCAGTTCCTTCCGCGACCTTTTTGTTGAGGCAGGGGCGCTTGCGCTCGAGGATGCGCAGCTTTCGGGTGAACAGATCGACGCGATGTATGTGGGCAACATGAGCGCGGGCAGGTTCATCGAGCAGGAGCATATCGGTGCGCTTATCGCTGACTATGCCGGGTTGGCGACGCATCATATGCCATCTACGAGAGTCGAGGCTGCCTGCGCGTCGGGGGGTCTCGCATTTCGCCAGGCGGTGATCGCAGTTGCAAGCGGGATGGAGGATATCGTCGTTGCCGCAGGTGTCGAGAAGATGACCGATGTAGAACCAGGTGCCAGCACCGACACTCTCACCGGAGCAGCAGACCGGGAATGGGAAGGGTTTGTAGGCGCAACTTTTCCCGGGCTCTACGCGATGATCGCGACCGATTATATGCACCGGTACCCGCTCACCCGCGAGCAGCTCGCTATGGTCGCGGTCAAGAACCATTACAACGGGGCGCGCAACCCGATCGCCCAGTTCCAGCAGGAGATCACGATCGATACCGTCCTGAAATCCACGATGGTTGCTGAACCGCTGCGCCTGTTTGACTGCTCCCCTATTACTGACGGTGCTGCTGCCGTGATAGTAGCTCCGCTCGAACGTGCCCGTGAATTCACGGACACGCCGATCAAAGTTCTGGCAAGCGCACAGGCAAGCGATACGATTACACTTCACGACCGGCGTGATATCTCGACGCTCGATGCCAGCGTTGCGGCAGGAAAATGGGCGCTGAAAACGGCGCGATGCACGCACAAGGATATCGATCTGGTCGAGGTGCACGATTGTTTCTCGATCGCCGAGATCTGTGCGATCGAGGACCTTGGGTTCTGCAAAAAGGGCGAGGCTGGAAAGTTCACCGCTGACGGCGAGACCGCGCTCAACGGGACGATCCCGGTCAACACCAGCGGCGGGCTCAAAGCCTGCGGCCACCCGGTCGGCGCGACAGGTATCAAACAGGTCTTCGAGATTGTCCAGCAGCTCCGCGGCGAAGCGGGCAAACGCCAGATCGATGGCGCAAAGATCGGGATGACCCATAATGTGGGCGGTACTGGCGCAACCGTTGCAGTGCATATCCTTGGGAGGGTATAAGATGTCTGTTGCACGATTCTGGCGAAAGATACCCCAGCGGTACAACATGCTGGGCACGAAATGTGAGACATGCGGCAGGTACTTTTTCCCGCCACGTTCGTTCTGCCCGGACTGTCGCAGGAACGGGAAGATTACTGACTACAAATTTGCCGGTAACGGCACCGTTGTTACGTACACCGTTATCCACACGGCAAACGAGCAGTTCGAGGCCTACACTCCCTACGTGCTTGCAATCATCAAGCTTGACGAAGGGCCGCGGATGACGGCACAGGTTGTCTGCGAGCCCAAGGATGCAAAGATCGGGATGCGGGTCAAGAGCACGTTCCGCCGGATCGCCACCGATGGCGCAAGCGGCATCATCCACTATGGCACGAAGTTTGTTCCCGCAGAATAACCAATCTTACTCTTTTTTTAAAATATCGTACACCGCATGCCATTGGGCTGGTGAATACGACCGGACTACCCGCTCATCGATAACCTCGCCACCAAGTTTTTCGATCCGGTCACGGTGCTCCCCTTCCTTTGAAACGAGCGCGTAGAAATGGATTTTTCCCCCGTTTTTGCAGAGCCTGAATGCAAAGCGCAGGAACAATTCGCCGGACTTCGGCAGGTTCATGATGATCCTGTCGAACTGCCATGGGATGCAGTCTGCAAGATGCCGGGCATCTGCAAGAACCGGAAGGACCGACCGGGCGTGGTTCCGTGCGATATTTTCCAGCATCAGGGCGATTGCATGCGGGTTGATATCGGCTGCAACAACTAGCAGTGCACGGTCTGCGAATGAGATGGCAAAAGGACCGACACCGGCAAACATGTCGAGCACGGTTTCACCGTTTCCGATGAACGTTGCGATGCGATGTCGTTCGGTTGCGAGTCGCGCAGAAAAGTATGCGCCGGCAAGATCGACTTCGAACCGGTGCCCGTATTCTATACATTCTGTCCGCGTAGTCGGGGTGCCTGCAAGGACTTCGAAGCTGCGGGTGCGGTGCTCTCCCCCGACTTCGCTGGTTGCAAACAGTACCGTGTGAAGAGAGGGACGCGCTGCAAGGATCCCCATTGCTCCGTCAACGTCGCGCTCCTGCATTACGGCAATCCCCCCGATCAGCTCGTGTCGCGGGAGTAAAGGACGGTCCGGGTTGGAATCAAATGGACACCGGTCAGCACCTTCGCGCCATTCGATAATTGGCAGGAGAAGATCCGCCCCGTCACGCCGGGGTTTGAACGCCCTGTCGAGCGCGTTCTCCCGTATGAGCGCCTGCCGTGCCTCTTCACCTTTACCGGCAGGTACCCGAAGGCACCACTGCTCAGCCTTCTCCAGATCACCAACCATCATGTAGCTATACGTGCTACCATTATTCATGGCTGATGATGCCGGGCGCCGTCCGATTGAGGAGGATGGCGGTGCTGCTTTGAAAAACGACAGTGAGACAATGATCCTATCGCGGCTCAAAGACGGATCATTAAAACTCTACGAACTGGAAAAAGAAGTTCCCGCCATAGATGCAATCCGGATACGGCGAGGGTTCATTGAATCAGAGACCGGGACAACTCTGGATAATCTCGGTATTTTTTCCATCGATGTTGAGCGCGTGGTAAAACGGAACTGCGAGAACATGATCGGTACGGTGCAGGTTCCGGTTGGTATCGCGGGACCACTGCTGGTAAATGGTGAACACGCTCACGGCAATTACTACCTGCCACTTGCGACTACCGAGGGGGCTCTTGTCGCATCCGTGAACCGTGGGTGCACCGCGATCACAAAAGCCGGGGGGGCGGAGGTGCGCATCCTCCATGACGGCATGACCCGGGCACCGGTCTTTGCTGCGAGAAGCATTTCCCACGCAAAACAGGTTGTGGACTGGGTTACGGGGCATATCGCTGACCTCCGGACTGCCGCAGAGAGCACCACATCTCATGGTAAACTCATAGATATTATGCCGTTTGTTGCCGGCACGAGCGTCTTTTTCCGGATGAATTTCGACACAAAGGATGCGATGGGGATGAACATGGTGACAATTGCCAGCGCAAAAGTTGCAGAGCTGATCGCGCAGGGTACCGGAGCCCGGCTTGTCGCGCTCTCCGGTAACATGTGCACCGATAAAAAACCCGCGGCGATCAACGGGATTTTGGGCCGGGGCAGGAGCGTGGTGGCAGGAGTCGCTCTCTCGCACGACCTTATATCACAGGTGCTCAAGACAGATGCAGCTACCCTCTTTGAAGTGAACTACCGGAAAAATCTGGTCGGGTCTGCCCGCGCAGGATCGATGGGGTTCAACGCCCATGCGGCAAACGTCGTTGCTGCAATGTTCATTGCCTGTGGACAGGATGCCGCACATTCTATCGATGGCAGCACATGCTTAACAACCGTTGACCCGACACCAACGGGCGTGTACGTCTCGGTGACCCTGCCATCGCTCCCCGTCGGGACAGTTGGCGGGGGCACCGGGATCGCCACACAGCAGGAGTGCCTGAACCTTCTCGGCGTTGCCGGCGGAGGCACCCCCGCTGGTACCAATGCAAAGAAACTTGCTGAAATTATTGCTTCCGGTGTACTGGCAGGTGAACTTTCACTTCTGGGTGCACTCGCAGCGCAGCACCTTGCACGGGCACACCAGCAGCTTGGGCGCGGCTAAAACCGGAACCACTTCATCATCACCACCGCATCCTCCCCGCTGGAGTAATAATACGCGAGCCGGAATACATCGCGGTACCCGAGATTCCGATAGAACTGCTGGGCCCGGGTATTTGACGAACGAACTTCGAGCTGGACGCCGCTCGCGAGCTCCAAGGCGTACTGGTGTTCGATACGGTTAAGCAGTAACCTGCCAATACCACGGTGCTGGTATGGTCCCGTCACACCGAGGTTGCAAAGGTGGCCGTAAATATTTTCCCCGGTATCCTCAAGACCGCCAACCACAAAACCCACCACGCGCCCCTCACAAACTGCTACGAAATAGGTGCTCGGATAATACGTCAGCGCTTCTAAAAAGATCGCCTGTTCCCACGGGTCGATGAAGAGCTCTTTCTCAACCGCAACGATTGCGGGTATGTCCAAGGGCGTCGCCCTGCGTATCTGAGCGGGCTGGTACGATGCGATATCCCGGGAGCGGATCATGAGCCGTATCGTCCTGCGAAAAAATTTTGCAGCTCTTGATACTACCGATGAGCAGATATGGTTTGCGCCAAAAAAGGATCCGCGCAGTCCAGCCGGCCCTTTCGTAAGAGATGGGAATAATAAGTGTCCGCACCAAAATATCAGAGCACATACATTCCCGTGAGGATTGGTCGTTTTTCATGGTCAGAGTCTATCGTTTTACCGGGGTTCGTCCTGAACGGAGTGCGGCCCCGGAGATCGCAGCGGTGCCGTACGATATCGTGACGGTGGACGAAGCCCGATCGATTATCCAACAGAGTCCACAGAGTTTCCTGCGGGTCAGCCGTGCTGATACCGATCTGCCCGAAGTTCCCCTCCATGACGACCGGGTGTACCAGCGTGCACGGGATAACTTCCTGCGCTATCTTAAAAATGGCAGTATGCTGAGGGATGCCACTCCGGGGATGTATCTCTACCGGGTGACGCAGGGCACGGATACGTTTCTCGGGCTCTGCTGCTGCCTTGACGTTGACGATTACCGTACCAACCGGATCCGTAGACATGAGCAGACCCGGTACGACAAGGAGGAGGACCGGACACGCCATATTGAGGTCACGCGAACGCACAACGGCCCGGTCGTTCTCCTGTACCGTGACACGGATGGAATCTTCTCATTTATCGAATCTCTTGTATCTCCCACTGAAGTCCCGGACGCTGAGGTGCATATAAAAGGGGGGGGGGTTCACCAGATATACCGGATTTCCGACCCGTCAATGCTTGTTCAGATTGAGAGGAGGTTTGCACAAATTCCCCTTGTCTATATCGCTGATGGGCACCACCGTGCAAAATCCGCGGTCAATGTGGCGGATCGGAACAAGGGTGTGCAAAAAGGAGAGGAGATAAATCGGTTCATGGGCGTGCTTTTTGCCCATAACCGGGTCAGGATCCATGGGTACAGCAGATTACTTACCGACATTGGAACCTTTTCCCCGCAATCATTCCTCACCGGTCTTAGAGAATTTTTCGATATACAACCCTATGAGAATGGAGATGTTTTCAATTATCACATTCAACCAAAAACTGAGCAGCCGCACCTGTATCACATCATGCACCTGTACCTCGACGGGAAATGGTACGAATGCACCCGCAGCATTGACCCTCGTGCGACTGCGCTCGAGTCCCTCGATGTCGCAGTGCTCCAGGAGTATGTGCTTAAAGGTATGTTTGGCATCACCGACCCCCGCGGGGACAACCGCCTCCAGTATCTCGGGGGTGCACGCCCGATACGGGACCTCGAGCAGATAGTGGACAGCGGAAATTACGCGATTGCGTTTGTGATGCAGCCGTTGAAAGTCGATGCAGTGCTCGATATCGCAGATGCCGGCGGGATTATGCCACCGAAATCCACGTGGTTTGAGCCCAAACTTTTGAGCGGTCTTGTCGTGCACACCTTTTAAGTGAAAACAAGGCATCATCCTTTTTTTGTCACGCATCTGATGTGTACTTGTATGATTACCATCGCTCTCCCAAAGGGAAGCCTTGAGGCGCAGACCCTGCAACTGTTCAGGGAGGCAGATCTTGAAGTCAAACGGACTGACCGGGATTACAACCCGTGCATCGATGATGCCCGGATCGGCAAGGTGAAGATCCTGCGCCCGCAGGAGATCCCGACCTTTGTAGATAAAGGATATTTTGATATCGGCATCTCCGGTCTGGACTGGGTTCAGGAAACAGGCTCCGATGTCGTGGAAGTGGCAAAACTCTCGTACAGCAAAACCGGTGAGGGCAACGTCCGGATCGTCGTTGCGGTCCACCGTGATGAACTGATCGATTCTGTCAACCAGATCCGGCCGGGCAGTAAAGTAACCACCGAGTATCCGGAACTCACGAAAAATTTTTTTTCCTCACTTAATATCCCGGTACAGCTCTTCCACTCATTTGGTGCATCGGAAGCAAAGGTCCCAGATCTTATGGATGTGGTCGTAGACCTCACCGAAACCGGCACTACCCTGCGGAGAAACGGCCTTAAGATTATCGGCCAGATCATGGAATCGTATACCGTCATTATCGCCAACAAGACAAGCTGGGCAGAACCCCAAAAACATAAAGAGATCGAGGAGATCCGAACCCTGTTGTCGGGGGTCATAGAGGCACGCCACAAAGTATTGCTCACCATGAATGTTCCTTCCCAATCGATGGAACGGATTGTTGCCGCACTGCCGGCGATGAAAAAGCCGACCGTGAGCCGCCTGCACGGGATTGATTTCTACAGCATCCAGACAGTTGTCCCAAAGAATACGGTCAACCATCTTATCCCCAAGCTCAAGGAGTGCGGCGCGGAGGATATTCTCGAGATCCCCATCACAAAGATTGTCCCGTGATCTTGTGTCTGCATTGAGAAACCGGCGATAAGGATGAAATGAAATTCCTTACGTATTTCTTACCCAAGGGCAAAGAACGCTTACCTGACCGATTCTTGATTTTATCGGATATTTTACCAATATTTATATCTCATTTCCCACCTATTAGCCACTAAGGAAGATTATGCGCAGATCCAATATACTCGCCCTCCTTCTCACACTTGTTATTATCTGGCTTGTTTCTGTTGCCTACCTGGCGGGAACGCCCGCCACTACAAACACCCCGGTGAACACGCAAACCATTATCAAACCGGATGTGGGCCTTCTTTTCCTGCCAGACGCCGGCCAACCCCGGCCGATCGATTTGGAATATGTTATTGACCAGATCCCTTTAACCCTTACCGAAACCAGAGGAGTCTCCTCAAATGTCACGATCCATTATATCCGGGGAAATAATATCGATATGGAGGGCAGGGCGACGAAATGGGCGTTTGGGATCAGGTACGAGAACCAGAGCGCCCTCTTGTATTATGATGATGTGTCGGGTTGGCAATGGATTCCCTGGCAGGGGGAATTTCCGGGGCAGGAGATCATAAATGGTTCGTTTATCCCGCCAAAGGATCTTGTCAGGAAAAATATTGGTATTCTTTTCGGGTCAACCCCAATACAAACGGATCAGATCCAACTCTTGGAACTGGGAAATGGAATTTACACCGTTACGCTGAACCGGCAGAACAGGCAGCAAATCTTATTATTTGATGCAACTACAGGGGCGTTGATTCCGTCGTATGCCTGATGATGGGGGAAACCTCTCTATTGATTTTCTCGCGGGCATGACGCTTTTCATGATCGCGTTGATCTGGGTGGCGACTATGATCCCGGGACTTCTCATCGGCCTGCAGTCACGGTCCATCGATTATGATGCGGTGGCATACCGGACCGGCGTCATCCTTGTTGAAGATCCCGGTATGCCGGCAAACCCCCCATGGGAGATCAAGGACGACCTCCAAAAAGATGAGATCGAACGGTTCGGGCTCACAATCTCAAAAGAAACACCCAACATCCTGAAAATAAGCAAAGTGGAGCGGTTCTTCTGCAGCACATCATTTTCCTATCCGGATGACTATCGACAACGGGTGATCTTTGGGGATCGCCCCTACCAGTTCAATATATCGCTCACTACATTCGATGGAATGGTGAACGACTCTGTCGGTGATATAAAACCCGA
>CAZNIL010000019.1:0-6135 GCA_964573085.1 uncultured Methanoregula sp.
AGGATCTGTGTTCCCGTGTCGTGGACTTTTTTCCTGCTGATCTTCTCCTTGACCCGTTTCACTGCTTCTGTTGCCGGGGATGGCGGGGGTTCTTCATACCTGGCGTAGTCCATGTAGTCGTTGGTCATGGAGTCGTCAACGGCGATCTCCTGCATGAGCAGGGTGACGGGGTCTTCCTGCGGTGCAGGATCAGGCGACTCCTGGACCCGGATAAGGGTGCGGATCTTTGTTGGTTCCGGCACGGGGGACGGTTCCTGTACCGGCATTGACGGTGGTGCGATAATGATGAGGGGGGGCGGTGCAGCCGGGGGTATCGATGGAGCTGGTGCAACCGTCCCGGGACGCCGGATTAAAAAGTCCACGAAGTCTTCAACCTCGCGCCGTTGTTCGGGCGACAGCCGGTCCAGTTTGCTCTCCAGCGATTCCATCTGGCCTTTCCTTCCTCGTGTGGTGATCAATATCTCGTTTTTGGGGTATAAAGGAGAACCGGTCAAGGAGCCCCGACCATCAGGCCCATGAATGCTGGTAGCCCCGTTTCTCAAGAGCCTGCCCGTCACAGAGCACGCGGCGTTCTGCGATCACTTCACCGATAACTGCGTACCGGACCCCGGCAACCGGGTGCTTTTCTTTCGGGCAGGTGAAGATCAGTTCATAATCGCCGCCACCATACAGCGAAAGTTCCCTTCCTTGTGCTTCCGGTATCCCGGCCGGGAGCGGCACGCTGGCGGACTTGATCAGAAACCCGCAGTCGTTCGCGTCAGCGAGGTCGTACAGCGAGAGTGCAATCCCGTCACTCACATCCATCATCGCCGAGACCCCGGCACGCCCGAGGATCTGCCCCTCTGTGACGCGGGGCTGGGGCTCGAACAGGGCGAGTTTGTGCTGCGGGTACCCTTCGAGGAACGCCTGAGCCTGACCGCAGGTACCGGTGACGCATACCAGATCACCGGTCTTTGCACCGGTACGCCGGACAAGATGGTGTTCCCCGACAACGCCCAGCCCGGTGCTGACGATGGTGAGTTCGCAGTGCCGGTCAATGTCACCCCCGATGATCTCCGCCCCGTATTTCATGCAGCAGTCCTGCGCACCCTGCATGACGCCGGCAAGCTGCTCCCAACGGTCAAGCCCGACAGCAAACAGCACATAGCGGGGTGCTGCACCCATGCTCGCGATATCCGACAGGGTGACCGCAGCGCTCATCCACCCGATCTGCCAATCGGTCATGCCCCCCACAAAATCGGTCGTGGCATGAAGCATATCGGTTGTCGCCACCATCACCTGGTCGCCAAACGGGAGTATCGCACAATCGTCGAGGCAGCGGTCCCGCCCGACAATGCCCATTACGGTTTTTAAAAGGGTCCGGTCATCCACCCTTGCGCACCTCCTTACCCCGTTCGCTCTTATACTCCTTGAAGATGTGCTCAACCATTGCCGATTTCTTCTCCCGTTCCCGCCGCTCCTGTTCCATCTTCCAGCGGAAGAGCGCAGCATCGAGCGCCTCTTTTGGCACAAGGCCAATCTTTCCCTTCACCTCTGCACGGGTCTCCACAGAGGACAGGAGCGGGAGGCAAAACTCCCGGAAAGAGGGGGGCATCTGCGGATCGCCTGCCGCGAGTGCGTGAGCAGACACAATCACCGCAACCACCCCGGCATCGGCAAGATCTTTGACCACGCTCCTCCCCCACCCATCGGTGCGGGTGACGTAGATTACATCCCCTTCCCCGATCCCTGCCTCCCCGGTGAGCTGGAAGAGCTCGTCTTTTGTCAACGCCTCCAGCACCTTGACGGGGACTGCGTCACCCTCCCGTGCAATTTCCTCTGATTGTTTTTTGCGTTCGAGCCTTTTTTTGAGGGATTTATTGTGCCGTTCCTCTTTGCGGACGCGCTTTTTAAGGCTCTGGATGACTGCATCCCTCCGGGCAATATCGGCATCTTTTGCAAGTTCGGCGTCCCGGGCAGTGTGGACACGGCGCAACCTCGACTGGAGCCGCTGGATCTCGTAGTTTCGTTCCTTGACCTCTTCCTGCAGCTCGGCAACATAGGTGCGCAGGCGCTTTACCATCCCGTCAAGCACCCGGACCCTTTCGTCCCGTTTCCCCTCAATTGCGACCGCAGGTTCAGCTGCCTCGGGCGCTGCCTCCCTGACTTTTAAGTCCCCGAGCACCTGCTCGAGCGCCTGCCCGCGGATCACCCGTGCACGTACCTCATCGAGATCATGCCCGGGTGGCACCCGCTTTGCAAGGTTCTGGAACTTGTTGCGGTACTGCCGGTACGCTTCGAGTGCTGCAGAGAGCGCGTCGCGTTCATGGTCGTTTGCATACGCAAAAGATGCAGTCAGTTCCATTTTTGAGTCCACGCTCATGTCCTGTTTTGGGGAGTGCGCGATTGCCGAGAACGCACGCCGGATCTTTTCCACCGAGAACGGCATCTCCTGCACATCCGAGGCAATAATGAGCGGTTTTCCTACCTTATAGAGCGACTCGATCACGCCAGACATGTTCATCTGCCGGGAGCTGGTGAGGTGGAGCAGGTTGCCGTCAAGGTCTAGTGCGGCGACTGCAGTGGTCGTGCCAGGATCGATCCCCACAATCAGGTACCGGGGCCGTCTGGTGAGCGGGCGGAACCGGATCCGGTCGAGCCGTTTGCCGCTGATCCGCACCTGTACATCAGCGCCGCGGTAGGTTGACACGGGGATCTGGTCCCGGACAGCGAATACCCGGAACGCGACACGGCTGCACCCGCCAAACGCCCGGGTCTCCTTCTTCTCGTACCGCAGCCCGGACGCGATCAGGGACTGTTCGATCTCCCGCCCTTTGCGCTGCACCCCCCCGTGGATCTTCCGGACGTACCGGTTCTGGCTCCACCCGCCCTTTCCGACGGAACGGTGCCGGCTCACGACAACTTCGGTCTCATTCTCGAACGCGATAACTTCGGCGCCGGCACCCAGCGATGCAACCTGCGCTGAAGTCCTTGCCTCGGCAAAAGGATCGAACCGGTCGAAGCTGATATTGTACCGGGCTGCCACCTTCCCAAGTGTCTCTTTGCGCTCTCCACCGGTCACCTGCACCAGGCGCGTCTGCGGGGGGAGGTGCTGGAGGAAGAAGAAGAGTTCGTGCTGGTCAGCGGCAATCTCCTGCAGGCTGTCCACCGCAAGGATATCAGGGTGTTCACTCGAGAGCAACCGGAAGAGCCGGAACATCGAGACTTCGCTTTCGCTCTCGATTGCCTGCCCCTCCATGCGGATAAGGGCGTACATCGGGCGGCGGGACTTTGACCGCACCGAGCCTTTGATGATGTCGATCCCAAAGACCTTCAACCGGTCACGCATTGCAACGCGTCCTCGGGACTGATTGTAACGTCATATTTTCTTTTGAAATACGCAAGGATGTTATCGATATCCCGTTGCAGCACCTGCTGCGCATTGGGATGGCCGGCCTCCACCCATTGGGGCCAGTCGATGATGATGCAGCGTCCCTCCTCGACCATGATATTGAACTCCGAGAGGTCTGCATGGATGATCCCTGCCCGGTAGGTCGAGCGGACGTTCTGTAAGATCTCGTCAAGCATCTTTTTGGGGTCGTCGAGCCGGCACCGGTTCAGGTTGGGCCCGGCAACAAGAGACATCACCACCGCATGCCGGTTCCTGTCCACGGGTACCGGCACGCTCACCTTCGGGTGCAGTGCACACAGGGCTGTATACTCCCGCTCCGCAGACCGGCTGGACGCAAAGATCCACGGGAAGTGCCCCCCCCCGGGCATATACTCGCGGTTTGTCCGTGCTGATGAAAACGACCGCTGCCCGATGCGGTGAAACTTGATGGCAACCGGGCAGAGCCCGATCGCCTCATGCACAACCGACTCCTTTCCTTCCCCGATCAATGAGCCGAGCGCCGAGATGGTCCCTTTCTTTGTCAGTGCATGGAGGGCGAGCGCGTCATATCCCCCGGACACGAGCGCGTACCCGTCATACGGGACAGGGTTGAACCGCACCATCCCCCAGCCAATCAGCCGCCGGAGCCGGTAATCTGTCTCCGCTTCTGACAACCCGATTGAGTTTTTTATCTGCTCCAGCGGCACCCACGAGTACCGTTTCATCCACCGTTCGATGATGGAGAGAATGCGCAGTTCGTACTTATGCAGGGAGCGGATATGCTCGGCGGAAACGGGCATGTCAACACATTGGTTATGTGGCGGACTATAAAATGCTCTTTGAGATTTTTTTAGTTGTGCCGGTCAACACAAATTTAAACATCTTTGGTCATCCAGTTTTTATCGGACAAAACAATGCGGTGCGACAAATGCAGGCGCGGGGCGATTATCTTCCAGCGGTATTCCGGGCTGCACCTCTGCGAAGACCACTTTATCGCCGACTTTGAGGCAAAGGCAAAACGTGCCATCCGCACCCACCACTGGATGAAGTCCGGCGACCATATCGCAGTGGCGCTCTCCGGGGGAAAGGACAGCAGTTCCCTGCTCTATTTTTTAAAAGTTCTGACTGCACAGCGCCGTGATATTACCCTGTCCGCAATCACGGTGGACGAGGGGATCAAAGGATACCGTGACCCGTCACGGGCTGTCCGGATCGCCACAATGCTTGGTGCCGACTGCCTGACTGCAACATTCCGGGATGAGTATGGTGTCACGGTCGATGAGATCGTGGCAAAAAAGGGCGACACCTGCTCGTGCTCGTACTGCGGAGTGCTCCGGCGTTCCCTGATCAACCGTATCGCACGGGAACATGGCGTAACAAAGCTCGCGCTGGGGTTCAACCTCGATGACGAAGCGCAGTCGGTGCTCATGAACATGCTGCGAGGAGATGCTGATCGTCTGCTCCGCCCGCAGCGGGAAGTCGCGGGCATGGTGCCGCGGATCCGCCCGTTCATGTACATCCCGGAACGCGAGGTTGCGCTCTACGCCCACCTTCATGTCGAGGGATACGAACAGGGGCGCTGCCCGTATGCCCACAACGCCCTGCGGGCGGATGTACGGGGCATGCTCAATGACTATGCATTACGGCACCCGTCCACGAAATATTCACTGGTGAACGGCGGAGAACGCCTCGCTGAAGCTGGCAGGGGGGTTAGGGAAGAGATCCGTACCTGTGAACACTGCGGTGAGCCCTGCGGCGCGACATGCCGGAGCTGCCAGATCCTCGGGGAGGTGCTCGGGAATGTCTCGTAAACGGGGAACGCTCTGGAGGTTGCTGCGCAGCTCGCCCGGCGCCCAGATTGGCCTCTATTTCCTCGCGTTCGCGATGCTGATCGGGCTGTACACCTTCACATTCCATTCCCTGTACCCACTGCTTGAGAACAAACCGATCAGCTGGTCAAATGCCCTGCTCTTCGTTGTCGAATCCATGACAACGGTCGGCTATGGCTGGCTCCTGCCGTTCACCAATGACCTGACCAACCTGCTTGCCATCCAGATCATGATCTCGGGCGTCATCATGATCTTCATGGTCATTCCGCTCCTCCTTGCCCCGTTCCTCACCGCGCTGCTGGCGCCCACCCCGCCCCGCAGGACTCCCCATGCCCTCAAAGGGCATATTGTGGTCATCGGGTATGACGAACTCACCCGCACACTCATCGAGAGCCTGACCATCTCGGATCATGACATCGTCATCATCGAAGAGGAGAAGGCAGATGCGCTTGAGATCGCTGCACGGTTCCGGAAACGCGCCTATGTCATCTGGGGAGATTACACGGATATGGCGACATGGTCGGCGGCGCATATCGCCAATGCAGCATATATTGTCATTAACAAGGACGAACGGGAAACGGCAAACATCGTCCTTGGCATCCGCGAAATGGCACGCGGAAAAATTGTTGCCGTTGTTGATAAGCTCTCGTTCGACCGGTACCTGCGGTACGCCGGTGCAGAACACGTGCTCTCCCCAAAACACGCAACAGGCAGGATCCTCGCCCGGCACGCCGTCCTCAACCCGAGCGGCGACACGGCTCCCGAGATCCCCGGGCTCGAACGTTTGAGCATCAACCTTGCCGACCACCGGGAGCGCGAACTCCTGTTGATCAACATCCCGGTGGTCACCGGGTGCAGGGCGGCGGGAAAGAGCATTGCGGAACTTGACCTTTTTGAGCGGTTTGGCGTCATCGTCCTCTTTCTCTGGAAGAGCGG
>CAZNIL010000019.1:6235-22347 GCA_964573085.1 uncultured Methanoregula sp.
AACTTGACCTTTTTGAGCGGTTTGGCGTCATCGTCCTCTTTCTCTGGAAGAGCGGGACATTCAAACCTGTGCCGGATGCTTCTGACCTGATCGACAACACAACATCGCTCTTCCTGTTCGGCCGGGCAGACGGGATCGCTGCGGCAATCATGGGTGAATTTGATAGTGACTGGCGCACAGGGGCACTCGCCGTCATCGCGGGTTTCGGCGATGTCGGAGCGGCAGCGTACCAGGAACTGCGATCTGCAGGCATCTCCTGCATGGTCGTTGACGCAAAAGGATACGGTGTCGAACAGGTGTTTGGAAATGCGGAAGATGAGGGGGTACTGAAACAGGCAAAGATTGCTGAAGCCCAGTTCTGTATTGTTGCCGTGAATGATGATGATGTGAACATCTTCACCACCTTAATGGCACGCAACCTGAACCCTGCGATACGGATCCTCGCCCGCGCCAACAAACAGGAATCCGTGGATAAACTGTACCGTGCCGGTGCAGACTATGTCGCAGTATTGCCAACTATCGGCGGTCAGATCATCGGCCGTATCCTGCTTTCCGACACCGTGACCATCCTGCTCGACCTGCCCAACGGTGAAAAAGTGGTGATGAAGCACGTCATGACGTCCTCCCTGCCAACCGTGGGGTGGATTAAAAGCAAAAGCGGGGTAAGGATTATAGGGATCGAATCCGCCGACCGTTCGATTGTCGCACCGGATGACCGCGAACTGCTGAGGGAGGGGGATGCGGTAATCGCAATCGGCGAAACGGAACGGTTAAAGCGGCTGATCCATCTCGTATAAGGAGGAGGCATGATGGGAGAAGAACTGGAGTGCAGGATGGGGCAGGTCGAACAGATGATCCGGTACGCGTACTGGAACAGCGGGTGCACCGGAATCGTTGTTGGTGTGAGTGGCGGTGTCGACTCTGCACTCGCTGCTGCGTTCTGCTGCCGGGCAATCGGCCCTGAACGTGTGCTGGGGCTCTTGTTGCCCTCTTCCGTGAGCGCCCCACAGGATGGGCAGGATGCGCAGGAACTCTGTGCCCGGCTGGGCATGGAGCACCGCACCATCAGCATCGAACCAATGCTCGATGCATTCCGGGCAATGCCCGGATTTGTACCATCCCCGTACCTTCTTGGCAACCTGATGGCACGCATCCGGATGGCTGTCCTCTACTATCATGCAAATCGTGAACACCGGCTTGTCTGTGGCACCTCGAACCGGAGCGAATACCTCCTGGGCTATTGCACCAAGTTCGGGGACAACGCAGCAGATATCCAGCCCCTTCTCCACCTGTACAAAACCGACGTATATGTGATTGCACGGGAGATGAAAATCCCTGATCAGATCATGCAAAAAGCTCCTTCGGCAGGGCTCTGGGCAGGACAGAGCGATGAAGGAGAGATCGGGCTTTCGTATAGAGAGATCGATGCGTCCTTACAAAGTCTTGAAAATAAAGGGTGGAAAGCATCCAGCCCTGCCGAAGAAAAAGTGCTTGCCCTGGTACAGAAAAGCGTGCACAAACGCGTCGGGGCACCTAGCCTTTCAGGAGCACCGAAAGGATCCCGCTATACTGTTCCGGATGGTTGAGGAAGGCGAGTGCGTCCTCATCACCGATCAGGGTATAAATCGGCCCTTTCCAGAACCGGTGCTTCCCGCGCCCGCTCGCTGCGTCCAGGTTCCGTGCCGGCGGCACCCCGGGGTAGCACGGGTTCTTTTTGAGCGTTCCGTCATTCATCTCGTAGTATGCGGCACCATGCAGTTCCTCGTACTTTTTGTACTCACTCTCAAACGCTGTCGAAACGATATTTGCCATGGAGAGTGTCATTTCGGGTGACGGGTTGATCGAGACATGGCCGTACCCCGGTGGGACGATGACGATATCCCCTGCTTCTGCAGAGATGAGTGCCACATCATCAAGGGATTGGGACTGGAGGAGGTAGTGCGCCGCACCTTCCAGCACCTCGTAGAGTTCCGGGTAACCGACACCTTGGGCGTTCTTCGGATGGTAATGACCCTTGGTCTTGACGTACTCGCCGCACATATCCCGGGGAGGGATGACGGTCAGGTCGTACCTCAGGTGATGGGTATGGAGCCATTCCCAGTCATCATCAGACCGGGCAAGGTCGCGGTACATAAAATAGAGGGGCGCCTCGCACATACATTCAGGTTCGGCAAGGACACATCGCATCTCCTGGATTGTCCGCACCGATGGTACAGGAAGCTCCCCTTCCCACCCCAGCATCACTTCTTCGTTCGCATTACAAGCACATAATACCCAGCGCCGATGATCCCTGCAACAACAAGGAAAAGCACGAAGGGATTTGAGAGCGGGTTTGCCATGCCGGAACCTGTAGTGACAATGACCCTGACCTTGAGCGTATCGGAGATCTGGCTGTTGGAGAGCGCGTCACGGTACCGGACCTCGCTGTCCAGAAAATATTCCTTTGGTACCGCGGCATCGCTGACGCTGATACTATACCGGGCGGTCGCGGATTCGCCTGGTTTCAGGTCACCGAGGTATGCGGTGTCGTCGTTGCTTGAGAAGGGGTCAACGGCCGAGATCCGTGACTGTGCATTATAGACGGTCGTATCCCCGTTGTTCTGATAGTCCACGAGGATCACTCCTTTTGAACCGGCAGTCACCTGTGCCGGTGCCGATGCAACAAGAAACTCGGTCTTGGCACCGACAGGAATCCCGAGGGTATAGGGCGAAGACGTGACAACGGTTCCCTCGTTATTTTCATAGGTAACCGACACGTCAACCGGATAGGTCTGCTTCTCCGCATTGGTGGAGACCGCGACCTTATACCGGCAGGTGATAACCCCCCCGCTGGGGAAATCACCGACAAAGACGCTGGTATCCGTCGGGATAACCGGGCTCTGCCCGTTGCGGGTGATCTTCACCGTCGCCTGTTTCCCGTCCTCTGAACCGGTATTTTTTATCCTGATGTTCAGGTACCCTTCCATCCCTACGTTCAGGTTCTCCGGGGTTACTTCCAGGACATCGATATCCACACGGGGTTTGATCTTTACAACAAGCGGGATGGTCTGGTTTACCGCTTTGTACAGGAACTGGATGTTCTCGCTTGCTTCCTGGTACGACGATGCAAGGTATTTATACTGGATGATAAGCGGGAGCTCGTACTGGCCTTCTGTCGCACTATTCAGGATTTTCGCGTTTATCTCCACCGTAACCGTACCGGTCCCCACAATATCACCCACTCTCTGCGGGTCTGTTTTGATGATGATGGGGGCGTTGCCTGAAGCAAGCCCGATGGTCACGAGTTTTGCGGTATTAGGCAGGTCGTCGCGCTCAATGGTGCCGGAGTCCACGAATTTGAATGTATTGAGACCGTTGTTCTGGACGATGATGGTGATGGTCGCATCCTGACCCGGCGAGAACTCGTTGGTGCCGGAGATTGCCGCTGACAGGTCGGGACTTGAATCGATATATTTTGTCGCGGCTAGCACAGGTGCAGCACAGCATGCGAGCACTAGGACAAGGGCAATTAATATGCGGGTATACATGAACGATCACGGGGGGTTATCATCAGTTTTTATTCATTGTTGTTGTTGTTATAACAACATTTAATATTGCAGGATATAAAGGAATGTTTCATGGCTGAACCCGCAGATGAGTCCGCACGGATTGCCACCTCTTTAAAATCACTTGGCTTAACAAAATATGAAGCCCTTGTCTACATTGCGCTCCTGCGGGTGAACGGTGCCACAGCAACAGAGATCCACGGGATTTCGGGTGTGCCGCGCGCATCGGTTTATCCGGTACTGGACCAGCTCAAAGAAAAGGAACTGGTAATTGTTTCCCAGTCATCACCGAAACGGTTTGCGGCATTGCCCCCAAAAGACGGGATTAGCAACCTGCTCTCCCGTATTGAGCGTGACGCAGCACACGCAAAAAAAGCCCTTGTGACAATCCATCAGGAACACCTGACTACCGAGCGGGGGGGGCAGGAGCTGATCTGGAACGTGTATGGGATATCTGCCGTCCAGAAAAAACTCGTCGAGCTCCTTTCTCATGCACGGCACCGGGTCCGCGTCGTGGCTCACCCCCAAATTTTATCTGATGAAATAATAAAGGTGCTCAACCAGAAGGCACGGCAGATCACGGTCGAGATCGTCACTCACGAGCACAAGAGCAGGATTTCCGGTGATGTAACGGTATATGAAAAAAAAATACCGGAGATCCCAAAAGAGCTTGACCGGGCAAAAGACCTGATGGCGGGCGGTATCTTTATCATCGACGACCATACGGTCATGGTAGTGATGGGATCGGGAGACGAGGACTCGGTCGCCCTTTATTCTGAGTCGGTCGGATTTTTACGGTTTTTTACAAGGTACTATAATTTCATCATTGAATGGGCAAAAAAACCGAATGGGGCATAAGATTTTTAGTAATCCCTGATCTCGGTCATTACTGACACGTCCATCAGCCCTTTCATCGCGTTTGACTGCACCCAGCGCCCGCCCTCCTTGATGGCAGCGATCGGGTTGGTGCCGCCAACCGCGGCGATTGCAATGAACTGGGGGCTCACGGGAACCCCGAGAAGCGAGACGTTTGGCATCCCAACCTCAAGCACCCCGATGAAACTGCTGTCCGAGAGTTCGTCAAGGACCTCTCCCACAAGATGCTCTGCCTCCATGTGGAATTCGCGGATGTTTGCAAGGATGTTGCCACTGCCCCGCCGCATGACGTTGGTCACCGATGTGAGCCTCTGGGAGTTGAGCACCTGCAGGGGGTCGATGGTCGTGTACTCGTACAGGATCATGTGGATGAAACGGATTGGTGTCCGGTTCTCGATCTCCACGATGCCCCCGCCGATCGGGTTGATCGGGATACCGTGCCGGATCAACAACCCGTCAAACGTGACACTGCAGACGGTACAGATCGCAGTCTGCCCCTTGGGGATAACAAAATCTTCAACGCGTTCTCCGGATTTAAAAAATTTTACCAGCCCGCTTGCCGCGACACGGGTCGTGTATGCGTCTTTTAAGATCCCGATGGCAAATTCGAGATCTTCATTCCTGACAAGAGAGAGGTTATAGACAAGCCGCCCCTCATGGGTATCGGGACGGTAGGTCACCTGCATTGCAAAATCATCGATGCTGTGATTTATGAATTTGAGCGGTGCGGCCTCTTGCTGTACCATTGTATTAACTCTCCGACACTACAATAGAAAAATTGTTCTATAAGACAGGGGCAATCTTAATATGATGGAAGACGATATGCGGGAAAAAGCCAGGAATGCGATGAGACTCATTCTTGAAGCGGCACGGTTCGAGGTGGATGAGGTCGATGAACCGCTGGATCTCTCAGCAGTCCGTGAGGGCGTCTGCCTTCTTGTACTCTGTTCAAATGAAAAAGAGGTCATCACCCAGTTTGACAAGACCAACTACAGCCTCATGGTCAACGACCATGAGATGACCTGCAAGAAGCTGCTCTTCACATTGGAAAAAGAACTCACTACGGAAAATTGTGTCCAGTGGGGCGTGGACGAATTTGTCCAGTACGCCGGCGAAGCCGTTCTTGCCGATATCCTCGACCGCGAACTGGCACTGGATCTCTCTGCCACCCGTGTAAAGAAAGCCGCCGTTGCCGCTGCCGGCGGGGCAGGAGGAGCGCAGGCATCGGCACCGCAGGCATCGTCCGGCATCACCATCCCCCATTTCCCGGTCAAATTCAACGAACAGGCAGCAATCCGCACCGCCGGCATTCAGGGTACGGCAAAGCTCCGGTTCATGCCGTACTTCCTCTTCCACTACACGAGCACCGGAGAGCAGGTGTACAAGGACCGTCGCATCCCGTTTGATGCAGACGGCTGGGGTGCGATCAATGCGATCAACGGCATAAAGATCGAGCTTGACGGAAAACAGGTCGTTGAAGCCGAGATTCCCGCTGGTGCAGAAGTCTCTGACCCGCATATCGCAAAAGAGGAGGCATCAGAACGGATTGTGAGCGAACTTATCGAACGGCTCACCCAGAAAGTCCGCATCAAGCAGGAAAAAGGCGATGCAATCTTCTATGAGGAGAAGATTCTCAAGCCGGACAAGAAGAATATCAAGGTCGACGCAAAACAGGTGTATATTCCCGTCTGGCAGATCCGCGGAAAGAAGATCGTGGAAGTGAACGCATTCACCGGCGAGCTCCTGTCAGAACCGATGGACGAGGGCGTCGAGGTATTCTAATAGCGCGCAAAAGAAAATATAATCACAATTCACCTTATTTTTATGATCATTGTTCTTGGCGGGGGCCCTGCAGGAAGGATCGCATCGATCCGGCTTGCGAACGCGGGAAGGGAGGTGACCCTCGTTGAATCCGGTGGGATTGGCGGCCAGTGCCTTCATCATGGCTGCATGCCCGTCTGCGCGTTAAACGATGCTGCCCGGTTCATCCGTACTTCGCGCCTGTTTGCCGGCCTCTCGATCACGGATCAGCAGGTTTCAGTAAGGTTCCCGCAGATGCTCAAGGAGATGTATGCGATCCAGCAGAAGATCGCCGGCATCCTTGGCGAGGAAACCCGGGAGGCGGGCGTTGAGATCGCGTACGGGAAGCACGGCAGGCTCTCGGGCAGGCAGGCGTTCATCGGCGACGAGCCGGTCGAGAGTGAGTCGGTGATCGTTGCAACCGGCTCCCGGCCGAATGTCCCGGAGGTGGAAGGGGTCGGCCTGCACGGTGTCTGGACACCGCACACGCTCTGGTCGGCAAAGAAGCTCCCGGAGCATATCGTCATCATCGGGGGAGGTGTGATGGGGGCGGAGTTTGCGTATATCTTCTCCGCTTTCGGGTGCAGGGTCACGCTGGTTGCCCGGAGCGCCTTTTTGAAAGGATTCGATAAGCACATCCGGGCCCTTGCGATAAAGGAACTGGAAGGTGTCGAGATCCTCGAGAACACCCCGGTCCTCTCCCTCGAGGGCAGCTCACAGGTGACCGGCGCCCGCATCGGAACGGACGGAGGTGAGTTGACGGTTCCGGCCGATGCTGTGCTGCTGGCTGCGGGGCTGGTACCACGTTCCGAAGCGATTGAGGGGGTAAAGAAGGGGCCAAACGGCGAGGTAGTGGTTGACGACCACATGCGCACGAGCGTGCCCGGAGTGTACGCTGCCGGAGACGTTACCGGGCCCCCGAACCTCACCCCGGTTGCACGGCATGAAGGGATCGTCGCCGCAGACAATATCCTCGGGATTGACCGAGCGATGGACTACCGGTTCATCCCCCAGTCCATCAGCCTCGGCCATGAACTTGCATTCTGCACCATGCCGGGTGATTCGGTCGCTTCGATGGCGATCCCGGGCCCTGCCGGGCCCGGCACGTTCTGGCACGTGGCTTCCGGCGATATGGGACTTGCCAAAGTAATCGTGGACCCCGATACCGGTGCGATCCGGGGGATCTGTGCGGCTGGACCTGGTGGCGGACTGATCACAGGCTATCTTGCATTCCTGATGAGGGAAGGGTATACCGCACACGACTTCGAGGAGTTCATCGAAGTACACCCGTCCACTGACGGGGTCTACGGGCTGCTGAAGTATGCGTCGGAGATGCTGAAGCGCCGGGGTCCTGGTTAGCTGCTTATTTTTTTCCGGTCTCTGGTTTTATCAAACAGACAGGCTTGTGATGATGGTATTATTACTACTGAAATCGAAGAATTACGATACAAAAATGCGCAGGGTTTGATCCCTGCACCCCCGATCAGCAGGTGTGTCCCATGACCGATTATGAGGAAAAGATTGCATTTGACCAGACCCGTCTTGACAAGGTGCGGGCACTGCATGAACTGGGTGTCGCGGTGTACCCGCATTCCTTTGACCGCAGGGACACGGTGCAGGAGATCAAGACAAGGTTTGCCGATGCCACCCATGAAAAGAGTGCTGACCGGGTGACAACGGCCGGGCGGATCTACATCATCCGCAACCATGGCAAAACGCTCTTTGCAGACCTTGGTGATGAAAGAGCCAAGATCCAGCTCTATATCCGAAAAAGTGATATTGGCGACGAGAGGTTCAATTTCTTCAACCAGTACGTGGAACGCGGGGACTTTATCGGGGTTTCCGGGCATGTCTTCCGCACCAAACTTGGCGAGATCACGATCTGGGTGGACACGATCACGCTCCTCTGCAAGGCAGTATGCCCCCTGCCCGAGAAGTTCCACGGGCTAAAAGATATCGAGAAGCGGTACCGGCAACGCTACCTCGACCTGATCGTAAACGACGAAAGCCGCCAGACATTCCGTGTCCGGAGCAAAATCCTCGCCCTGATCCGCCGTTACCTTGATGAGCGGGGGTTTTTGGAGTTCGAAACCCCCATCCTGCAACCCGTTTATGGTGGAGCAAACGCCCGACCGTTCACGTCATATCACAACTTCCTTAACCAGAATCTCTTCCTCCGGATCGCGCCCGAACTCTACCTGAAGCGTCTGGTAGTAGGGGGCTTCGAAAAGGTCTTTGAAGTAGCACGGAACTTCAGGAACGAGGACGTGGACACCAGCCACAACCCCGAATTCTCTATGGTGGAGATCTATTGGGCGTACCATGATTTCGAGGATATGATGGCGCTTACCGAGAGTTTCATAACCAGCCTCGTCTGGGAGATCCTCGGCAGCCTTGATATCATGTTCGCCGGCACAAAGATCAGCTTTGTAGCGCCCTGGAAGAAATTCTCCATGGCTGATGCGGTAAAAGAATACACGGGTATCGACATCTTTGCGCACAGCGTTGAAGAACTTCAGAATATTGCATTATTAAAAGGAAAGGAACTTATCAGGATTTCCAAATTAAATTTGACCGAGAAAAAATATGCTGAAGAAGTGAGAGAACTCAAGTCTCAAAGAGAATTCTTAATTTTCTTTTTCGAAATCTTTGTCGAAGACAAACTTATCCAGCCGACGTTCATCTACGATTTCCCGATCGAGAACTCGCCGCTTGCAAAGAAACACCGCAGCAAGGAGGGCTTTACCGAGCGGTTCGAGCTCTTCATTTACGGCATGGAGATCGCAAACGGCTTTTCCGAGCTTAATGACCCGGTCGACCAGAAAGCACGGTTCGAGGCGCAGGACGAGAAGCGCCGGCTTGGGGATGCCGAAGCCCAGATGATCGACTATGACTTCATCAACGCACTCGGCTATGGCATGCCACCCACCGGAGGAGTCGGGATCGGCATCGACCGGCTCGTGATGCTTCTTACCAATAATAATTCAATCAAGGAAGTCATCCTCTTCCCGCAGATGAAGACAATAAAAGAAGAGAAAGAAGGGGAATCTGAAGAGACGTAAAAGACGGGGAACTAACTCCCCGCTCTCAGACTTTTTTCACGGTCACCTTCCAGTTTTCGAGCAGGCTGAACTCCGGATCGAAGTCGCAGGTGTCGCAGACTGCTTTGGGTGACTGGACGACCATATTGAACATCACTACGTCGCCCGGGTCGGGAACGATCGGGATATCGACATCCTTCTGGATAATATACCGGTACGGGTCGAGATTGGTCGCATAGTACGCTTTGTACTGGTGACGCTCTCCATCCGTTGCATTGAACGACCATTCGGCAATTTCGGCTACCGTCACGTCATTGGGGACCCAGCCATAGCCCGGGAGGTAATACTCGGACCAGAAGTGGGTGCCTTCATGACCGGGGACGAGCTGGTAGCCGCCGATTGCCCGCGCCGGGATGCCCAGCGAGCGGCAGAGGGCGGCAAAGTACATGCTCTGTGACCCGCAGTCACCAAAGCCGGTGGTAAGGACATAGACCGATTCCGGTGTGCCGGCCGCACTGAGCCTCGCGTGAGGGACGTTGCTGTAGGGCAGCTCAATGACGTGCCAGTAGATCTTCTCTGCCTGCAGGTACGGGTTGGTTTCGTTCCCCACGATCTCCTGTGCCGTTGCCTTCATCTCCGGGGTGATGGCGATGTTTTTGCCCGTAGCGGTATATTTTTTGTATTCGGGATCGCTCGTGTCGTAGATGCCAACTTTTGCGGGATCGATTTCAAACCGCTGCTCGCACTGGGTATAGCGGAACCGGGCGGTGACATTGAGGAAATCGCCTGTCACGCTCTCAAGCGGGACCTCGAGATATGAAAGGCCGATGTCAGCACCGGTGCCGGTCCGGGATTTGACGTACTGCGCAGGTTCTACTGAGAGGATGGTGACATCCCGTTGCGATTCCGTCTCGATGGGGAGCGGGATCCAGAGGCGGAGGGTACCGGTCTTCGGAAGCTGGTCTGCCGGGATACTGAGCACTTCTGTGCCTTCCCAGTTGACCGGGTTGACATAGTTGCCTGCACCCTCAACAGCCGGAACAGATGTGTACGGGGTCAGCTGGTCGTAAAAGGGCGTTTCGCCCTTTTGGGCGGTTGCTTCGCGCATCAGGTCAACGTTGTGGGACCGGATGTTGGGGATCGTGTTTGCGAAGTACCATTCTTCGCCGTCACTCGTGATGCACTGGCTCTGGTTACAGGGGAGCCAGCCGGCTTTCCGTTCGGCCGGCACATCCGGGAACGCCCCGTCGATGGCGGCAGTAATCTCAGAACGGTTGTAGGGGAACTCGACGATCAACCTCATGGATATCGATGCCTTGTCGAAGGCTTTCTTTGCGCCTGCCGCGTTGCCCTCGGCCTTGTACTGATCGTACGCTTCTGCATACAGCTTTTCAGCGGTATGGAGGTTGTTGTTTAAAAACTCGCTCTCCGCCTGCGCAAAGAGGGCGTCGCCCTTTGAAGATACGGGCGCACTCGTCTGGCCGGACGTGCAGCCGGCTGCAAGGATGGCGGCGGCGAGCAGGATGAGGACTATGGTGGGAAGTGTCAGGATTCGTTTCATGGGTCACCCGGTTTTTATGGTAAATAATAGACGGGAGTGAGGTGTGATTAAGGTTGGGGGGACAGTGTCAGACAGCTATAGTCCAAAAGGTCCAGCTAAGTAAAGCGGAAGGTATACCGGCCCTGGCCCTGCTCTCACCCCTGAATACATGCAAAAAGAAGAAGTCGGGGATTATTCTTACCCAAGAACCCATTCTGCCCGGGTCTGGTAATCGAGGTTTGCGACAACAAAGGTCTTGTCCGGGGCCATACCTTCGGGCACTTCGTAGATGAGGTAGCCTTCTGCCGTGTTGCTCGAACCCGGCTGGACATAGCCGCCGCTACCGCCTTTGCCGATCTGGTAGTCGTACTGGGTGCCGTAAATCCCGTCAATGATCACCCCGTCATCGGAGACCGGACGGTAGCTGGAGGTCTTGCCGTCAACAACAACTATGATCTGCTGCGGTGAAGGAGCTAAGACCGCTTTTGTGCCGGTGTTTGCAACTTTGAAAAAGATAAAAAGAAACGTGTTGCCGGCAGCCGGCCTCTCAGTGTTGTATCCTGTCTGAACCTCGTTTGGCGGGGCATAGGCTGCCTGCTCGCGGGCGCTCCGCCATGCAGGCGACGTCCAGTTATAATTTGGTTTTACGTAGTACTTTGTCACGGTTGCCGTGCCGGTCAAATCACCGGTACCGAACACTGCCGGTGCATTGAGCGGCTTTGCATCCGGGTAGGGATTTGCCGCCGGGATTGGTGACGTTGTCAGGGATACGGCCGGTGTTGCAGCCGCCGGTTTCTGCTCCTGCGTGCACCCGCACGAGAGCAGGACCAGCACGAGCAGCCCGGTTATTACAAGGGCATGAACAGGTTTCATGCTTGCACTCTTATCTTACGGTTATTAAAACTATTTCTGCCAACAACCTCCCTTGTTCTGAAGGACAGAACCGTTATCCCATCGTTTTCCCAACATTTCTCCATGACTTCGGATGAGAATCTCAAAAAGCACCATTCCCACGAGGTCTTCTCCGCAAAGAACGCAGCGCACCTTGACACCCGCCTGCGCCGGTTTATTTACCGCCCTGACCGTCTCGCAGAGCGGTACGTGAAAACCGCCAACCGCGTCCTCGATTTCGGCTGCGGCCCGGGGTTCTTCACCCGCGAATTCGCAAAGCGGGTCGGCGACACCGGTACGGTAATCGCCGCGGACTTGCAGGAGGAGATGCTCCAGTTCCTGCGGGAGAGACTGGGGACGGAGGGCCTGATGCCACGAATTAAGACTCACCGGTGCGAACCGGACTCGCTCGGGCTCTTCCCTGACCGTAACGGGACAATCGATGTTGCATTCGCCATCTTTGTCGTCCACGAAGTGCCGGACCCTGCAAAACTCTTCCGGGAGATCGCGGCGCTCCTCGTCCCCGGCGGGCTGTTCTTCTATTCAGAACCCCCGTTCATTGTTTCGGGCAGGGAGTTCCAGGAAAATCTGGCATGGGCGGAGGAGGCGGGGCTCCGGCTGGTTGAAACGCGATTCTTCTTTGTGAACCGGGCGGCGGTACTGAGGAAGGAGTGAGGTAGGGTATGCCTGCATACATCATTGCACGGGTAACCATCACCGACCCGGAGCAGTACCGGCACTACCTGAACGCCACGCCCCCGATCATCGAAAAGTACGGCGGGAAGGCCATCGCCCGATCAACAGAACCGCTCACGCTCGAAGGGCCGGATGAAACCCGCAGGATTGTCATCCTGCAGTTCCCCGGCGTCGATAAGGCTAGGGAATTCTACCATTCGCCGGAATATCGTAAGGCCCGGAAACTCCGCGAAGGTGCGGCGGTTGGAGAGCTGATTGTGGTGGAAGGGGTTACAGAATCGGATTGACTGGGAGCAGGAGACTGACTGGATGACAATCATAAAAGATGATTCCAATTCCGTGAACAGGACACGGGAGGTTCTTTCTGACAGGGACCTCATGGCCCAGATCGGGAAGAGCAGACAGAAAGATGTGAAATCCCGGGATTTTGAAGAGCTGGCAGAGGAACTTGGGATTTGATCGTTACAGGTGTCTGGCAGGATCACGAAATCATTGACGGTAAAAACAGGATACGACCCCGTAGTCTCATTATTTTCGTGATTCCTCATCTTTCAGGATATGCCGGATTTCTGTTTGCAGGTCAGGCAGCTTGTTTAAGGCATTATCCCAGAGGATCGTCGGTTTAATCCCAAAATAGACATGAGTCAGGACATCGCGGAACCCGGCGATCTTTTTCCAGTCGGTTTTTGGGTGCCGCTTCTTAAGATCGGCAGGCAGGCTCTTGATCGCTTCGCCGATTACTTCGAAATTGCGGATGATGGCATCCTTTCTCATCTCATCGGCTACGAACTCCTCGAAGCTGATCCCGCGGGTATAGGATTCGATTTTTCCTGCGGCTTCGCTGATTTCATCAAGGTACTGGAGCACCGTCCTACGCATAGACGACCTCGCCGAGGATGTACGGTTTGAGCCGTTTCTTGATCGCGCCTTTCATCACGAGATCGACCCTGCGCCCGAAAAGGTCTTCGAGGTAGAACTTGCAGTCCATGTAGTTGTCGAAGGTCTCCTGCCCCCTGCGGAACGTGACAAGCACGTCCACGTCGCTATCCGGCCGCTCCTCTCCGCGTACGAACGAGCCGAATATGCCGATCTTCGCAACCCCGAACCGTTTCTTTATGACCGGTTCGTGCTGCCGGAGGAGTGCGAGTTTGTCCATTGCTGTGTTTTTCAATATATGTATGACCAGATTTAAATGTGTTCAGGCGAACGTCATCGTCCATCCCAAACCGTTCGTCCTGCACGACTTCACCATCGCGTAAAAGATGATGAACATGGAGCAATTCCCTGCAGCGGCACTTGAGCAGGGCGTGCTGGAAGGGGATGAGGCGGCGGAGACGGAGGGGGAGGTTTACGGTTCGGGATGATGTTTGCGATTGTAGGTAAGAAGTGAACAATTCAAGCTGCTAATGGATTGTGTTTAATCGTAGAGATCGACAAGCTCGTAACGCTACTCATGAATACTTTTTTATTAAAAAGATTATCAGGTTCCCGAGCTTTTAGTTATTAAATAAGGCAGTGGCATTTATGAATGAAACTTCTATGTTTTTTATCAATAATATTCAGACCATCAATACTCTAATTACGCTAATTATTGGTGGATTTATAGGATTTATCCTCAATAGTATACTACAAAAACGCTCGAACAAACGTGAAAAATTGAAGGAGATTGACATAACATTTCTCAAAGAATTACGAACGTGGATAAAGATTATAAAAAATTCTCTCGAGCATGGGACGTATGTAATATTATCAGACTCCACTAATAAATTAGCCATATTTTATGATTTCAAAGTAAAATATCTAGAGATTGAAAAAGTCATATTGAAATCTGATATTTTTGAAAAATCCGGTGAAGATTTCATTTTATCATATAAGTCAGACAAAACGCTAAAAATACATTCTAAAAAAATAATTACTCTTTTAAACAAATATAAACACAAAGAACAAGAATTTGAGACTTTTTTTAATGAAATTAATGAGAGGAATATCCCTTCACAATACTTTGAAACCAAAATTTCTGAATTGCTGTTGACAATAAAAAGGAATATAAATGATTTAAAAGGGCCGAATAAAAATAAGGACTTCCAGAAAATCATTTTTTCAGTAATAGTTGGAAATCCGCACTTAATTACAGGTGGTCATACCGCAATGATGGAATTACTCCAATTTAAATTCTTGGAGTTAGAACAAATCGTTGCACAAGATCAAAATTTTAGACAGTTATATCAACAAATTAAAAACACAAGAGATGAGATGATATCAATCCTGAAAGAATTGGAACATGAATGCACCAATATACATAATGAGTGGCGGGATGAATATCATATTTAGTTAATGGTAAAGTATTTTCTTACTCTTTTCCCACACCCCCCATATACGATGGGCGGGTCATCTCCCATACCCCCCACCCTTCCGGAAAAAATCCGGAGCATGGGGGGTATGCCACATGGGGGGAGGTCTCGTACGAGACCCCTGTCAGACAACCGGTGCCGGCATGGTTTCTGCGATGTGAATTCTGCGGAAACCGGCTGCCCGGGAAGCATCAGAAATGGGGTAGGGGGGTAGGTATAAACCCCACCCTTTGAGCTGAGGGGATGTCTACCTCTCCAAATGAGGGGCAGACTTGAGAAGATATCAAAGATATCTCCGGGTTACCCCCACCTTCGTACACAAGTGGGGGGAGCTGGTCTGAGCAAGCCCGACCCCATGGAGGGGTCTGAGGGGGTACCTCGATCTAAGCGGGTGGGGGGGCACCTCATGGCACATGAGTGGGGGTACCCACCCATTTTGCACAGGAAGAGACGGTTGCCGGGATGAAGTCTCCGTCGGAGACCGAAAACCGGAACAGGGTGGGGGTACCCCCTCATGTCCGTGTAGGTGGGGGGTGGGTCATCGTACTCAAGACCCCTCACGTGATCGCGGAAGGGGTCTCGATCCAAGTGGGTGGGGAGTATACCCCTTGTCTATGAGTGGGGGGTGTCTGCCTCTCCGAAGGAGTGGCTGGCTGGAGAAGATATCGAAGATATCTTCGATTTGCCACCCTGTTGTTGTCGGGAGGTTTCTGGAAATTGGTCTGGTGTGGGGAAAATAGAGGGGGGTAAATGGGTTTTGAAGGTGGGGGGTAGGGCTAAGGGCAGGAAGTGGGGGTACCCCCGCCTTCAGGGGTTGGTCCGCGAAGATATCCTGCACCAGATCAATAATACGTATAGATTGCCTCGGCGATACTGCCGAGGTCGTTGCCTGTTGCCATCATGTCATCGACATTCTCAAATGGGACATTGTTCACATAGATGGCAAAGACCAGCCGCTTCCCGCTTTTCGTATCCACGTAGCCGGCAAGGGACTTGGCAAGCAGGATGCCGCGGTTGTTCAGCGGGTCATAGGTGCCGGTGGTGCCGGTCTTTGCATACACCCTGCCGCGTGCCGGGCTGTCAGGGCTGCAGGACGTGGCAAGCGACCCGTCGACACCAAGGATTGGGAGGGCGTTCACGTACTTTTCAGCATACGGGCGTTTGGTCATCAGGGTCAGGAGCCCTGCTGCAGACCGGGGGGAGATGCGGTCTTCGGCAACCCCGCCTTCACCATCACCCAGTGAAACACCGCGGGTGTCAAGGCCCAAGGAACCAAGGATCGTTCCTTCCTCCAGCATGCCGTCATAGAAGCCGGTCTTGTTGGATGCGGCGGCGATCAGGGAGATATAGGTGTCGGCATGAAGGTTCTGGG
>CAZNIL010000020.1:0-22004 GCA_964573085.1 uncultured Methanoregula sp.
CAAACACCCATAGTATCTTAAAAAAATCATTTTAATAAAAATTCCTATTCTGATCTCTTTGTTGTCACCGCATACGCGGCTGATGTCCGCGATAACATCGTTTTTTCCCTATCATCTATCCTGACATCCCCCTCAGCGAATGCAACCCGTCTTCCCTTCTTAATCACCCGGCCTTCCGCGAGGATTGCCCCTTCCTGGACCCCCTTGATAAAACTGGTCGATTCCGAAATGGTAGCGATTCCTTCATGCGGTGAGAGGACCGGGTACAGGGCAAGCGCCATCGCCTCATCGGCAAGCGCTGTGAACATCCCGCCCTGCAGCCATCCCACCCCGTTGCACATATCAGGCCGCACTTCCATACGGAGCAACGCCCTGCCTGCTTCCACGCTCACCACATCGATCCCCATCAGGCAGAAGAACGGGTTTGCCCGCCTCCCCTCATTTTTTATTTTTTCAAGATATGACATCGTTGTCATCAGTGATCGGCAGCACCGGACGATGAAGGTTGCCATGAGATATTGTGCCTTTTTTATACGTACCCTGCAAAAAGGTATGATCATGCAGAACGATGAAACCCGTCAGATGCTTGCCGATCTGATCTGGCTCAATGCCCTGATTGCAACCGAGCTGATCCAGATAACAGAAAATACCTCTGCGATCCTGCGCAAATCCACACCACCGGAGAGTTGCCTGCAGGACCATAACGCGCTGCGATCGACCGCACTTGAGATTGCGGAGAAATACAAAATGGGTACCGCCCTTGCCCGGCACCTCGGTAAGCACCAGTAATGTTATTCGTTTAGTGATACCACAGGTACTGTATGAAACTTCTCGTCGCCATTGCACCGGAACGGTACAGGGACGAAGAACTGGACGAACCGATCGCGGTATTCCAAAGGGAGGGGATCGGGTTTGATATTGCATCCACAAAGACCGGCACCTGCACCGGTATGCTCGGCGGAACAACACAGGCTTCACTCACCTTTGACCGTGTCAACCTCTCGCTGTACTCCGGCCTTGTGATCGTGGGCGGGGCCGGTTCACCTGCCCATCTCTGGGCAAATAAAGACCTCATACGACTGGCGGGGGCTTTTTATGATCAAAAGAAAATTGTTGCCGCCATCTGCCTCTCCTCTGTCGTGCTTGCGAGAGCAGGATTACTGCAAGGCAAAAAAGCAACATTTTTCAGGACCCCGGAATCTTTATCGGAGATGAAAGCAGGAGGTGCCATCATTATCGACACTCCTGTTGTAACAGACCCCCCCGTAATAACCGCAAACGGTCCCGCCGCTGCCACTGCATTCGGTGAGGCAATTATTGCCGGGCTGAACCGTAAATAAAAACAGATGACCTATGAATGTTCCTCGAGATATCAGGTACAGCCTTGTAATCCCTGCCTATAACGAGGAGGCGCGCATCGCATCGCTGTTTGACAGGATTGGGGCATTTTCCGGCGAACTGATTGTCGTGTGCGACGGGGATGACCACACACCCGATGTTGTCCGTCAGATCTCTGTCACCCGTCCTGACCTGAACATCCGGTGCCTGACATTTCCCCGCAGGTTAGGCAAAGGAGGGGGGGTGATCGCAGGCATGAAAACAGCACAGGGAGAATTTGTGGGCTATCTTGATGCCGACGGGTCAACTGGTATCGGTGAGATGATGCAGCTGTTCTCGCAGCTCTCTGCGTACGACGGCGCAATCGGATCCCGCTGGGTTGGGGGGGCAGTCCTTAAGGTTAAACAGGGGGTCCTGCGGCAACTGGAAAGCAGGGTGTTCAACCTGATCATCCGCATCCTGTTCGGGCTGCGCTACCACGATACCCAGTGCGGTGCAAAAGTTTTTCAGAAGCGTGCGGTCGATGCTATCCTGCCACAGATGATCTCGACAGGATTTGAGTTCGATGTCGAGATCCTCTGGAGGTTGAAAAGGGAGGGATTTGCAGTAGGGGAATTTCCTATCCGATGGCAGAATACCGGCAACTCACGGGTCCAGCGGAGTGATATGATCAGGATGCTTGCCGGACTCTGGAAGGTGCGGTTCAGCCCGGTGAGACCATGATTCCTGCCACAGTACAGGAGCAGAAGAAAGAGGCGTTCCGGCTCTTCGAGGACGGGCGGTACCAGGAGTCCCTGAATCTCTGCATGGTGGTGCTTGCAGCTGAAAAAGACCAGCCGGTGGAAGTCCTTGCCGCAACTAACCTGTTCTATACGGGAAAACTGGAAGATGCCGAAGTGCATTTCCGCGACCTTGCCCAAAAGATGCCGGACTCATCGTATGTCCACAGCTATCTGGGAAAAGTGCTCGAAGCAGGGGGGGACGAAGGGGCGATTGCTGAGTATGCAACTGCCGTGCATCTTGACCCGACCAATCAGGATGCCCTGCGGAGTTATGCAGAATACCTTACTTCGCGTAAAGACTACAAAGGGGCAGTCCCGGTCCTTGAACGACTCCTTACGCTGGGCAGGAATGAGCGCGATATAAAAAACCTTGTGCGGGCGCTCATCGAGACAGGGGAGCCCCAAAAGGCGCTCGATACCCACCGTGAACTTCTTGGCGACCGGACATTGAGCCAGGAATATATCGACGCCCTGTTCTGTTCCCGGCAGTTTCAGGCCGCCGCACAGGCAGCGCTCGATGCATACCGTACATCAAACGATCCTGCCCTACTTCGGAAATACCTCGCTGCCCTTGCACAGTACGACCTCCCCGCCTCCCTTGACGCGTATGCATTACAGGCACATGATACAGACGACGGCGATATCCTTGTCGATTATATCCTCCTGCTCAAAGCGTCAGGTAATCACAAGAAGGCGCTGGAAATGGGCAGGACCCTGCTCGCCACAACAAAGGATCCGTCGCACCGTCTCGTCGCATGCGACATCTTCGCAGCCCTCGGGGATACAGAAAACGCACTGTCTGAATATGAACGCCTGGTTGCCGAAGAGATCAGGACAAAAAATAACCTTGACACCCTTTTACAGATTATCTCCCGGTACCGGAAATTCCTCAAAAAGCAGGTTCCGGAACCCGGAGCACTCTTAAGGTTCCTGTCGGTCGTCTCAAAGGATGTGAATATTGCAAGCCTGCTGGAAACCGCACGGTACTACGAGGAGCTGGGCAACAAAGGCGAAGCGAGGAACTGGTTCTACCGTGCATACCGTGCGGATTTCTTATCAGGGGGACTGGAGTATGCCAGATTCCTTACGGGGAATGATGAAGAACGTGAATGCGAGAAAGTGATGCTCTATATCCTCAACAATGTGAAACGCTCTACCGATCTCCACCGCGTTGCTGCCGTCGTTGTAGATGAACACCGGCCGATGCACCGGATGACAAGGCTGATGGATCATGTGATCCGGCGGCTCGAAGAGCGCAGGTCAAACCTGAATTCCGAGGGGCTGGAACTGCTCGCTGTCACTCTTTTTGTTGCTGCCCGTCATGCCCTTGAAGACGCAGATTATGCAGATTGCAAACGCCTGTGCCTGAGGGGTATTGACGTGCTACCGGCCCATACAAAAGCAATACAACTGGAAGACTACCTGAACCTGATCAGATCATGCAAGGACCGTTCGATTGCAGACCGGCCAATCATGGATATGCCCCTGCTGAAGCGTCGTGCGGCCCAGGTGCCGGAAGCCCGGCAGATCCAACAGGACCTTGACCTTGACGAACAGGAACAGAAGATTGTTGAGTTCCTTATTTCACATAAGAAAGCGACAGAAATTGAACTGAGAAAAGCGCTCAATACACGGAGAGTAGTCGGGATAATGAACCGGCTTATCCAGAAAGCAGCGGCACGGAATGTGACAATTATCAATAAAAAAGGTGTTGGCGATAACGGGGAGGTCTATGAATATGCCGGAACCTGAACGGATGGACAAGAAAAAACTGGAGAGCATCAATATCGTCAATGCCCTGCGCAGGGGAACGGTGCCGGGCAGCGGGCTCGAACGGATAGCAGTCGGGCTTGACGTTGAAGAAGGAGTGATGGGAAAACAGCTCGATTATGTGGCGCAGGGTGGGGGAGACCTGAAGTTTATCCGGGGTGATTATGGCACCGGGAAGACATTTCTCGTCGCCCGCACCCTTGAGATGGCCCGGGGCAAGGGATTTGTCACATCCCATGTTGTCATCTCACCGACCTCCCCGCTCTATAAGCTCAAGGCACTATACCAGCAGGTCTGTGCAAACCTGAGGACACAGGAAGAGGATCACGCCATAAAAACCATCGTTGATAACTGGCTCTTTGCCATCGAGGAGCGGATCATGGCAGTGAGCGGCACGGGGATCGAGGACTCAGGCCTTGAGGCAGCAACCGAACGCGAGATCGAATCGGCGCTTGCAGGGATCTCGGAGATGAACTCGGCGCTTGCCGCTGCGCTTCGTACCTATTACCGGGCCAACAATGTTGGTGATTTCCAGCTCGCCCAATCTGCTCTCGGCTGGATAGCCGCTGAACCCAACATCGGGAGGGACTTCAAACAAAAAGCCGGTATCAAAGGGGATATCGATGATACGATCGCCTTGGTATTTCTCCGTGGGCTTGTCACGGTTATCCAGGGCGCAGGTTATAGCGGGCTTGCAATCGCTGTTGATGAGATGGAGACAACCCAAGCGCTGCCAAAAAACCAGCGTGACAAAGGCTACCAGACACTCGTCCATATCATTGACGCCCTTGACCGGGGTGCGATGCCCCGGTGCTTCTTCCTGTTCACCGGCACCCCGGCGATGTTTGACGGGTCCCGTGGGATCCGGTCGGTACCTCCGCTCTATGACCGGATCAGCGTCGTGCAGAACGACGCATATAAAAATCCCCGCCAGCCCCAGATCATCCTCTCGAAATTCGATACCGCAAAGCTTGAGCTGATCGCGTTGAAAGTGGTCGATATCTATTCGCAGGCGTTTTCCGAGGTTGACCGCGAGCGCATCTCCCACAGGTTCATACGGGCAATGATCAAGAAGATTACCAGCCGGTTCGGCGGGCGTGTGGATGTCATCCCGCGGATATTTTTAAAGGAGTTTGTTGATGTGCTTGACAAATGCGAGCTCTATGACGCATACAACCCATGGGAGACGTATGAGTTTGACGCAGAGCACCTCAAAGGCGAACTTAAAAAAGAAGAAGAAGCGGTGATGGTGGTGGAGTTCTGATCCCTATACCCGTTCCGCCATGTTTAACCTCTGGTGCGTCCAAGGAGTGATCGTATGCAAAAAACGCTCCTTCTGACCGTCGCTATATGCATCCTCTGCGGGATGATGCCTCTGGTGAGCGCGGTCTCGATGGAGATCAATGCAACACCATCACAGGCGTACATCGGTGACACCGTCACACTGAAAGGATCGGTTTCGGGACTACAGACGATCGCAGTCTACCTTTTTATTACCGGTCCAGACCTTGATAACCGCGGCGTCACGCTCGAAAACCTCAATTATCCCGCAGGCCGCGGGCTCTTTACTACGGCGCCGGTCAACCTGAATGACGGGACATGGGAATATGTCTGGGATACATCGGTGATCCTCGGAACACTCAAACCGGGCACCTACACGATCCATGTTGTGAGCACGCCGGTCGACCGGCTCAGGTATACGAAGGGAGAGTCTGCCCAAACTGAAATTGAATTTCTGCCATCAGGGATCCCGGCAAATGAAGTCCCGCTTGATCCAATTGTCACCCTGGCCGCACTGATCACACTATCATATGCCGGTACTGGACTGATGCGACGATTAAAATAAACGTAATTTTAAAAATCAAAAAAGTTATCGCATTTTTCGCCGCACACGCACCGACTCAGCATGGGCAGAAAGCCCTTCTGCATCTGCGATGGTTTCGACAATATCCCCGATTGCCTCCAGCCCGTCCCGGCTGATTATCTCAACCGATGCAGTCTTGCAGAAGTGCTGCACATCAAGCCCTGAATAGGTCTTTGCATATCCTGCTGTCGGGAGCACATGGTTGGTTCCCACCGCGTAATCCCCGCAGGCAACCGCAGAGTACCGCCCGACAAAAATTGCTCCGGCGTTCTGTACCCGCATGACCACAAAAAGGGGATCGGCGACCTGGATTGAAAGGTGCTCGGGAGCAATAGCATCCGACGCAGCAATCGCTTCATCCAGGCTGCTGACAAGGACATACCCGGAATTTTCGAGCGCCTTTTCAATGATCTCTTTCCTTGGCGCTTTTCTGGTCATGGCGGCAACCTCTTTTCCGACCCGTTCCGCAAGGGATTTATCCGTCGTGATCAGGATGCAGGCAGCGTTGGGGTCGTGCTCTGCCTGTGCAAGGATATCGGCGGCAACGATGCGGGGGTCAGCAGTCTGGTCCGCGATGATCCCGATCTCGCTTGGTCCTGCCGGGAAATCGATCTCCACATTCTCGCGGAGCATCATCTTTGCCATGGTCACGTATACATTCCCGGGGCCGACAATTTTCTGTACCGGTCGGATCGTTTCTGTCCCCAGCGCCATCGCTGCGATTGCCTGGGCCCCGCCTGCACTGTAAATCTCGGTGACGCCGGCGATATCCAGCGCAACGAGCGTGAGGGGTTTTATCGGAGGCGGGGAGCAGGCGCAGATCTCTTTGACCCCGGCTACGCGTGCCGGAACTGCACACATCAGGGCTGAAGAGGGGTAGGCAGCACGCCCCCCGGGTACATAGATGCCGACCCGGTGGAGCGCGGTTGTTTTTATGCCAAGCACGATACCGGGCTCAACTTCTTCCAGCCAGAGGTCCCGCGGGCACTGGAGCTCGTGGAAGCGTTCAATCCTTGCTTCCGCTTCGATCAGGCTCTCGACAATTTTGGCATCCACCTGATCATATGCGGATTCACGCTCTTCATCAGAGACTGCTATATCGGTAAGCTCACAGTGCTTTTTCGCAAGCGCCCGCAGTGCAGAGTCTCCCTCTTTCTGCACCCGTCCAATGATCCCGGTGACGGTATCACGCACGTCCTCAAGGCCGGACTTCCTGCCCGCGATCCATGCATCGACATCGACTGCCTTCCACATAGTGCGAAAGATTCGGCGGGAAGGCTCGTTAAGGTTTCGGGCAGCACAGGATACGCAGAAGATATACCCGCGTACATAACAGGTGTTATCAAGCTTCCAACATGACACGAGGAGACCGGTCAGTGAGAAAATGAGCAGACAAAAGGCAACAGAAAACGTGAGGGGCGGTTGTCATCCCCTCTTCCACAGTGGCAACATTTTAGGTTAATTCATGGACATTTGATTACAAACAACCCTGATACGTTGCACCCGAAATGGGCACACTATCATATATTTTCTGTTAATATATCTTTTTTGTTAATTTCAATAGTTTAACAATAATACGGATGATGTATCTGAAATATCGAATCTCCACTAATTTTTAAACAAGTGAGCAGTTGATTGAAGAAAATACAAAACCTATAGTTTTTTATTACCTTAAAGGTAAAATTACTCGATCTGATATGGGTTCTTCACAGGATGTTATGCGGTTATACATCACACGGGAAATCTCCGGGAATTTTTCCCAAATCGATGGATGGTCGGTTGCAAAGTCCCACACGTTGTCGGGTTACAATCAGGTGTTTTTTATCGAACGGTTCAAAAACGGCATGAAAGAGCTGGTGAAACTGGGAGTGACCTTTGACCGGGTTGTACCGCAGAGCCTGATCGATTTTATGACCATGGGATTACCGGATGTACCTTCGTTTTCCAATAGACAAAACCGGTTCGAATTGATCGTTCCAAAAAATACCGATATCTCAGTCGTGCCGGAGTCATGGAAGATCCATTACATGAACACGTTCGGTTACGAAGGGGAGTCTTTAGTCTGGAATAAAAAGCCGGTCAGAAAGGAGAAAGAGGACCCGGCAAAAAAACAGGCAGTTCCAAAACCCGCCTGATCATCCCTTTTTTTGGTATTTTGTTTTTTCACTTCGTCGCCGCTATTATTGCCCGGACCCCGGTATTTTTGCAAATCCCGATTTGTGAATCAGGTATGCAGCAGCAATCCCGGCCAGAAATGCGACCGTCATCGAGATGACGAGCGCGAGCACGCCAATCAGGATCGTCACCGGAAGCGATTCTGTCCTCAAGCTGTATTTGCCCATCTCCAAGGCGACAAAGAGGAGAAGCGCCCCAAAGAATCCCACTGGTATGAGCGTGAGGATATCAGCAGAGGCAAAAAAAAGGGCAATTGTGATGAGGATCAACCCTGCGAGGATGTTTGCCGCGCCCGTCCGGGCCCCATAACGGTTCTGCCCGGCAAGTCCTCCGGCACCATGGCACATGGGAAACCCGCCCAGCGGTACAGAGATGAGGTTCATGATCCCGATACTCCGTGACAGGTGCGGGGCAGGCACTTCCCGCTTAAAGAGATCCTTTGTCAGGAGGGCTGTAGCGAGGATGGCATTGGTGACCGTCAGGAGTGCCTGAGCCGGGACCAGAGAATACACCGCTTTGACATAATCAACAGGGGACGGGATGATGAGTGCCAGGACGGTGAGCACTTGCATCTGCGGCAGCCCGTTGATAACGACACCGGCGGCAATGCCGGCAATAATGATGACCAGTGTGGAGAGGTCGGGGATTTGGTCCCGGTACAGGGTGATGACAAGGAACACAAGCACAATCGCGATACCGGTTGCAGAAAAGAGCGGATCGGAAATAATAAAACCGACAGAAGTCCTGACCAGCAGCAGGGCGAGCCCAAGCTGGATACCGCGGACGACTGCCATCGGGATGGCCGCTTCCAGCCAGAGGAGGAGCGGATCGTAACTCATCAGCAGGAAGAGAACGCCGAGGATGAGTCCGGCAGCAGCAATCTCACCGGCACTCAGCCGCTCGGCGATGACGATGACCGCGATCGCCTTCATCGGTTCGATCGGGATAGGCAGCCCGTAATAATACCCGGTGATCAGGTACCAGATACCAAAGAAAAGGAGCATGGCGCCGATATTCATCGTCGTCACAAGCGCGACGGCAACGATGAGCGGGATGATCGTCCCGAAATCGCCAAAAGCCCCGGCAAGCTCGGAGAGCGAGAACTTCAATGCCGGTCTTTCTCCAGCGGTCATTTGATCACAAAAAGAGAAAGGGGCAAAAATTTATGCTGCCCGGATGATCGTTCCGACATTCTTCCCGTTGATCGCTTTTTCAATGTTCCCCTTCACATGGCAGTTGATGATCCTGACCTCGCGGATGTGCACGGCCTTTGAGAGCAGGTCGACCACCATCGGCTCGATGACCATGTCCTCGAGGCTGAGTTTTACGAGCTCTTCTGCAGTGATGTCCCGGATAAGTTCCGCGTCCGGGTTGATCCGCGGGTCTTCCATATAGAGACCATCAACGTTCTTTCCGATGATGCACCTCCTTGCCCCCAGCACTTCAGCGATTAAAAAACCACCGGTATCGGTCCGGTGGGGAGGGATTATCTCGTTTTTAGCCGGGTGCTCGTACAGTCCATAGGGGGGTGTACCGTGAACAACGGGCAGCAAGCCCATCTTCAGGATCGTGGGCAGATCAAGGAGGTCGCCGGTATGGATCCGCATCCCGCTGTATTTCGACAGTAGGATCGAGACCATGATCGCATTCTGCTCGGAGATCTTTGCCGCAAGCTCGGCGAGTACCCCGGTCGGCATCCCGAGGTCCATGCCGATGTCCATGATATGCCGCACCCGGCCCCCGCCACCCGTAACCACGAGGAGCTGGTGCTTTTTCGACAATTCCCCGATCTCTTCGCAGAGCGGGTACATAACATCGCGGCCGTAATCGATCGCACCATGCCCGCCAATCTTGACCACGTTTAAGTCAGGCGCGATCCGGATCTGGTCTCCTGCGGGCTTTTTGTGCTTCATGTGCTTTTTGACAAGGGTTTCTCCCATCAGACCGCTCTGCAGCTCAAACCGGTGTTTCATGGTCCAACCTCACTAACGGTATCTCAAAGCAAAGTTATAAGACAGTGTAAACCAGTTGGTATACCAGACATAAACACGGCTTGCGCAGCCCTGATATGCCCGGCCGTGTATTGTCTGTGGGAGTAATACTCATGAAGATCTATGTCCGTGAACGCCAGAAGATTGGCGAAGGCGTGGAAGAACCGCGGTTCCGTATCGTGGCAGTGACCGGTGGGCAGATCCAGATCGAAGCCCCCCATTTCCGGAAGTTCGAGATCGAGCAGGTTGCAAAGGACATCGGGGCAGAGGTTGTGTTTTTAAAAACTGTAGCCGAGGACAAGAAGAAGAAACGCTGAACTTTTTTTCCTCTTTTTTTCCTCTGGTTCTTTTAATACAGGACCCAGGGATAAGCATAGTTACGGGTTATCATCTCTTTTTTGTGTGCATGGCATTACCGGAACCGGCTGTCGGACCTGAACGACCCAGTCCCATGGGCAGCTGTCTCAAGCCAGCCGCACGAAGCATCCGGAAATGCATCGAACTGCGGCACATAGGGTTTGATATCAAGCAGCGGGGTGCCATCAAGGATATCGACATCCTCGATGATCAGCGTCCTCCCCTGTACCCTAATCAGGCGGACAACCGAGAGCCCGGATCGGGTTCGGGCGTTTCGGCGCACGGGTGGCAAAGACCCCCTTGGCTGTCGTGTCCAGAAAGGGGATTATTTTCAGGTCATATGACCCGGAACGATGGAACGCATAGATCAGGATCACCCGCGAAAAACCGTCAAGATCCAAAAGCCCTGCTGCATACTCCGGAAAGATTTCCACCGTTTCCCGGATGCCCCGCGCCCAGTTTGGCTGGATGGGCATCCCGTTGTATCGGTATATGGGGAATGGATAATGCCAATCGGACTCAACAGGATCGGTCCAGGAGCAGGAGACCCGTTCTGCATATAACCATATAGAGCGGCAGATCCCTTGCACGTTCAGATGCTGTAAGGAAAAACGGGCAGGTTCATTCGGTTATTCCTGAGTATGTCCATTTAAAGTCTTTAACAAAATTCAAAAAACCAGATTTATTAGTCTTCCCGTCATTTTCCAATAATTGTCCATTTTTTTCATAATTCTCTTTATGTAAGTACATCCAATATTTCTGTGTACAGAATTTTTATGATGGCGCTCTCAGTCGATGTCCTTTTTGATGCGGCAGTCCGGATCCAGTTACTGGAACGTTCGATTACGGTCTCGTTTTCTCAAGACACTATCAGGATAAAATTCCCGACCACCCGCAGACTCGCAGAGTTTCTCGAAGTCCCCCATTATTACGTGCTCCCCTATTTTGCCATGATGGAGCAGGAAGAACTGGTCACACGCGCAGAGAGGGTCGGTATCATGACGACCGCAAAAGGCAGCCGGAAGATGATCGGGATCATGAAGGCGCAGTATGAGGCAGAGATCGTGGGGATCATCGGGCGCACGGTTTTTACAGAGATCGCAAAGAAATGCCAGACCGGATGAAGAACCCCCTCTCATCTTTTTTTCCCATCATTCCGTTTCTCTGGTAGTATACGCTGATATATCACCTGTTTACCAATTGGTTAATAAAATTCATTTTACAAATCTAAAAAAAGAAGTAATATGTATTAATAAATCACAGGTAGATCGCAAAAGGAGTGAATTGTATGAGAGGTTCCTTAAAGTATTTCATGATCCTGCTTGTGCTCTCCATCATTCTTGGTGGAGTATTCATAGCAGGCTGCACAACTACGAATCAAACAACAAACCAGAACCAGGCGGGCGCAACACCGGCAGCCCAGGTAACCACCGCAGTGACCGGCGAGAAGATTCCGGTCAAGGTCTTCCTTGCCGGAAGCCTTACCGGACCGTTCGAGAAGCTCAAGGCCAAGTTTGAGGAGAAATACCCCAATACGGAGGTGCAGCTCGAACCGGCGGGAAGCGTGGATGTCATCAAGAAAGTGACTGATACCAAAAAGCCGGCAGATGTCGTGGCATCCGCGGATTACGCGCTCATTCCCCAGTACATGGTACCCAACGATGCGGACTGGTACCTCACCTTTGCCAAGAACTCAATGGTGCTCACCTATGCGGACAAGAGCAAGTATGCAAATGAGATAACTGCAGACAACTGGTACAAGATCCTCGCACGGAACGATGTCCGGTGGGCATTCAGCGACCCGAACGCGGATCCCTGCGGGTACCGAACGCCCATGGTGATCAAGCTTGCAGAGAGCAAGTATGGTGACAACACCATCTTCAAGACCCTTGTCGAGGACCACAGCAAGATTACCGCCACAAAGAACGGTAATGTATGGACACTCGATGCAACCAATCCCTCTCCAGACGGGACGCAACTGACCATCCGGCCCAAGAGCGTGGAACTTGTCCAGATGGTCCAGGCTGGCGGCATCGATTATGCATGGGAATATCACAGCGTGGCAGTCCAGAACGGCCTTAAATTTGTTGAGCTGCCCGAGGAGATTGACCTGTCGGCAGTCAAGTATGCTGACACCTACAAGACCGTGCAGACAAAAGCGGTCAAGGGCAACGGTACAACTAACTATGTTGGATCACCGATTGTGTATGGTGTCACGGTCCCCAAGATTGCCGAACACCCCGACATGGGGCTTGCATTTGTCCAGATGCTGATCGGCCCCGAAGGGCAGGCAATCCTTACCGCTGATGGTCAGCCGCCAGTCGTCCCGGCCGGCGGGTTTGGCAATGTCCCGGCCTCGCTTGCTTCACTGGTGAGCAAACAAACCTAAAACTGAACCTTTTTTCCCTCCACAGGGTATATGGACAAAGGAAAGCCCCCATGCAGATCTGTTACAACCCTATCGGAATCATCCATTCCAAGTTCACCGACATAAAAACAACGCCAATCCAGAGCATCTTCAGCACTGCAGAAGGTTCGCTTGAAATCTTTCCGGAGTATGCAGCCGGCTTAAAAGATCTTGAGGGTTTTTCCCACCTGATCCTGCTCTATCACTTCCATAGTGCGGGTGAAATGATCCTTGTGCAGCGTCCGTTTGCTGATCTAAAATCAGAACGCGGGATCTTTGCCATCCGCCATTTCTGCCGGCCCAATCCCATCGGCCTCTCGATTGTCGATCTGCTGGAAATACAGGACAATATCCTTCATGTCCGCGGGATGGATGTTCTGGACGGTACCCCGCTCCTTGATATCAAACCATATATCTTCCAGTTTGATAACAGGATCAATGTGAGGAGCGGATGGGCGGACAACTGTGATTTCAACGGTGTGGTGGATGCCGGTGCAACTCCGCATGGCCTGAAGGGTACATAAGACCGGCCGGGAAGAACAAATGGCAGGCACAGGTGTAAAACGGCGCTGGGTAAAAATAAAGGCAAAAGCCGGGCAGCTTGACTGGTGCCTGATCGGCTTTGCAATCATCGGGGGCATGCTGGTGCTCCTGCCCCTCCTTGCCCTCCTCAACATTACTCTCGGGCAGCTGGCAGACATCCCGTTCCTCATCGAAGTTGCAACACAGAAACAGGTCGTTGACTCAATCCTGCTGACGTTTTTTGCCGGCCTTGTCGCGGTGATCATCCTTTTGATCTTCGGTACCCCCCTCTCCTATGTCCTCGCCCGGACCCAGTCGCATGGCAACCAGATTGTCGAGAGCCTGATCGATCTTCCGCTTGTCCTTCCCCACACGGTAGCCGGCCTGATGGTCTACATCCTTTTCATGCAGAGGGGTATGATCGGCGCCCCGTTGAAGAGCATGGGGATTGTCTTTGAGGATGCCTTTTGGGGCATCGTGATTGCCATGCTGTTTGTAGCCATGCCGTTCTATGTCAACACGGTACGGGAAGGGTTCCAGAAAGTTCCGGTACATCTTGAGAATGTCGCCAGGACGCTGGGCGCCACCCGCTTCAAGGCGTTCTGCCTTATCGTCCTCCCCAGTTCCGTCCGGCACATCTTCAACGGCTGCATCCTTGCATGGGGGCGCGCCATCGGCGAGTTTGCAGCCGTAATCATGATCGCATACTATCCCATGGTCATCTCCACGCTTATTTACTACCGGTTCACGACCGGGGGTATCAAAGAGAGCAGTGCTGTGGCGTTTGTGATGATCGTTGCATGCTTTGTTGTCTTCCTTATCCTCCGGTCAGTTACCCGGTATCTGGGGAGGAACGATGATCGAGTTTGACCGGGTATCAATCGCGCTGGGGGACTTCCTGCTCGACGACGTTTCGCTCTCCATCAGGAACGGGGATTATTATTGTATCATGGGGCCGTCCGGTGCCGGAAAAACCATCATCCTCGAAGCGATTGCGGGGCTTCTCGTACCGGATAGCGGGCGGATTCTGCATGACGGATATGACGTGCGGGACATTCCCCCGGAGAAACGCAGGATCGGGCTCGTGTATCAGGACTACTCCCTCTTTCCGCATATGACCGTCGAAAAAAATATCGCGTTCGGCATGAGGATGCGCCGCCTGCCAAAACCCGAGATCGGGAAGCAGGTACAGCATCTGATGAAACAGTTCGAGATCACCCACCTTGCACAGAGAGCGCCCCTTACCCTGAGCGGCGGAGAACAGCAGCGTGTGGCAATTGCCCGCGCACTTGCAATCGATCCGGAACTACTTTTACTCGACGAACCGCTTTCCGCTCTCGATCCCGTCACGAGAGCCCGTTTTATCGATATACTCCGCTCGCTCCACCGGGATCACGGGCTTACCATCATCCACGTCACCCATGACCGCCGCGATGCGGCAAGCCTTGGCACCCGGCTGGCCATGATCATCGATGGCCGGCTTGTCCAGGAAGACCGGGTGGAGACCATCTTCTCTTCACCCTGCAGGGAACAAGTCGCCCGGTTCATCGGATATGAGAACATCCTGAAAGGAACGGTTGTTTCCTGCGAGGATGGGCTCTGCATCGTGGATATCGGGAAAAACCGGGTGTCTGTGATAGCAGACGCAAAAAAAGGTGATAGTGTTTCGCTCTGCATCAAGGCCGATGATATCACCGTTCTCCTTAGTGACGGGAAGAAGACGAGCGCACGCAATACCCTTGAAGGAATCATTGTCAGGAAACAAGTTTCCGGCTCACTGGCTACCATCACGGTTGACATCGGTGTTGAAGTAACAGCAGTTGTTACCGGTAAATCTGCTGAAGAACTGGCGCTTGATAACGGCACACCTGTGTGCATATCGTTCAAGGCAACTGCGGTTCACGTAATACATGAAGCGTGATTGGGCTGATCACCGGGCATCTGGTCCTGAAAAAGATCTATACAAAACGGTTCCTGGTCATCGCACAGGAATGTTCGGACACTGTATCCACGGTCCCCATCGTGGATGAACTGGCACGGGAGACATAAGGGAGGTTTACCATGGTCGATGTCGTCAGTTATACCCTGATTACGGTAACGACGTTCTGCTTCGGGCCGATCGTCAGCTTCCAGATCGCCAATATCCACTACTGCCGTAAACTCACCTGACTTCTCCGCAGTTCAATCAATACATCGACGATTGCACCGGTCCTCGCGGAGATCGAGGATCTTAGACCAAAGATGTAAGACCGTTCCTGCCTGTTGCCATCAGGTAAATACGATAAGCCCCAACTCTTTTTACGTAACCATGCAGTGCACCATCCTTGCAAGCGGGAGCAAAGGCAACTGTATCCTTGTAGAAGGGTCGGGCGGTGCCCTGCTCATCGACGCCGGGCTTTCTGTAAAAGAGACCCTCCGCCGGCTTGTGGCTGCAGGCGGGCGCCCGGAAAGTATCCAGGCGATCCTCGTTACCCACGAACACGGGGACCATATTTCTGGTGTCGATGTCCTCTCCCGCAGGCTCCAGATCCCGGTCTATGCAACCCGGGGTACATTGCACGATTTCCTGACCAACCGCCGGACATCCAACAAACCTCTGGATATCCGCAGCTGCACATATAACGATAAGTTTTGTGTCGGGGATTTTGTCATCGAAGCGTTTGCCACATCGCATGACGCAAACGAGCCGTGCGGTTTCTGTATCAGGGAAGATGGCATCATGCTCGGGTGCTGCACGGACACCGGTATCGTCAATTCGGGCATGTTATCCCGTCTGCACCGGTGCGACGGGGTAGTTCTCGAGAGCAACCACTGTCCGGAGATGTTGAAGAACGGCCCCTACCCGGAATCCTTAAAACGGCGGATCAGGTCGGCACGGGGACACCTGTCCAACGACGCCGCATCACTCTGCCTCCGGACGCTTGGACGGGATGTGCACGCCATGATACTCGCCCATGTCAGCGAAGTGAACAACACCCCGGAAAAAGTGAGACTCAGTGCCCGGGACGGGCTCGGGCTCCTCTATGGCGAGACCTCCATTACCATCGCAACACAAGCCGGGACGTCAGATGCCTGCCCGCAGGTGCTTAACCTCTGACAGAGATACGGTTATGGTTAAAAATCAGGCTGTTTTGATCTTTAAGAGTTTCATGCAGTAATGGTCGAGGGAGTCGACCAGCACCTTTTTTGCTTTTTTGACCTTTTTTTCGTCTTCTGACGGGAGATCGTGCGCCACGTAATCGAGCAATATCACATAATAGTGGTGCGGGCCGAATTTGGCTTTGATCTCATCGAGACAGGCAAGCGCTTCGTATTGTTTTCCCCTCATCAGTTCAAACGCAAAATCGAGCAGGAGGAGGATATTTGCAGGAAAATTCTTGCTTACTGCAAGTTTCCGGAACCGGGAATAGGTCTCAGCACGTCCGGTAATAACGGCAAGTTTGAGCCCATAGTAGACCGGTTCGATCTCGTCCGGGAACTGCTGGGTCATCTGTTTGACAACTCCCGCAACCCCGCCGGCATCCCGTTTTTCGAGCTTGAGCCAGTACATCTCCCGTAAAAATTGCATATCATTGTAAAACCGCTCGATCGCGATGGCGAGCAGTTCCCCCTTAACATCGGGGTTCCCGTCTTTTGTTGCTTTTTCGCATCCAATGATAAGGAAATTCCGCTCATTGGGGAACCATTCGATTGCACGGTTCAGCATGAACCAGAAGATCTTGGTGATCCGGGGGTCCTCGATCATTTCGTGGTCCTTGAGCCGGTTCACGGGCGGGTTTAGCCGTGAAAGTTCCATCATCTGTTCCCGTGCGGCAAGTGCCATTTCATTGGGGGGACCGTCGGGATCAGGTTCGTTGCTTTTCATCTGCTGGGTCGAGATCACATAATAACAGTAGGCAATCGCCGGGCAGATGATAGCATCGACGTTCCGGTATTTCTTAAGATGATCGATTGCATCGCTAAACCTCCCGTTCGTTATCATCCGCATCCCGAGTATGATATCGTAGATAGCCTTACCCTTCTTGCCACGCTTGTTGCGCAGGGCATGGTCGAAGAGTTTCTCGATAAACGGGATATCGTTTGACTTTTTGCTGGTCTCCAGCACCTTTATCGTGATGGCATCGATGAACTTGTTATATGAGTCCTCGGACAGTGCAGGAAGCGAGTTATCCAGAGTGGCGACAACGTGACCATAAAAGACCGGGATGTTGGTATCTGTTTTATCGATGTTTTTTTCAATATAATCAAAAAATTCTCCTTTGAGCTGGCTGGCTTTTGCCTTGAGGATCGCTTCCGGTTCCCACTCCTCACCCATACCCTAGACTTCTGCGTATACTATAATAAGTTTTTATTAATAAAATCCCGGCTGTTTTACAGGTACTGGGGTTTTATATCCTGATGTTGTGGATTTCATTTCCGATAACCCAAAGAGATATCGGTAATTTAATTTCTTTTGGCGGAGATGAGACAAACAACGCTCATGCTCTTTATTGAATTTTCACGCTGCTGCGAAAGACTGGAGGGACTTTCAGGACGGCTTGAGATGATCGATCTGATCAGCCGCGAGCTCCCTGGCCTTTCGCCTGATGAGCTTCCGGTATTTGTCAGGTTTGTCATGGGCAGGATCTTTCCTGACTGGAGCCAGAAAAAACTGGGGATCGGCCCCAACCTCCTCTATGAAGCGATCGGATATGTAGCCGGAGTAAAAAAGGAGGCAGTAGTGGAAAAGATCAATGCCAGTGGGGATGTCGGGAAAACGGTAGAAACACTCCTTGCGGCCAAATCCCAGATGACATTTTTCCATGAGGAACTCGACCTTGCCCGGGTCTATGATGAACTGACGGCTCTTGCTTCGCAGGAAGGGAAAAAATCCCAGCGGGAGAAACTGCTTTCGGTGCGCAGGCTGCTGGCAAACGCACACCCGCTGGAGGGCAGGTATCTTGCCCGGATTATGCTTGAAGAGCTCCGGATCGGTGTCGGGGAGGGCAGCGTACGGGAGGCAATTGCAAAGGCATTCGGTGTGGATTCTGCACTGGTGGAGCATGCGATGCAGGCATTAAATGATCTCGGGGAAGTAGCGCGGCTTTCAAAACTCGGGCCCGGTGCACTCAGTGATGTGCGCATCACGCTCTTTCACCCTGTCCGCATGATGCTTGCGCAGCCGGGAACGATTGCAGACATGGTTGCCGGGCACGGGGCGATCGCCGCAGAGTTCAAGTACGATGGTTCCCGGTTCCAGTTCCATAAAAAAGGCAACTGGTGCCGGATGTACTCCCGCAGGCTTGAGGATGTGACGGGTGCACTTCCTGACGTGATACAGCAGCTGCTCACTGCAACCGATCATGACATCATCATTGATGGGGAGGTTATTGCGATCAAAGATGACCGGCCGATGCCATTCCAGTCCGTGCTCCGCAGGTTCCGCAGGCGGCATGATGTGGCTGAGGCTTCTATCGAGATCAAACTGGTCCCCAACGTGTTTGATATTCTCTATCTTGACGGGGATACCCTGATCGAACTCCCCTTGTCCGAACGCAGGAAAAAACTTGAAGGCGCGTTAAAATTTTTTATCGCCCCACAGCTGGTGAGCGATGATCCCAACGTAATCGGACAGAAGTATCAGGCAGCACTGGATGCAGGGCACGAAGGAATTATGCTCAAAGTGCTCTCTTCACCCTATTCTCCGGGACAGCGGGGCAGGAACTGGATCAAGATCAAACCCGACGTTGACACTCTTGACCTCGCGGTGATAGGCGCTGAATGGGGGGAGGGGAAGCGGGCGCATGTATTCGGTTCCTTCCTTGTCGCATGCCAGGACCAGGGAAAACTTGTGCCATTGAGCCGGGTAGCAACGGGGTTCTCTGACGAACAACTTACCGAGGTGTACGAACTCCTAAAGGATTCCGTGATCGCAAAGTCCGGCAAAGAAGTGACATTCGAACCTGTCCTTGTTTTTGAGGTAGGGTATTCGGAACTGCAGGTCAGTATTACCTACAAGGGAGGGTTTGCGCTCCGGTTCCCGCGGTTTGTGCGGGTACGGGACGATAAGGATATTTCAGAGATCGAAACCCTCGATATGATACAGGACCGGTACCGGCGGCAGTCGAATTCTCCCAAGATTCAGTAGAACGAGAAGATCGTCCTCTGGGTCCGGATTTCAGGAAGTAATGTACTATAGTGTACCCACCGGTCAAAACCAAGCCGGGCGGATACTTCCTGCACCGCAGCATCGAGTGATGGCATGACGTTTGGCGGGTTTGCCATTGCCTGCCGTGCCGCTTCGCGTATCACCCATGTGCCCAGCGGTGCCCAGTAATCAGATGAGATGCTCCTTATCAGTATCACACGGGCGTTACGGCGCACCTTTATCAGGTATTCGCAGACGGCAAGGCGTGCCGAGTAATATGCGCCGGAGATCGGCGAATAGCCCCGTTTTGTCATCCCTTCACGGTCCTCTACAATGATTTCCTCTTCCCCGCCCCAGAGCGTGTGGCGTCCCCATATCTCGATCATCTCGTACTTCCAGTCCCCGGGTACGAGGATGCATACGATCCTGTTGCCAAAAATTTCCCCGCAAAAAACACGGATCTCCTCGAGAGGGGGAAATGCCGCAATCTGCTTTTTTAACCGGATTGAAAGGGTGTCATCCACCGCGGTTATCGCCCACCGCGTCGGGACAAAATGCCGCCGTTTCCCCAGCAGTCCCGCGGTCATCAGTTTTGCGATCTGGTACACGTCGATATCCGACTCCATGAGGGTGACACAGGCATCGGTTGCCCCGAGATCAGAGTCAGAGGTGACCCGGTCAACAGCACGGTCAACGCGGGCGCTGCCGGTCACCTCCATCTCTTTCAATTGTCCCGACAACCCCACCGGTGCGACCGTCCCGTCGAACGTGAGTGAGAAGACGACCGGTTTCTCAAACGCAACATCAACGTCGACGGGGTTGCTTGAGATTGCGATCTCCTGAAGGTTGTCGCTGAAATGGTGGATACCCGAACTTCCCCGGATCGTACGGGCGCGGATGCCCACAATATCATCAATACCAAGCCCTTGTTTGAGCCATTGTGGGGGGTTGTCGGAATCATTGATGAGCAGCGGGCCTCCCCGCACTTCGGGATACCCGTAACTCCCGATAAAAATAGACGGGGAGCTGCCCTGGTAACTGCTCGCCGGTTTGACGGCAAGCTGGGCATAGAACCGGCTCGTGATAGGACAGCGGGGCAGACCGCACATCCCTTTTCCCTTGCACTCAGCGCACTGCATCGCGTTTCACCCGGGTATCCACAACCACCCTCACCCGATCACCGAGCGTCCCGATAACAAGATCCACCCATTCGTCCCAGACGACCGGGTGCTCCCCTGCCATCGGGGCCAGTTCTGCTCCGATATCATCGTCCCGCTCACTCACGGTATGCAGAACAACAGAACCTGAAGGAAAGGCCTCACTGACAATCGTATCGCGATCACCGTCAACAATACCAAGGACCGGGATACCGCGATGAGCACAGATGTGCCCGCAGACAGCCGTGGTGTCATCGCCAATAGACAGTATCCCGCAGCAGCCCGATTTTACCCTTTGATAGATCTCATGGCCGCAGTGATCGATGACAATTACCCTGCCGGTCCGTACAGCCCGCTCTCCTTCCTTGGGCAGGGCTGACCGGATCGGCCCGCTCTTGCACCATGCGGTGGTAAGATCAAGCGAGCCCTGCCGCACAATCTTTTCGATGCCGTGCACTTTTGGAATGATGCCGCTTACCGGTTCGATACCATACCTGTCCGTGGTACGCAGGACAACCGTATCAGCAGTGGCACGCCCGATAATCAGGCCATTGACATAGACCGGCTCACCCGGGATACAACCACGGATCGTTCGTTCGCCCGGAACCATACGATAGGTACTCGCCGCCTCTTTTAACGTAAAGCCCGTGAGGTGCGAAAGTGCTGATGCGAGCGCCCGGGGAGCGGCACCCCATACAAAGACCGTCCGGCTCGAACATTCGACCTGAACAAGTCCCCTGCCCGGAAGCCGTGATGCGACTATGTCCCCGAAGATCTGCCCGGATTCCGCAGTCTTCCCATGGTTTGCAAGAAAGACCGGATCGGGGATCCTGCTGATGACAGAACTCGGGGGCTCGCACCAGAACTCCACGGGAATACGAGACTCCTCCGCAGCAGTCCTTGCCATTACGCCCGCAACGATGGTTCTTGAGGGCTTGATCCGGTCGATAAGCCACCTGACTTCGCCTGAGTCAAAGATCTCCGGGCCATGAACGACCATTACAGGTTGTCCTGTCACGGGGTTATCTCCTCCAGTACCTTGCAGGGATTCTTTTTTGACAGGGAGAACATAATGATCCCTTGCCGGGAACAGGCGGGTTCATTTGTTAAAGGGTGCCGTCCAGCCCGGATCATACCGGGCTCCGCACTCCGGGCAGATGAGAATTATCCGGTACAAATTGCCTGTTGAACCGACGGGGTCTGAAGCATTTTTTGCATCCACCTTCACAAAAGAAGTGTGAAATCCCAACGGGTAACCACATGCAGGGCACGTATGCAACCTATTTCCAGCGTCAAGCGCCCTGATCTCTTTGAGGTCTGGCATAGCGAATCACTTTTTTTCAATTACCTATCCGATCTGCATTAAGGTTATCTGTTCTCAACAAGCCCGGTGATTATTCCATATGCGTTCTTCTTTCCGTTGATCGCTGCATGTTCCTTCCGGAAGGATTTTGGGATCATCTCCATCGTTTCAGCAAGCTTCTGTTCAAGCACCTCTCTTGTCACCTTTCTTC
>CAZNIL010000021.1:0-20177 GCA_964573085.1 uncultured Methanoregula sp.
GCTGCAAGCGCGGTACCGGTGATCCAGACCGGGAGGGGAGTTGCTTTTGTTGTGGAAGCGGGAGCCGGTGTCGTTGTGGTGACGGATATGGGAAGCGTTGTAGGTGCCGCGGAAAGGGTTGTTAGTACAGTTGTCCGGACCTGTCGGGAGACAATGGTAAATGTTGTGCTGCCGGACACCTGCTGATTTATAGCCTTGACATTCACGATATACTCGTCAGGACGAAATGCGGAGGTATCGATATCAAATGACCAGTGGTTGGCACTTCCCGTTCCCGGTTGTACTTGTACGATTCCGGATTTACCGGAGAATTCTCCGGACTGCCCTTTTCCGGTGGGGGCAAATGATGAGGATAATACGTCCACCATCAGGTTGTCGCCCACTGCGAGGTTGGTCGTGCCGGTGATGGTGAACTTGTCTCCGACAGTATGTTCGCCGATCTGATCGATGAATGCATCCGGTTCATTGACAAAAAACGTGACCGTTGAAAACATGTCATCGATGTTCTGGCTGTTGACAGCGTTCATGAGCGCAGAAGCTGAATCGGACGACTGGAGTGCCCCCGCCCCGGTGAGGGTAAAGATCACCATCCCGCTACCCTGTTGCCGGTTGATTACCTGACCGGTTGCTGCATTATAGACGATATCGAACTGCCCGTTCATCATCGGATGCTGGATGAGGACAAAATATTGCCCGGCGGCAAGGTTCCGTGTGTCAGAAGATGTGAGTTCGTATTCAAACGAACTGTCTGAAGCAACAGAGATTGTCGTGACCTGGGCAAAGTTATTGCCGATCAACCAGATCTGGAGCCCTGCCTGAGGGTGGCCGGTAGCAATGCCACGGATATAGACCGGGTCGCCTTTGGCAATAACAGGTGTAGACGAACGGGTTTCGCCCGCGTTGAGGGTAAGTGCGGTGACCGGTGCAATGAGAAGCAGTACAAAAAGGAGGATGAAAACGGAACATTTTGCCTGAGAACTGATAAGGGAAACCATGCTAATCTACTCAGGATATTATTTTTTTAGCACATCAAAGAAGCAGTTATCGGCAATATATGTGCAGTTTTTCGTTTTTTATCCTACTCCTTTTCTTTCACAACAATCGTAAATGTCGTCTCTGTCGTCCGGTCCAGTTCAATTGTCCCAAAAAGCTGTTCCACGAGCGAGACTACGAGCCGGAGGCCCAGTGATTTTGCGGTGCGCCAGTCAAATTCCTGTGGGATTCCCACTCCAGTGTCCTTGAATGATAGTGTCAGTGTGTGTTTCTCCTTCTGGATAGAAATCGTAATCTCACCTTTTCTTCCATCGGGAAATGCATATTTGAGCGAATTAGAAATCAGTTCATTGATGATCAGGGCGATAGGTATTGCGGTGTTGATATCGAGCGTGATCTCCGAAATGGTCATTGTAAACGTGATGCCTTTTCCTTTCATGCCATAGAACCGGGACAGGTTGTTTTCCAGGGACCAAAGGGAAAGTGGGTGCAGAACAAACGGGTGAGGGGATCCTCTTCAGGCTGAGAGTGAAGGTACCTTTAGGCCGTGTTCTTCAGATCCTCAGGGGTTTTAACGCGAGAAAAGGGAGTGCGTCAACACTACGGACAATTCAATTAATGTTTTTAAGTTTTATTGTCAGTATCTCATTTTTGATAGATGATGGAATCACAGGTGAACACAATTATTCACAATTCCGCGAGCGGACGGATCAAACGCTCGTCATCAATTGTTGGGTTGTTCACCAGCGGCAAAACCGGGTACGCTTCCATCCCGGCCGGTGGGTGTGGTGCGAGAAACTTTACGATGTCAGTCGGTGTGAAGGATTCACCGGAGAGCCATCGGGGTTCATCGTCCTGGTTTAGGATCACCGGCATGCGGTTGTGAATCGGGGCCACCAGCTCGTTTGGCGTTGTCGTGATGATCGTACAGGTCTTAATATCGTTACCCGCCGGGTCGTGCCATATGTCGTAAAGCCCGGCAAACGCAAAGAGCCTGCTGTCCCGCATGCGGATGTAAAACGGCGTCTTTCTCTTCATATCGTTTTTCCACTCAAAAAACCCGGTTGCCGGGACAAGGCACCGGTTGCTCTTCAGCAGGTGCCGGAATGACGGCCTTTGTGAAATGGTCTCTGCCCGTGCATTGATCATCGGTTGTGCCGCATTCCGGTCTTTTATCCAGCGTGGCACAAGCCCCCATGTCATCATCACGGCTTCCGTGCGTTCACTACGGACGATCACCGGCACTAGGCTACCCGGAGCGATGTTGAACCGTGAACGAAAACCAAACGATGGGGCAGTGATACGGAACCGTGCCCCAAGATCATCGATGCCAATGAGCGAATATCTGCCGCACATACTCCATTTCCCGGAGTCCTTTTCCAAATATCAATATTGCGTAAAAACAGACCGGAGCGGAGCGGGGAAAAGAAGAAGTGAGTGGGAGGAGTAAGCCTCCTTCTGTTCATCGCAGCATTCAGCTCTGCGTCATACCCGGGCGGACGCCGAGCAATCCGTCTGCCCTGTTCTGACTTGCACCCGCAGGGGTTCGCCGTTTCACCGTATCCTTACCCTTACAGACGCTCAGCGGGTTACCGGCGCACGAATGCGCTTCCTCGCCTGATTTTAGGCTCAACCGCATCATTGCTCGGGGCAGGCCGTATCGTTTCTGTGCCATTGCCGTGACTCTCGCCACCCGTACGTGGGTACGGCTGCGTGCTCGGCAGGTGGGGGGACTTTCCTCAGTAGCGAGTGAACGCCACCGTTGGCTGCGCTCTCCCTCTCACTCTAGTATTGATGTTGCGTGTTCATAATGGCAGCGACACCGATTGAGATAACAAAGGGGCAAAAGCCTGACCGACACCTGATTAATAAGGATGAGCGTCGACAGACTCACTAACAAATCCAAAAGGAGAAAGCACATGGTCCTGCTCACCGCAAAAGAGGGAGATGTCGCGGTGCACCTAGCACGCGACGCCATCGGTCATGCAATTTTAAAAAAGAAAGAACCGGCACTGCAGCTCACACCGGTCTTTTACGAGAAAAGAGGAGTATTTGTCACGCTCACACAAAGCAGCAATCTACGGGGCTGCATCGGTTTTCCGTACCCGGTGATGCCGCTTGGTGATGCAATCATGGAGGCAGCAATGGCAGCAGCGCTCAAAGACCCGAGGTTCCCCCCCGTAACAGGTGCCGAACTCCCATCGATAACAATTGAAGTGACCGTCCTTACCCTGCCGCAGAAACTGGCATGTGAGCCGGACCAACGCCCGGCTCAGGTTGAAGTGGGCAGGCACGGGTTGATCATCAAGGGCATGGGCACAAGCGGGCTCCTGCTCCCTCAGGTCGCCACTGAGAACGGATGGGACAGTACCACATTCCTTGACCATACCTGCGCAAAAGCAGGGCTGCCAGGGAAGTGCTGGACAAGCAACCGCGTCGAAGTGCTTACGTTCGAGGGGCAGATCTTTCATGAAGGACGGTCTTGACAAAGACCGGACTTTCAGTAAGACCAGATGTATCAGAGAATGGTCTTACGTGAAGGAGGACCTTAAAAGAGGCCTGACTTCTAAGAAGGACAGACATGATAATGGACAGACTTACGTAACCAACCAGCCTTCACGACAACAGTTTAACCAGATTAGCGCGTAAATTATGGGCATTGTAAAGGAGGTGAGCCGGCATGGCAATACAGTTCGAGAGTCTTGACAGCGATATTGCAGGACGGTGCGGAAAACTTGCTGCCGGAAAAAAGGTCATAAAGACTCCCACACTCCTTCCCGTCATCAACCCTCACCTTCCGCTCATCACCCCCTCTGAGATGCAGAAGATGGGAGTCGAGGCCATCATCACCAATGCCTACATCTTCAGCCAGAGCATGCAATTCCGGGAGCAGGCGCTCTCGGAAGGACTGCATAAGGTACTTAATTTCGATGGCGTAATCATGACCGACTCTGGCTCGTTCCAACTCTCCGTATATGGCGAGGTGTCGGTATCAAATCTTGAAACGCTCTCGTTCCAGCGCGATATTAAAAGTGACATATGGGTCCCGCTCGACATCCCCACATCCCCGTCTGCTGACCATGCAACGGCAGAACGCGAGCTTACGATTACTATGGAACGGTTGCGGGAGGCAAAGGCGACATTCGGGAACGACGCCCCAATCGCCGCTCCGGTTCAGGGCGGCATCCATCCTGATCTCCGTGAACGTGCGGCACAAGAGGTTGGCGATATGGGCTGTACGTTCTGCCCGATCGGTGCTGTCGTACCGCTCATGGAGGGGTACCGGTACCGCGAGCTCGTTGAGGTCGTCCTGGCGGTAAAAAAGAAGCTTCCGCCATCTGCCTGCGTCCATCTCTTTGGCGCCGGGCACCCTGCAATGTTTGCTCTTGCCACGGCAATGGGCTGTGACCTGTTTGACTCGGCTGCGTACGCGCTCTATGCAAAGGAGGGAAGGTATCTCACCTCCCATGGCAGTTACAAAATTGAAGAACTCGTTGAGCTCCCTTGTGCCTGCCAGGTATGCCGGAGCCATACCGCTGATGAGCTCCGCACCTCGGGTAAGCGGGAGCGACTAGTCGCCCTCCATAACCTGTACGTCACGCTTGCCGAAATCGCCCGCATACGGCAGGCAATTACTGATGGCACGCTCTGGGAACTCGTGGACGAGCGGTGCCGGGGACACCCCCAGCTTCTTTCGGGATACCGGGAACTCTTATCCCATACCTACACATTGGAGGCGTCTGACCGCGCAACGAAACGCAGGTTCTTCTACCAGGGAAACGAGAGTTGCCTGCGCACGGAAGTTATCCGGTACCAGAGGAACCTTTCACGGCTCAGGCTTGGCAAAGATGTCCTCATCGCATTCGATGGGAATATGAGGGAGGGATTTTCTGATATGCTTATCTTCAAGCCCCCGTTCGGCCCGTACCCAAAGGAACTCAAAGAAACATTCCCGATTGGGCAAAGCGAGATCCCGGACTGGGATGAGCCGATGGTCAGGCAGGGGTGCAAAGGAATCAGTATCCTCATAAAAAGCCATCCCGACAGCCGGTTTGTGGTCGCATGCAACGCCCGGTGGATCCATGTTGCGAGGGAAGAACTCCCTGACGTTGAGGTGGTTACGTGACAACATCACGGATGGAGATCCGCAAAAGAGACATGCTCGCACGATCAGGCATCATGACCGTTCATGATACTACGGTAAAGACACCGGCCGTCATGGATATGGAGAGACTTTTCCCGTCGCTTCTGTCGATGAGATTGTCTAATATCCCCCTTTCTGCCCCTGAAGATTTTGTGCGTTCGTATTCTGTACAGAATGGTAATCAACCGGTAACAATCTATCCGATGCTTGATAACACGGCACAGAGCGGGGACTGCATCATGGTCGCAAACTGGCACACTGCATTCCTGAATCCCCGCAACTATGTGGACTGGCTTGTCACCCTCAAAGAAAAGACACCCCCGGACACGACATGGTACGCGCCCGCAGCAGCACTTCCTGCAAATGTGCATATCCTCATTTACACAGGCTTTGACCTTTTTGACTTCCGTGCAGTCGATCTCAAGACGGTGCAGGGAATCTTCTGCACTGCCGAAAGCGAATTTCCCAAAACCGCCATGAAATCGGGTATATGCTCCTGCGAAGGATGCAAGACGGAAAACCTGAAAATGCACAACCGAAAGGCGCTTCTCTCAGAAATCGCCCTCATCACCCGGTTTATTGAACAGGGCCAGCTGCGCGAACTTGTCGAATCACGGTGCCGGATGCATGCTGTCCATGTAGCTATCCTGCGCCACCTCGACAACCGGTCCACCTTCACCGAACCCCGTGTACCCATCGCCCGTGCCGGTGTGATGCGGGTGAACTCGGGAGAATCGATGAACCGGGTTGAGATCCGCAGGTTTGCAGAACGCCTAATAAGCCGGTACATCCCGCCAAAAGCCGATGTTGCCGTGCTGCTCCCATGTTCGGCAAAAAAACCGTATTCCATCTCCCAGAGCCACCGCAGGTTCCAGGCAGCAGTCGCACACCGTGCCCACGAACTTATCGTAACCTCCCCGCTCGGACTTGTCCCACGCGAACTGGAGACCATCTACCCGGCAGGGCACTATGATGTACCGGTCACCGGGTACTGGGACGCAGAGGAATGCGCAGTCATTTCCGGAATCATTGCACGATATTTTGCACGAAACCGGTACCGGCGCATCATCGCGCATCTCGAAGGCGGGGCACTTAAAGTCGCAAAGATGGCAGCGGAAACATGCGGCATCACGCTCGAATATTCATGCCGGGACTATCCAGCCGGGGACGAAGCCCTCGCGAACCTCGATTTGGCGCTTGCCGGAGAACGAAGGATAAAAGACGACCGGCTTCATGGCATGTGCTCGTACCAGTTCGACATTGACCTCGATACCCGCGACTTTTCCATGAGAGGGAGATTCCCGGAGATTTTCTACAGCAAAAACAACGTGCAGTGCTTCTCCATCGATACTGCCACAGGGATGCTCCGGCCCACATTCGATGGCTGGAATCTGATCCCGGTGGGCTATAGGGTCATCATTGATGATTTTGTTCCGGAAGGAGACGTGCTTGTGCCCGGTGTGGAGAATGCGGATCCACAAATCCGCGAAGGCGACGAAGTTCTGGTTACCGGCCCTCGTGCATGGGCAACAGGGAAGGCCGCGATGCCGGGAGACGAGATGTGCCAGTCAAAACGAGGCGTGGCAGTCCGGGTACGTAAAATAAAAAGGGTGTAGGGTTAACTTGTACGATACATTGCAGATCATCTATGGAGTGAAAAGGTTGTTCCGTATCGAAAAAGCCGATCAGGGAAGGTGGGAATTGTGAGCACCCCCATCATCGCACAAGAGGTAAAGGGATCAATCCCGGCCGGTTCAAAGGACCCGACAATCATGCCGGTCGTGGTCGCCGTTCCAAAGGAGCTGGCCCCGGGAGAACAGCGCGTTGCGACCGTACCAGAGGTCGTTCAGAAGCTCACGAAGTCGGGGCACGAGGTCCGGATCGAGCACGACGCGGGGACGAGAGCATACTATCCCGATGATCTCTTCACGGCCGCCGGTGCGAAGATTGCATCCAGCCGGACCGAGCTGCTGGACGGCGCCCGGATCGTGCTGCGCGTCCAGCCTCCCACCGCCGCCGAGGTCGATCAGCTCGCCGAGGGCACGATTGTCATCGGGTTTATGAACCCGGCACATAACCTCGAGGCCGTCGCCCGGATGCGCGACCGGAAGGTCACCGCCTTCGCTCTCGAGCTCGTTCCACGGATCACCCGCGCCCAAAGCATGGATGCGCTCAGTTCCCAGGCAACGGCCGGCGGGTACGTAGCCGCGGTCATGGGCGCTTACAACTGTCCGAAGTTCTTCCCGATGCTGATGACGGCCGCGGGTACCATACGACCGGCAACGGTGCTCATCCTTGGTGCCGGCGTCGCCGGCCTCATGGCGATCGCCACAGCAAAGCGGCTCGGCGCTATCGTCGAGGCCTACGATGTCCGGCGCGCAGCCGGCGAGCAGGTCCGGAGTCTCGGAGCAAAGTTCCTCGAACTCGAGATAAATGCCGAAGGCCAGGGGGGCTACGCCCGCGAGCTTACGTCCGAGGAGAAGGAAAAAGAACAGCAGATGGTCTCCGCCGCTGTTGCACGGGCCGACATCGTCATCACGACGGCCGCCATCCCCGGCCGGAAGGCCCCCGTCCTCATCACTCGGGAGACTGTTGCGATAATGCGCCCGGGTGCCGTCATCATTGATATGGCTGCCGAATCTGGAGGGAACTGCGAGCTGACACAGGCAGGAAAGACCATCCGGGAGCAAGGCGTCATGATCATAGGACCCCAGAACCTCCCGGCCCGGATTCCGTTCCACACGAGCCAGATGTACGCAAAGAACCTCCAGTCGTTTCTCTCACTTCTTGTTGACAAGGAAGGGGCGCTCGTACAGGAGTTCACCGACGAGATCCTTATCGCGAGTCTTTTGGTCCACGAGGGTAATGTATGCCATGTGCCTACGCGAGATCTCCTTATCAGAGGGAAGTTATGACTGACGTAACAACGCTCTGGACCGCGTTCTACATCGCGATGCTGGCCGCGTTCACCGGCTACGTCGTCATCAGCCGGGTCCCCGTCATCCTCCACACGCCGCTGATGAGCGGCTCGAACTTCATCCACGGGATTGTGCTTGTCGGCGCAATGGTCGCACTCGGCCTCGCCACGACGCCCCTCGAGCAGATCATCGGCTTTGTCGCGGTCATCCTCGGTGCGGCAAACGTGACCGGCGGCTACGTGGTCACGGAGCGGATTCTCCAGATGTTCGACCGCAGCGGGAAGAAGCCCGGAAAGGGGGCATGAGATGTTCGACCTCTCCTTTGCGATCGAACCGGTCTACATTGCGACGATCTTCTTCTTCATCATCGGCCTACAGCGGATGAGCCACCCGCTGACTGCCCGGAGCGGGATTGTCTGGGCCGGCGCTGCGATGGTAATCGCAACGCTCGTCACGTTCCTTACCCCGGACCTTACCAACTTCGCCCTGATAGCAATCGCCATCGTTATCGGCGGCGGCTTCGGCTACGTAGCGGCCAAGCGCGTCGCGATGACCGACATGCCCCAGATGATAGCGCTCTACAACGGCATGGGTGGCGGAGCAGCGGCCGGGATCTCGGTTGTCGCGCTCCTCGGCACCACCACCGCCATCACCGGTTCCCTCGCTATCGTTGGCGGCCTCATCGGAGCCGTTTCGTTCTCAGGGAGCCTCATCGCGTTCCTGAAGCTTCAGGGCTGGATGAGGCCGAGGCCGATCACATTCCCGGGTCAGCAGGTCGTCAACATGGCAATCTTTGCCATCGCCATCATTTCCGGCATGCTCATCATCTGGCAACCGTCCTGGGTCCCGCTAGCCGTCCCCATGTATCTGCCGCTGTTTTTCGTTCTCTCGCTCGTGTTTGGGATACTAATGACACTCCCAATCGGCGGGGCCGACATGCCTGTTGTGATCTCGATGTATAATGCTTTCACCGGGCTCGCAGTCGCGCTTGACGGGTTTTCATTCGCGACCCCCAACTATGCAATGATCGTCGCAGGCGTAATTGTCGGCGCTGCGGGTTCACTGCTCACACTCCAGATGGCACGGGCGATGAACCGCTCGATTTCGAACGTCTTCTTCGGCGCGTTTGGCGCGAAAGTGGAGCAAGCGATGCAGATCCAAGGTAGCATGAAGTCAATCGAGGCAGACGACGTTGCGGTCATGCTCGCTTACGCAAACAAGGTCATCATCGCTCCCGGTTACGGCATGGCGGTCGCCCAGGCCCAGCAGAAAGTTAAGGAGCTGACTGACCTGCTTGAGAGGAAAAACGTCCTGGTGAAGTTCGCAATCCACCCGGTCGCCGGGCGGATGCCCGGGCACATGAATGTCCTGCTTGCTGAGGCGGGGGTCGCCTATGACCATCTCTTCGACCGGGACGAGGTGAACCCGGAGTTCCCGAGCACCGATATCGTCCTTGTCATCGGGGCCAATGACGTCGTCAATCCGGCGGCACACCGAAAGGGCAGCCCGCTCTTCGGTATGCCAATCCTCGATGTCGAACAGGCGAAGAACGTCATCGTCCTCAAGCGCGGCCAGGGGAAGGGGTTCGCCGGGATCGAGAACGATCTGTTCTACCGGGACAACACGCAGATGCTCTACGGTGACGCTCAGGTGACTATCGGGAAGCTCGTGCAGGCCCTCAAGAAGCTATAAGGCACATGGGGATCTGCCAGGCCGATGATACGGCCCCGCCGACCCATCGGTAAGCTGCGCTTTGGGAAGAGCAAGCCATGCGACAGACAGGATACCACCGACCATAACAAGAAGATAGTTAATCAGGGTCGACAGCGATGTCCCCACCGGCGCCACAATCGTTATCCTGACGATGGGAACGATAAAAATGGCGGCACAGGCAATTGACCGGATGCTGTGGAAAAGACAGGCGTCATTTTAACCGGATTTTTAATCCCGTTTTTTCGCATCCCCCAATTCTTATTAACCATCCCGTTAATGGTATTTTATGCCGTTTTGTTCCTCGTGCGGAAAAGAGATCTCGGCCAGCCAAAAATTCTGCGAATATTGCGGGGCAGCACAGGAGATTTCAGATATACCGGCTCCGTTTCCTGGTGACCAGCCACCCCCGCCATCTCCTCTCCGTATTCCGATGACGCAGGCTTCCCTGCAACCATCTGCGGGAAAAAAAACCCTGCCTAAAAATGCCGCGATAATTATCGGTGTCGTTGTTATACTTACCGTAGTTGCGGCTGTATTTTTAGTCGGGATGCCATACTTAAAATCAGGTTCATCACCAGCACTGCAACAACCAACCCAGCCCCTGCCTCCGACAACCATACCAACACCCCTGCCAACAATGACCACCCCCCAAGTAACGACCATCCCGACGCCAAAAATTGTCACGGATGAACGATTTGAAGAGACGTACGAGGAATTATATAACCACAACCTTACGTACAAATTCGGCCAGAAAGAGGTATTCCCCGTCAATCTCACCCGCCCGCCCCTCTTTATCAAGTTCAATATCATCCCAACCATGGTAAACAGATCCAAACTTGTCGATATCGACCTTTCAACAGAACATATCGTCTACGCGGTCTACCCGGACCCGAATTCTTGGTTTGAGGTGCGGATTCTGGACGCTGTTTCTGGAACTGTCGTCGCTTCGAAGGGTTTCAACAAGGAGTATGACCAGCAAACCAAAAACGAGTTCATGATCAGGGAAAAAGGGAAATATAACGTGGAGATGTCAGGCAACGGGGTGACGGTGAACACGCAGATACTGGTCGGGGATTAACGATCGTTAAAAAAAATCTATTTTTTAATTTTTTAATAGCGGAATCCTTTCGTGAAACGATTTTTATTCCCATATTTTTTTTAAAAAAAATAACCGGGATAAGCTACATGAGATTAAACGATTGCCTCAAATTCTTTCCTGCGCAGTTCCAGGATTAGGTGTTTTGAGAAAATCTTAAAAAATACCGCCCTCTCGCCCTCCACACCCCAGAGCTCGAGCTGGCAGTTGCCTCTCGCTACGACTTCAAGATACACGGTCTCTTTTTCCACCCTGATGAACCTGACCCGCTGCACGAGGGCTGCATGGCTCCGGTCAAGGCTTTCTGCAAGGCGCAAAAACATCGAAAGGCTGCGCACCATTTCGCGCTCGGCAGGTTCGAGATCTAGCATTTCCTGTGTGTTTTTCCGGGGCATCTTTTTCCGGTGAAACCGTGCGATGTTTGCCATGATCGCGATCTCCTTGTCATCAAATCCCAGCAGTTCCGCGTTGCTGATGATATAGTAGGAGTGAGCATGGTGGTTGGTATACGAGATGAATGACCCGATATCATGCAGGAATGTGGCACTCTCAAGAAGCTCGCGCTCCCTCTCACCAAATGCATGCAGTTTCTGTTTTTTTGCCGAGTCAAAAAGCCCCAGTGCAAGGATAGTCACCGTGCGGGCATGGGCTTCGTTGATGCCGCAAGACCGGCCCAGCTGCAGTACACTGTGCTGGCGCGGCGAAAGTTCCCCAAACAAAGGGAACTCGTCCATGCGCGACAGGTAATCTACCAAAAGACCGTCCTGTAACCCCCGGGTCGTTGTGGTGATGCTTGCAAGTCCAAGATCCTTCATCAGTATATCGATGATGGCAGCCCCGGCAATGATGATATCTGCCCGTTCGGGATTCATCCCCGGGACGTTTTTCCGTTGTGCTACCGGAAGAGCACAGAGCATTTCGATAATTTTTTTCAGGTCCCGGTGAGTAAGGGTGTCGTTTTGTGGACCGGAATTCTGGTGCAGGGTGCGGTTTGCGATCTCGGCAAGGTTTATGATAGTACCGGAACTTCCGATTGCACTATCGGGTTTCTCCGATTTTATCTTTTGCACAACATGGACAATCTGGTTCCTGACATGGTGCTGGAGTTTTTTATACCGGTCATGCGAGACCGGGCCGGTATCAGATGGGAGAAAGTACTGGTTGGTAAGCCGTATGGAGCCGAGTTTGAGGCTTTCAAGGTACAGGTACTCTTGCTTGTTTCCCACAATAAGTTCAGTGCTCCCGCCACCGATATCGATGAATAGCACCTGCCGTTCACCAAGCGTAATCCCGCTTGCAACTCCTAAATAGATCAAACGTGCCTCCTCGCACCCGGAGATGACGCGTACATCAAGATGTGCTTCCCTCCGGAGCCGGATTAAGAGCTCGTTCTGGTTTGCCGCTTCCCGTGTGGCTGACGTTGCTACCGCGACAAACTCCTCGCAGGCAAACGTACGCGCAAGTTCGACAAATGTTTTGCAGACAACGACAGCGCGGTCAATTGCTTCGGGCAGAAGTTCCTCGTTCTCAAACTCCCCATCACCGAGCCGTACCTGCTGTTTCTTTTTTGTAAGGACTGAGAAAGAATGGTTCGGATTGAACCTGACAACGAGGAGACGGACTGAGTTTGTACCGATATCGATGAAAGCCACACTATGGTCTTTTGCGCCTGCAGTTTCTGCGGTCATTCTATTACCATTTTACGTGAAAAGATTTCAAAAAAGAGGTCGGCTTTCTGGACCGCCCGTGCCTTTTCCACTGATACATCCCCGTCATGCTCAAGCCGGCAGGTCACTTCAGATGAAGAGATCGTGCATGCCAGAGACTTGATATGGTTATTGTGGGTGTAATCAAGCCCGTCAGCGACACGGAGCAGGGCAGCGCAGGTGCGGACGATCTTTTTATCCTTTGGCCGAAGAGAGCCAAATACGGGATCCTTGATTCCAGGGACCGGTTTGCGGTGGAAGCGGGCGATAAGGGCGACGATACTGCGTTCGCGGTCAGATAGCGGGAGGGTACGGTCCTCGTGTATCATGGAAAAACTCCGGGTATGGTGGCCTTTCTGCCCGAAAGCCCACCCGATATCATGGAGGAGCCCGGCGCATTCAAGGAAAAACCGCTCCTTACCTGAAAAATGGTGGAGCAGAAAAAGCTCGTCAAAGAGCATCAGGGCAAGCCGGGTTACCTGGTCCGCGTGTCCCAGTCCTTCGGGAAATGACCCGGCAAGCACATGGACCGGATCAAGGGATCGTTCTTTTGATCGTTTTACACCATTTTTTGGAACGGGAAGTTCTTGTGCCGAGCTCGTTTCTACGGCTACGTTTATCTCGTTGTGCAGACGTTCCCACACATTCCGTGATTTGCAGTCTTCCCATGATGCAAGCAGTTCTAGATAGATGGTATCCCGTTTATTTTTCCGGTCCAGAAGCAGATGGATCACGTCCGGTTCCAGAGGAGGTTCCTCCGGACCGTTCACCGGGATACGGGAAGTGTCCTGTCCGTACAAAGCCTGGTGCCGTTGTGCAACCACTCCGGCAAGGAACTGCGCCCAGACATCGCAGTCATGGAGCGTGCCAAGTGATTCCTGCAGTTTTTTTATGTGTTGCAGAGCTGATTTCAGCCGGTTCGGGTACAGTGGACGGTACACTTCCAGGGTATAACGGAGCTTCTTTGCCGCAATACGTGCCTTATGATGCCCTTCTGTATCATCGGGATTGTGTATCGCCGCATCATGCGAAAGCATTCCGTCCAGTACCAACCCGATATTGCCTGCAGCCGCACGGTATAGTTCCTCTGATAGTTCAGGTTCGTCATTCTGTATTTTTTTGGTTTTTGTAAATTCGTGGAGCATTGCAGTGATCTCGTCAGTAGTATTGCCGTTTTCAAGCAAGGTGATTGCGGCAAGCACATCCGCCTGCTGGCGTTTGCGCTGTTTATGCAGGAGTTCAAGAAGTGAGGATACCCCATAACCTCCCTCAAATACGGGGGGATGTATCTTTGCATAAGAAGACAGAAACAGGAGTTGGACATCAGTGTCCCGCGCATTGCCCAGTGCGCCGGTGATTGCTTTAATTCCTTTCATCCAGCGCCGGTATTTTTTTTCCGGAAAACAGGGTGCAAAGAGGGGCAGGGCGCTGCGCAGCCGCCGGGACGCTACCCGCATCCAATGTACATGCTCAGAATTGCTACCCTCTCTGACCCCGTCAATTTCCTTAATAAACGCCCTCAACCTGGGACCAAGGCGCTGTGTTGCAAACCTGCACAGTATTTCTTCACGGGCTGCCACGATACCACACTCCTCGTTGCGAAATGAACCAGCTCTGAGCATTAAACGGCTCACTATCCTTGTCCCCGCCTTCACGCGTATAGGTGCCGCTGCTGGTCATCCACCGAAGTTTTTCCGTATCGTGGAGTTGCCGATCAAGAATGATATCAATAAGAGCGGACTTCAACGCCGGATCCTCAACGGGGAAAAGGACTTCAACGCGCCGGTCAAGGTTTCTTGGCATCAGGTCAGCACTCCCCAGCAGCACTTCGCGCTCTCCCCCTTTATGGAAATAATATAGCCGGGCATGCTCAAGGAACCTGCCGATGATGGTGCTTACCCTGATATTCTCCGAGATCCCAAAAATCCCCGGGCGAAGGCAGCAGATACCCCTCACTAAAAGATCGACCTTGATTCCTGCCTGTGACGCCCGGTACAGGGCAGCAATGCACTCCCGGTCGACTAGTGCGTTCATCTTGAAGATAATCCTGCCGTCTCCATGCGCTTTGTGCCGGGCAATCTCCCGTTCAATTTTTTCTAGAATCGATTGCCGCAGGGAACCAGGGGCAACAAGGAGTTTCCGGAAGTGCTCAATGCGGGCATACCCGGTCAGGAAATTAAAGAGATCCGCCACATCCGCGCCCGTCTCCCGGTCGCAGGTAAAGACCCCGAAATCCGTGTATATCCTGCTGGATGTGGCATTGTAATTCCCGGTCCCGAGGTGCAGGTACCGGCAGATCCCATCCTTTTCACGCCGTATTACCATGCAGAGTTTCGCATGCACCTTGAGCCCGACAATCCCATACACAACGTGTACGCCTGCCCGCTCCAGTTGCCGGGCCCAGCCAATATTATTCTCCTCGTCAAACCGCGCCTTGAGTTCTATGAGCGCAGCAACCGCCTTCCCGTTCTCACGAGCTTCCATGAGTGCGGAAACTACCGGGGAGTTTGCCCCGATGCGATAGAGGGTGATCTTGATCGCAAGCACATCGGGGTCATGTGCTGCCTGCCGGATAAAGTTTACTACCGGTGAGAAACTGTCATAAGGGTGGAAGAGGAGGATATCATCTTTTTTTATCGCGGCAAAAATATCCCTGCCATCGGCAAGTTCTGGCGGGACAGAGGGTACAAAAGGAGTGTCCTTGAGGTCCTTCCGGTTGAGAGAGATTACCTGCATCATATCCGCCATCCCGACAGGCTGGTCCAGCCGGTAGATCATGGGGGAAGAGATACCAAGTTTCTGCTCCAGCATGTGGCAGATCCGGTCGGGCATGGAACGGTGCACTTCGATCCTCACCGGCCTGCCGGTCCGGCGTTGCTCCATAACCTCCTCAACTGCAGTCAGGAGGTCGGATGCTTCATCTTCTTCGATCTCAAGATCGGCATCACGGGTGATCCGGAACGGGTAGGCATCAACTACTTCAAGCCCGGGGAAAAGCAGGTCAAGGTTTTCGGCAATCACGTCTTCAAGCAGGACAAAATGGACATCAGCATTGTCCACAGGGGTACAATCCCCGGTCTTTGGGATGCACAGGAGCCGGGAAAAAAGTCGTGTCGGGACCTTGATACGGGCGAAATACTCCCTGTTCCTGTCTTTTATGATGATTGCTAGGTTCAGCGAGAGGTTGGAGATGAACGGGAACGGGTGAGAGACGTCAAAAGCAAGTGGAGTGAGTACGGGAAAGATCTCATCAATGAATTGTTTGCGCACTGCTGCCTGCTGGTCCGGACTGAGCATGCCGTACGTGTGGATATAGATACCGGACGTCGCAAGCTTCGGGATGAGATCTTCTTTCCAGCTCACCGCCTGGTCTGCAAGCGTGGGAATGAGTGCAGCCCGGATTGCATCGAGTTGCCGCGCCGGTGTCATGCCGTCCGGAGGCGCTTCAAGCACACCATTTTCAAGCTGCCTCTGGAGGCCTGCGACCCGGATCATGAAGAATTCGTCAAGGTTGTTTGCAAAAATTGCATGGAACTTCACCCGTTCGAGCAGGGGGTGAGACCTGTCCTGCGCCTCATCGAGCACATGCCGGTTGAAAGAAAGCCAGCCCAGCTCACGGTTGATAAAAAGCGACGGATCGAAGAAATCGGCGGGTGACGAACCTAGTGGCATATGTACGCTCGCTCTAATGAAAGGAATTGACATTTATTCAAATGAAGGCAAATATCTTTCCTTAAAGATGGATCTTTTCTTCCATATATCCATATATCACTGCCCGCTTTTTGCTTTTTTAGTCTGATTCAACCGGATTACCGGGCACCCGCTTCATCGGGCAAACATCAGAACCCTGCATGTTTCCTAGTGCAAAATTGAACCGTTCCCGAATGGTGGGTGGAAGTTCCTTCTCGGGTATCGGCACAAAACCGAAGGTCCGGTAAAAAGAGACAAGTTCGAGCGTGGAGTGCATGTACAGGACTTCGCTGCCACAATGAGCTAGTAAGTCCTGCATCAGTTTGCGGGCATATCCCCGGTCCCGGAACTCGTGCAGGATAAATACACCGTCAATTTCATTGCCATCCGGGTGGACCCGACATCGCGCCACACCGGCAATTACCCCTTCCACAAAGACGCCGAAAATACGGTCGGTTTTAGGGTCCCCTTTCTGCTGGTGATAGTGCACCCAGACCTTTTCGGCCAGAGAGAATTTGTCAGCGGAAAGTTCGTTGACAGAAATATTAAGTTTTATCTGAGGGTACCGGATCAGGACAGGCCGGGTCGCCCGCATTGCAATCGCTTCGGCAATCGAGCCTATCGGGATGTTCCGGGTATAATCAAACCGCCCATACCGGGAAAGCAGGATGAGGGATGCATTCTCCCGCTCTGCAACTATGCAGGTGATAAGAACCGGGTCACCGGTACGAATCATCACCGCACTCTTAAATCCCTGCAGCCCCAGTTCCTGCTGGAATTCGGTAAGCCGGATCATCGCCCGCTGGTAAAGGATGTCACGGTGCCGGACCGATTCTGCGGACCGGATAACGTGGAGCAGGATAACTTCGGGGCGATGGGTGCAGCGCACAAGGCTGCGGACGGTTTCATCGGAAGGTTTTGAGAGATCGACAGGGCAAACGATTTTTTCACAGAGAGGTAACCGGGGAAAATGCTGCGGGTGGCTAAACATTGCCGTTGAAGCCGGATGCATGAGCAGGACATGTGTATGAGCATTTTTCATCACCTCATGGGAGACGCTTCCAAGGAGTGCCTCACGGATCCGACTTGTGCCGCGTGCGCCAATCACAATCAGCGCTATCCCTCTCGCTTTTGCCACTTCAAGGATCGTGCGTGGAATCTCGTAGTGATGGGATGGCTCAATGATAACCGTAGTCCTGATCCCCGCCCCTTCAAGCAGTGCTTGGTCCTTCTCAAGGAGAAGCGCAGCGGCTTTTGCATCGAGAGCGCCATGGTTGTTATTGCCGACCCCATCAGATTCCCGCACTGCCGCGACATGGAGCAGGGTCACTTCGGAAATTCCCGGGATCTCAGGAGCCCGTCGTACCGCTTCGTCCGCATATTCTGACCAGTCAGTGGGGATCAGGACTTTTCCGTAATCCATGGATAATCTCTCATGTTTTTTATCTTCATTCCCGTGAAGATATGGCAGACAGCCCCTTGGTGATAAATGTGTGCCTTTCTTTGTCGTCTGTCGTTATTGTTTAAGAATCAGATCGGTTCAATTCCGCTGGTCCGCATGGTTAAATCTGTGAGATATGGAGTAGCCCGTAAAAAACCGCTTTTCCTTCAATTCAAAAAAAATGAATTATCTTACTATCGCAATAGGGGGTGCCAGACGGCCCGCCTCGCCTCGCAGCTTTTTTTTAAAGGTCGCACTCATCACGGATATCCATATAAAATTACCTGTCGTATTTATATTCTGCGACCCCCTATATGATTTCATGGTGCCAGCCATGAGTGAGGGTTTTATTCGTCGATAAGATTCGCTTTTTTGATACCACGTTGCGCGACGGGGAGCAGACTCCCGGCGTTTCGTTAAACCCTGAACAGAAACTTGAGATCGCATCGAAACTCGCTGATATCGGCGTCGATGTTATTGAAGTCGGTTCAGCGGCTGCTTCAGAAGGGGAGCGGACGGCAATCCGCATAATCTCTGATGCTAACCTCCAAACAGAGATCTGTACCTATGTCCGTGCCCTTGTACAGGACATCGACCTTGCGGCAGATTACGGAGCGGATTCTGTTCACCTTGTCGTCCCGGTCAGCGACCTGCACATTACCAAAAAGATGAGAAAGACCCGCGAGGAGGTCGCATCTATGGCATATAGTGCGGTTGAACACGCAAAAGAGCGCGGGCTTATCGTAGAGCTCTCCGGCGAAGATGCCTCACGAGCTGACCAAGAGTTCCTCCGCACGCTCTTTACTGAAGGAGTCAGGAGGGGGGCAGACCGGCTCTGCTTCTGCGATACTGTCGGACTCCTTACACCCGAAAAAGTGGTAAAGTTCATTCCGCCTCTAGCGGGGATTGCGCCACTCTCTATACACTGCCATGATGACCTCGGATTCGCGCTTGCCAATACGGTTGCCGGGCTTAAATGTGGCGCAAGCTGCGCACACACGACCATAAATGGCATCGGGGAACGCGCCGGGAACACGCCGTTTGAAGAGCTTGTCATGTCACTAGAGATCCTGTACGATTACAAGACCCGGATCAAAAAGGAAGAACTGTACCACCTTGCCTCGCTGGTCTCCCGGCTGACCGGCGTTCCCCTACCGGTCAACAAAGCGATTGTCGGGGAGATGGCCTTTACCCACGAGAGTGGCATCCATGCACACGGTGTGATGCGGGAGCCCTCGACCTATGAGTCCATAAAACCGGAGATGATCGGGAGGAAGCGTCGTATCGTGCTGGGTAAGCACTCAGGTTCCGCATCAGTGGAAGCCGCACTTAACGAGATGAATTACACCACTGATGAGAACCAAGTCAAAGAGATCGTAAAACGGATCAAACAGCTCGGTGACCAGGGCAAACGGGTCTCGGATACTGACCTGATGGCGATTGCCGATGCTGTTCTTGCCATCGAATCCAACCCCGTCATCAAGATGCGGCAGTTCACCGCCGTATCTGGAAGCAACATGATCCCTACCGCCTCGGTCACTCTTGAAGTGAACGGACGTGAGATGACCGGGGCTGCCACCGGCGACGGCCCGGTCGATGCTGCAATGCAGGTACTGCGCAAATCCATCGGCGATGTGGCAGATATCCGGCTTGAAGAATACCATGTCGATGCAATCAGCGGCGGTACCGATGCACTGGTCGAAGTGACAGTAAGATTAAGTAAAGACGGGAAGATAATTACTTCTAGAGGCGCACGCACCGACATCATCATGGCAAGTGTCGAGGCGATGATCGCCGGTATGAACAGGTTACTGAGGGAAGAACATGAAGACCGGGGCAAAAATCCTCGTTGAATCATTGCAGCGCGAGGGTGTCGATATCTTATTCGGCTACCCTGGCGGCGTGGTTCTCCCAATCTATGATGAGCTCTATGACTCCAGCCTAAAACACCTGCTTGTGCGGCATGAGCAGGCGGCAGCCCACGCTGCCGATGGGTACGCTCGGGCAAGCGGAAAGGTCGGTGCCTGCCTTGCGACATCAGGGCCAGGTGCCTGTAACCTTGTTACAGGTATCGCGACGGCATACATGGACTCTGTTCCCATTGTCGCTATTACCGGGCAGGTTCCGACAAACCTGCTGGGAAACGACGCGTTCCAGGAATCTGATATCACCGGTATTACAATGCCGGTCACAAAACACAATTACCTTGTCAAAAGCACAGGAGACATCAGCCGCGTCGTGAAAGAGGCGTTCTACATTGCTGGTACCGGCAGGCAGGGCCCGGTGCTGATCGACATCCCCAAAGATGTTAGCACGGGTCTTGCAAAAGACGTACCACTTCCCGAAAAAGTCACCCTGAGAGGGTATAACCCCACCTATAAAGGCCACAAGCGCCAGATCGACAAGGCGGTTGAACTCATCGAGCACGCAGAGCGCCCGTTAATCTACGCAGGCGGGGGAATCATCTCCTCAAACG
>CAZNIL010000021.1:20277-21805 GCA_964573085.1 uncultured Methanoregula sp.
GAGCACGCAGAGCGCCCGTTAATCTACGCAGGCGGGGGAATCATCTCCTCAAACGCATCCGGGGAACTTATAAAGTTCGCAACCAGTTGCGGCATTCCGGTTACAACAACGCTCATGGGCATCGGATGCATACCCTGCGATCACCCGCTCAACCTCGGAATGCTCGGAATGCATGGCACCGAATATGCAAACTTTGCGGTCACGGAAAGCGATCTCCTGATCGCAATCGGTGCCCGGTTCGATGACAGGGTGACCGGAAAGATCGATACATTTGCCCCGCACGCAAAGATCGTGCACATCGACATCGACCCGGCAGAGATCGGGAAGAACAAACACGTCGATGTCCCGATTGTCGGGGACGTGAAGTCAGTCCTGCAGGACATGCTCCAATGCTTAAAAAAGAACAACTCATACGAACCATGGACCAAGAAAATCAGGCATTGGAAACAGCACCACCCACTCCATATCAAAAATGATGATCGCCTCCATCCCCAGTTTATCATCCGGGCACTAAGTGATCTCGTGAAAGGTGAAGCCGTGGTCGTATCAGAAGTGGGGCAGAACCAGATGTGGACTGCGCAGCACTTCTGTTTCCACCACCCCCGCACCTGGATCACGAGCGGCGGGCTGGGCACGATGGGATACGGCTTTCCGGCTGCTATGGGGGCACACTTTGCCCGCCCGGATGTGCCTGTCTTTGACATCGCGGGCGACGGCAGCATCCAGATGAACATCCAGGAGATGGGAACGGTTGCCGCAAACAGGATACCCGTAAAAGTAGCGATATTAAACAATATGTACCTGGGAATGGTACGCCAATGGCAGGAGCTCTTCTTTGACCGACGCTATTCATTTACCGAGCTTCCGGCTGTTGACTTTGTCAAAATCGCAAACGCCTACGGGATCGAGGGTATCCAGGTGGAGTCTCCTGATGAGGTGCTACCTGCTCTTAAGGCATCGCTTGCCTGCGATGGGCCATTTGTGATGGACTTCCGAATCGAACGGGAGGAGAACGTCTTCCCCATGGTCCCGGCTGGCGCTGCGATCAACGAGATGATTGGGGGGCATCCACGGACATGAAGCCGCACACACTCTCCGTGCTGGTAGAGAATAAGCCCGGTGTCCTCTCCAGAGTGACGGGGCTGTTTTCACGGCGCGGGTTCAATATCGAGAGCCTTGCTGTAGGTACCTGCGAGGAACCGGGCATGAGCAGGATCACGATCGTAGTGATCGGCGATGATGCAAAGGTGGAGCAGGTGATGAAACAGCTCCATAAGCTGATCGATGTGATCAAGGTCTCTGACCTGACCGAGAACGAACGGGTTGAACGCGAGCTCGCGCTGATAAAAGTAAATGCCGAGCCAGGGACCAGCCGCGCAGAGGTTATGCAGATCGCATCAATTTTCAGGGCACAGATCATCGACGTCGGTGCAAAATCCGTCATCCTCCAGATCACCGGTGATACGGAAAAGATCGATGCACTCGAAAAACTACTCCGGCAATTTGGAGTCAAAGAACTCGTGCGTAC
>CAZNIL010000022.1:0-16571 GCA_964573085.1 uncultured Methanoregula sp.
GTTGTCGTCGTTGTCGTATTTGTGATGCTGAACCCATTTGTCAGGCTCCCCGACTGGCCATCCGTATTGATCACCGTCACGTTCCACGCACCGATCACAGCACTGGAGGGTATGACAAACTGGCAGGTGATATTAGACACAGAAACGATAGTGACGCTCGATCCGGCAATTGTTGCGGCACCCCTCACCAGCCTGACTGTTGCCCCGGAGCGGAAGTTGGTACCGGCAATACCTGTGACATTTACCGTGGTTCCGGCCATACCAGAGCTCGGGGTGATGCCAGTGATCGTAGGTGCTCCCAGCGGTGCGGTAGTTGCGGTAACCGTTGTTGAGGTTGTAACCGGCACGGTAGTCGCAGTGACGACCGGCACTGCTGACATTGAGCTGACATGAGTAACCTTTGCCGGATAGAGTTTTTCTATAGTGGCGCGGTTTTCTAGTTCGGTCCGTTCATCCTTCCGGTACCAGCTCCCGTCGGATTTCCTGTAGATAAAAGCACGTTCGTATTTGTCGGCCGTTGCATCGTATTTTACGATCAGCCATACGGAGTCTGTTGACGATGCAGTCTTTGCGATGATGTCCCCGGCAACAAATTTTGGGCCTACAGCTGTAGTTGTGGGGACCGGGGTTGCCTGTGACTCTTCCCCGGAACAGCCGGCAAAAATGGCGGAAAGCACCACCATTCCTGCTACAAGAAACCAGAATTCTGCCTTTTTCCTCATACATCATCCTTTTTTTATATTCAGATAATCGTATCGAAATTTTTTTGCACCCGAACCCCCGCTCACTCTTCACCGGTCACTCTTCAAGGTACCGGGGGGTATGAACGGTCCGGGGGTCTGGTAATTACTTGGTAAGAAGGCGCGGAAATATAATATTACACAACCGGAAAAAATGAAATAAAATCCTCTGTTTTTAAAATACGCTGCAATTTTTTGTCTGACGCTATCTTTACATAGTTGCACCGGATCTGATATGTGGTGATACCATGAGAAAAGCAATGGGTGAAACCTACTCAAATGCCGGGATCCTGAAAAGGACCGGAAAAGGGCTTGTGATGGACATTGCGGGCGCTGAATTTTTCGTGCTTGAAGAAGATCTCCGCGCACTCATGCGTAACCAGATGGCAGATGTCGTGAACCATAAGGGAGAGGAGGAAGGGCTCAGCTGGCTGTCGCCCCTGATATATGCCAAAAAGTTGGATATGACCACGCTCATAAACCGCCATATCTATATCGTCAATTACCAGGGTTTTAACCGGGTAATGCACCAGGACCAGCGTCACACGGTCATAAAAGAGTATCATCCTCTGGAGCTGGCACTGACCAGAAAGTAGCAGAATTATGAAAAATATTATCAAAGATCAGCCCCCGGCATATCTTATTTACGGATAATCCTGAATTTCACAGAATTTCATTATTGACGGGATTTGAGAAATTCTTCAATGACCAATTCCCGGTCTGCCTTCTGGAGAGGCTGCAGGGCCATCCGGTCATCGAACGTCGGAAATGACCGTTGATAGAACACACCAAGTCCAATCGGGTTTTTCTGGTTATAATCCCATTCACGGGCTTTCTCACAGGCAACCGAAAGGTCTGTCCGGTCATACACCGGCAGCTCATAGGTATGGGCGTTATAATAGTCTGTCATGGGAAAAAACGTCGCACAGATCTGCAGGATATCGATGCAGGCAAACCCGTGATGGTCAATACCACCCCGGATTACCTGTTTCAGCTGGTCCATCTTTTTCGTGTAGCATCGTGCAACATATGTCGCACCGCTGGCAAGCATGAGTTCTAAGGGGTTTATCGGATACTCCAGGGTTCCCGCCGGTGTTGAACGTCCCGCAAACCCCAGCGGGGACGTCGGTGTATATTGGCCTGTCGTCAGGCCGTAGACGCGGTTGTTATGGACGAGAACGGTGATGTCGATATTGCGTTTTGCTGCAAAGATAAGATGGTCAAGCCCCTCGGCATAAGCATCCCCGTCACCTACGCAGCAGATCACAGTCAGACCTTTGTCTGCGAGTTTGATTCCCGTTGCAACCGGAATTGCCCTGCCGTGGATCGCGTAGAAGCTGTTGATATTTACGTAGTCGGCAATCTTTGCGTGACACCCGATACCGGATACAAGGACGACATCATCAAGGCTCTTCCCCTGAGATTCCAGATCGGAAAGGACGGTCTTGAGTGTGTGCTGGATGGTGAAATTTCCGCAGCCCGGGCACCATGTATTCTGGGCATCGGTTACGAGCTGGCGCCCGGTCATGCGATCACTTCCTTAAGTCTGGAACGGAGTGTATCCGGGGTAAGCGGGCGCCCGTCATAGTGAAGGACCATTGCATCAACCAATATATTATTGAGGCGCAGGAGTGCGGCAAGCTGCCCCGTTGCATTCTCCTCGACTGCAATCAGCCTGCTGACTCCCTCCATTGCATTCCTGAACCGTGCAACCGGGAACGGGGACAGGACCCGTGGCTGGATAGTCATGAGCCCCAGCTCATCTGCAACTTCACAGCACACCCCTTTTGTGGAGCCCCAGCAGGCAATCGCAGTCCCGGAGCGGGGCGAACCGTGGGTGGAGACTGTATCAAAGTCTTCCATTTCTGTCGAGAGCCGGGCAGCTTTGCGCATCCTTTTTTCGGTCATCTGTACGACAAGCGCCGCTTCTTCGGTCGTGATACCGGATTCATCGTGGGAATAGCTGTTCACTTTGACCACAGCCCCCTTTGATCCGGGAATCGCTAACGGAGAGATTCCGGACGGGCTGTCAGCATACCTGCGGTACGGCAGAGTCCCATCCCAGTTCACCGGTTCATCAACCCAAACCTTCGGAAGATGCGAAGTTTCGATGCTGTAGGTCCCTTCAGAAAGGGTCTTGTCAGAAAGGATGAACGCAGGAACCTGGAATTTTGTGGCGATATTCATCGCATGCGCAGACCAGATATATGCTTCCCCTGCATCACCTGGTGCAACCACAAATCTCGGGAACTCCCCTTGCCCTGCGTTCAGGATAAAGTGGAGATCGGACTGGGCTGTATACGTGGGAACACCGGTAGACGGCCCTGTCCGCTGGGATACCACGAGCACGAGCGGTATCTCTGCCATACCGGAAAGAGAGAGCCCTTCAGTCATCAGGCAGAACCCACCCCCGGAAGTCCCCACAGCCGCCCGTTTTCCGGCATATGAGAACCCGAGCGCCATCAATATCACGGCAATCTCGTTCTCCGGATGGACAACCGTAATGTCAAACTGCTGTGCATGCTCAGCAAGGAAATGCAGGAGACCGGAAGAGGGGGTCATCGGGTACGAGATGAATGCAGATAACCCCCCTGCAACCAGTCCCAGGCCAATCGCTTCGTTTCCGGTGAGGAGGGAGAACCGTTGATCTCCCACGGGTTGAACCGGGCGGACCGTGGTGAGCTGGTCATAAGCCCGTCGCGCTACCCGCAGGTTGGCATCCACGCCTTTGGGAATATGCGCGGAAAAGACCTCTGAAACCGTTTTCCAGTCAATACCCGCGCTTTTTGCAAATCCCCCGATGATCGCAGAATTGCCCATGATGGCAGGTGCATTTTCATCGTGGAGGATCGATTGAATCGGGACACCCTGCCCGCTGGACCGAACAAGATCTGAGTTGTAAATGGTCTCTGTTGTATCCTTAATCCGCGAGGAATGCCGCACAACCGTTTCCTGGCTGAGCGCAAGAATATAATCGACATGATCGTAGTGCACACCAACCGGATGATCTGTCCCTCTGATGATCACAAAGTTATGGCCGCCACGGATCAGGGATGGATAATCGAAATACATGTAGGTATGATATCCCAGGTGATTGAGGAGCTGGGTGACCATTGCACCGGCGCTGTTGATACCATCACCCGCTTTGCCACCAACAAGAATTGAGACTTCCTGTGTCATTTTTAAAAAGCCCCCTTACATTCTGGTGGAGGAGAAGACGGATATACATTGGCATGCCGTTCCTGCTGACTAAAATAAGGGTTTCTCAGGTTATGGGATCCCAAAGATCCGAATTCGCAGGAGAACGGGTTTTTCTATTCGCACAGTTATGTTCAAATAGACGTGCGTCAACCATCAAAACATAAGAGTAAGTGTCACAACAGCCTTCCGTACCTTGACGTATGGCATCAATTGACTATTGAGTTCTTGAAAAAAGAGCAGGGATTATCACCTGACGAATACTATGCCAATGAGTGTGAAAGAATGAAAACCAACAGGATTGTCCCCGATGTAAAAATATACTCTTTCCACAGCAAAAGCGGAATGGGTCTGCAGAGCCTCATAAAGGCGATGCGGCACAATAACCTTGGCATCCGCTGGCGTGCTGCACTCGTTCTGGGAGAGATCGGTGAACCGGCAATCAAACCCTTAATCAAGGCCCTCAAGGGGGGGGACAAGGATGTCCAGTGGCTTGCAGGCATCGCCCTTGCACGAATAGGCGAGCCGACCATTCCCTATCTCATCCGCGCGATGACGGAGAAAGATTACGATGTACGCTGGCGTGCAACGATCATTCTTGCAAAATTCGGTGAACCGGCGGTCGAACCGCTCATCGACCTCCTCAAAGAGGCTGATAGCGATCTGCAGTGGCACAGCGCCCTTGCGCTTTCGCTTATCGGAAAACCAGCGGTCGGACCCCTTATCATTGCACTCAAGGACAAAGACTGGTTTGTCCGGGTGAGAGCAGCATGGGCGCTGGGAGAGATAGGTGACAGCACGGCAGTCGATCCTCTTATCCAGTCGGTGAATGACCAGGACTGGTACGTCCGCTGGAGCGCTGCAGATGCCCTTGGCAAGATCGGGGACAAGAATGCGATAAAAACCCTGATTGCAGCACTCAAGGAGCCGGACTCTTTTGTTCAGGTGCCGGCTTCGTGGGCGCTGGGTAAACTAGGGGACGCAGATGCGGTGGATGCCCTTGTCCAGTCGCTCAAGAGTACCGACTGGTATGTCCGCTGGGGTGCGGTTGAAGCACTCGGGAAGATTGGGGATTCAAGGGCGCTGGATTACCTGAAAAAAGCACTTGATGATAAAGACGAGTATGTCAGGACAGCAGCAACAGAAGCAATCGAAAAGATGACGTCCTGAATTTTAATCCTTCATCCTTTTTCTGGAATTATCGTTTCAAGGAGTGTTTTAATATCGGCGATACGGTAGGGTTTTCCAAGCACACCGGCAAGTCCGAATTTTTTGGGATCCGTCATCATCGGTTCGCTGGTATATCCGCTGGATACGATAGCCTTTACTGATGGATCAAGGGCATGGAGTTTTTCAAATGTTTCCTGTCCCCCCATTCCCTCGGGCACAGAAAGGTCGAGAATGATAAGATCAAACGGGCGCCCGGCCGATCGTTCCCTTGAGAATATCTCGATAGCCGCCGCCCCCTCTTGGGCAAAAAATACCTCATAACCGAGAAAATTCAACACCTCTTTGGTGACTTCAAGGATCACCTGTTCATCATCCATCAGAAGAATTTTGCCTTTGCTGGTCATGCTTGCCACTTAAATAATATAATAAACGATCTTTTAACTCCTATAAGATATTTCCTTTTTAAATCTGATAATAGTGGATCCAAAAATGAGAGCTGGAGATGAATAAGAGACGGGGGTAAAATTCTAAAAGGGTATGTATGAATGCCCGATGCTGCTGGAGAGACAAGGTCGATAAAAGGTTTATGAGGGTCCCTCATCTCTTCTTTCGCAACCGGTCCGCTTCCTCTTTATCCTCCACTCGCAGGAGGAACGTCCCATGGCAGGGTTTTGTGAAGGGAAAGATCACAAAATCCCCGTCAAGCCCGATGATGATCGGAGGCACCCCGATGATATGCGTATCAAAGACCTTGAGCCCCGGCTGAACATCGACAGATTCCCTGCATTCTTTTTTGATATAATCCCGGCACTCCTTGAACGAACTGCCGCGGAGGATCACCTCATACGGCAGGGACTCTATACAGCCCATGGAGCCACCTCGTCCAGCATCTTTTTGAGCGGCATCGGGTTGTGCACCGCTTTTGCCGCGATGTTTATACAGGGGAAGGTGATCGATGAGACAATCTGGTCATAGTGCTCCCCGTAGATAATGGCATAGAGGCGTGCTTTTGAGATCGCACCCATCGTCGCGGCATAGCTCACGCCGGCATCGTTATGGATAAAGACAAAGCAGAGGTCGAAGTCACGCTTTTTATCCATAATCTGATCGATGGCATGGTCAAGGTCCAGGGCTTCGCCAAGGTAATGACGTTTGGGATCGGCAACGACCAGCAGGGTGACCGCCGACCGGTTGCCTGCCACAACAGGTGTAATCCCTTCCTGCCTGAGCCGGTGGATCAGGTAGAGGGCAAGGCTCGTCTGAACCGGTACCTGCGGGCACCCAAGAACGAGCAACGCCGACCGTTGAGGTTTCTCTTCCTGTGCCAGATCCATTAAGACTCCTTTGGTTCACAATAAATATCCCGTGGCAAGAAATAAGGCTGTTTATTATTGCCTCTTTCCCTTGCGTTCGGGATTTTAGCATCAGCCCTGAGTTTCCTCGTGTACCCATTCAAGATACGGGGCGTGACCGGTGATGACCGGAATGGCGATGATCTCCGGCACTTCGTACGGGTGCATCTCTTTTAGTGCGGTGATAACTTCTTCTGCTTTTTCCCTGGTCGTCTTCATGATTAGAAGGTATTCCGGGTCATCGCAGAATTCACCCTTCCAGTGGTAGAACGACCGTACCGGCATGGTGTTGACACATGCAATGAGCCGTTTGTCAAGGAGTGCCCGTGCCATTTTTTCGGATTCTGCCTGCGGTACTGTAGAGAGGATAACCACAATTTCCAAAGACGAACTCATTGCCATTCCCCTAAAACCCCGGCTGGTCCCATGCTTCCCATTTCCTGTAGCTTTGTTTCACCAGTAACCAGCCCGGCAGGAGGAGAAGGACTGAAGCAAATACATAGAACGGGTTAATGAACGCGAGCGCGATCAAGAAAAATATTGGCACACCGACGGCAATGAGATAGAGTAACAGGACTCTGGCATCATATACGAGCACACTGGGCGAGAGCCCCGTGAGCCGGACCGTCACCGCAAGCGCATAGGATGAGACTGCGAGGCACAGCACAAGCGCGGGTGCCAGGTACACCACCCCACCGGACGCGAAGCTGACAAAGACGATGAGTGCCGCAGGGATCAGCTGAAGTACGGCAAAACTGCACATCTTGCTGGTGAGAAGCGTCGGGATGCTAACCGGCAGGCAGGCATACGAACTGAACGAATCAAACGTAGTGAGCCAGGTATACATCGTCGAGGAGATCACCCCGGTGAGGATCGCAAAGAGTAGGAGTATATCGCCTGATGGGAGAAACCGTGCAAGCACCGAAAGGAGAAACCAGAGGAGCCCCAGCGGGATAAGAAAGGAGAAGAGTGTCTGCCCAATGAAGCTGCCGCTGCGCAAAAGGTCGATTAAATCCTTGGCAGCAAGAGGGGGATAGGGAAAGAATGACAGTTTTTTAGTCAGCGGAACAAGCGTGTTTTTAAATCTCCTTGTTGCATCCGCACCTTCTGATGTGAAAAGGAGTACGGCGATTGCAGAAGGGATGATCACGACAGCGCACCCGGCAAGAAGTGTCGCCCATGAGAACGCGTAAAAGAGCTGCAGCGGGGGGAAGAGTGCAGCCGGGCCGATGCCGGTATACAGGGAGAGTGCAGCCCACCCGATGACCATGATTATGAGGAGAACCCCAAGCACACGCTTCGACCGCGAATAGACCGTGGAGAGCAGGAAGATAAGGGCAAGACCGGTAAGAAATGCAAGGGTGAGCGTAAGGAGGAGGAGAAGGGGGAGAGAATGGGGGACTGCAATGAATGGGGACGCGAGGGCAAACCCGGCAACAACCGGTAAGACCCACAGGATCAGGTAATACACGGTGTCTTTCACAACAAAGGTGCAAAAGATTTCCTGTTCGGAGATGGGCAGGCTTCTTGCAGAGTACGAGAGCAGGCTTGCCTGCCCGAACCGACGGTTCATCACCTCCATACCGAGAAGGCCGAATCCCCCGACCATAATACCGAGCAGAAGGAACATGGCGTGGATGATAATCGCAAGATAACCTGGCGGGACAACTGTCCGGAAGAGAGGAAGAAGAAAAGAGCCCATAAACGCAATCCCAAAGATCATTACCGGAAAGAGTGCAAAAGAGAGGCTCCCGAACATCGTGGAATGGACCCGCCATTCCTCCTTCATCATGTTCGTGAAGAGTTTAAACATGACCATCCTTCTCCACGAGCGAGAGGAAGAAGTCGTCAAGGTGCTGGTTTCTCTCTTTTAATTCCGCAACAGTGCCGGTATGGAGGAGTTTTCCCTTGTGGAGGATCGCAAACCCGGAACAGATCTCTTCTGCGATCTCGAGGATATGCGTTGAGATGAAGATCGTATTTCCCTTCCTGACGTAGTCTGCGAGATATTCCTTGACCTTGTGCTGCATGATCGGGTCAAAGTTAATAAGCGGCTCATCGATCAATGCCAGCACCGGTTTGTGGAGAAATGCCTGGGTAAACATCAGTTTCTGGCGGGTGCCCCGTGAAAGGTCTTTGCAGAGGACATCACGCTTGTCAGAAAATTCTAAGTAGTCAAACCACCAGTCCGCTTTTTTCTGTACATCCGGAATCCCGCGCACCTCTCCGACAAAATCCAGGTACTCGGTAGAGGTCAGGAAACTCGGGGGTGTCTCCTGTTCGGGGATGATGCCAACTCGTTCCCGCACGCCAACAGGGTCTTTTACCACATCGACGCCGATGACCGTAGCCGAGCCACTGGTGGGACGGATCTGCCCGGTCAGCAGCTTAATCATGGTTGTCTTCCCGGACCCGTTGGGCCCGAGCAGCCCAAAGAGTTCCCCTTTTCCTACAAAGAGCGAGATGTTATCCACTGCGGTCACATCACCGAACTGTTTGACAAGCCCTCTTGCCTCGATAATGCCCTCTGTTTTCTCCATAACGCTCATATTATTACTCTTTGCTAATAAGCGTATGACCTGCTCCGCGATAACCGTCTCACTACGCTGTAATCACTGCAAAATTTTCAACACCAAAAGATCGGTAAATACTAGAGAATTCAGCGCACATGAAATACTATCTATGTATGCAGTACGCATGAACAATCTCCCGCCGTACCTTTTTGCACGGATTGACGAGATGAAGCTTGAGCAGCAGAAAAAAGGCGTTGATATCATCGACCTCGGTGTGGGAGACCCGGACCTTCCCACACCGGAACATATCGTTGCATCTCTCTGTGAAGCCGCAAAGAACCCGGATAACCACCACTATCCGTCGTATCTCGGCATGCCGGCATACCGCAGCGCTGCGGCTGACTGGTACAGGAGCCGGTTTGGCGTAACGCTCGATGCAGGAAAGGAAGTTGTTGCGCTGATGGGCTCAAAGGACGGAATTGCCCATATAGCCGAGGCGTTTGTTAATCCCGGGGATTACGTGCTCGCCCCGAGCCCTGGCTACCCGGTATACCAGACAGGGGCACTCTTTGCTGAGGGGAGGGTGCACGAGATGCCGCTCGTCCAAAAGAACAACTTTGTGCCGGTCCTTGACGACATCCCTAAAAAAGTTGTAAGAGCAGCTAAACTCATGTTCATCAACTACCCGAATAACCCGACTGCGGCGGTCGTACCGGCAGGGTTCTACAAAGAGGTCGTGGACTTTGCCCGCGACCACAACATTGTGGTCGTCTCGGACAATGCATACTCCGAGATCGCGTACGATGGCTACCAAGCTCCCTCGTTTCTAGAGACAAAGGGGGCGATGGAGGTCGGCATTGAGATGCACTCGCTCTCAAAGACCTATAACATGACCGGCTGGCGGATCGGGATGGCGGTCGGCAATGCGGATATCCTGTCCGGGCTCGGGCGGGTCAAGACAAACGTGGACTCCGGGGTCTTCAATGCTGTGCAACATGCGGCAATCACAGCCCTCTCCGGCCCCCAAGACTGCGTTAAGAAGGCGTGCGATATCTACAAGGAGCGCCGGGACGTGCTGATCGCCGGGCTGCGTAGCCTTGGCTTTGATGTGCCGGCACCGAAGGCTACCTTCTATATCTGGCTGCCGGTCAATGACTGCATGGCATTTTCGGCAAAACTCCTCACCGAGGCAGGTATTGTCGCAACACCGGGCGTCGGATTTGGTTCAAGTGGTGAGGGGTACGTGCGGTTTGCGATCACGCGCCCTATTGGGCGGATCAAAGAGGCGATTGAGCGGATGAGGAGGCTTTCCTTGTGAAACTCCCCCACCATATCACGGTCACCAACGGTCACCTTCACATCGGAGGGCAGGATTGTGTCGCACTCGCTGAAAAATTCGGCACACCGCTCTATGTCACAAGCGAAGACCGTGTCTGCGAGCAGTTCCGGAGTTATAAAAAAGCCCTTCTTGCGCGGTACCCGAAGGTGCAGGTGCTCTTTGCTGCAAAGGCAAACGGCAACCTCGCCGTGATGCGGGCACTTGCGCAGCTGGGCGCCGGGGCAGACGTTTTCTCATCCGGCGAACTCCATCTCGCACTTGATGCCGGCATGGACCCGGAAAAACTGCTCTTCAATGGCAGCTCAAAGTCCCCCGCTGACCTTGCGCTCGCGGTGGAAAAGGGCGTGAAAGTCTCGGTGGACTCGCTCGATGAGCTCCACCAGCTCGACAAGACGGCAAAAGCAGCAGGAAAGGTGGCAAAGATCGCGTTCCGTGTGAACCCGGCGCTCGAAGTGCCGACGCACCCGAAGATCGCCACCGGGCTTGCAACAAGCAAGTTCGGCATCCCTCATAAAGAGATCCCAGCTGCATACCGCGAGGCGCTTGCATGCAAAAACATAAAACCGGTCGGGCTCCATTGCCACATCGGCTCGCAGATCCTTGACATAGAACCATTCACCCGGGCTGCGGAAGTGATGGTGCGTATCGCCCGGGAACTGACGGAAATGGGCGTGCAGCTCGAGTTCATCGATCTCGGTGGCGGGCTTGGCATTCCCTATCATCATGACACCGACCTGACACCAACCCCGGAGGATTATGCTGCAAAGGTCGTCCCCATCTTTAGGGCTGGTGTTGAGGCATGTGGGATCACCCCCGAACTCTGGGTCGAACCTGGGCGCTCGCTTGTCGCCGATTCCACCGTACTCCTCACCCGGGTCAACTCGACAAAATCCGCTCACAAGCGGTTTGCCAACGTGGACGCGGGCTTCAACCTGCTCATACGTCCCGCGATGTATGACGCATACCATGAAGTGATCGTCGCAAACAGGGCAGATGCCCCCCTCTTTACAGAATATACCGTCACCGGTCCGATCTGCGAGACCGGCGACATTCTCGCACCGGACCGCAGGCTCCCCCAGATCACCGCCGGGGATCTCATCGCAGTGCTCGACACCGGGGCGTACGGGTTTGCGATGTCATCCCAGTATAACAGCCGGCCGCGCTGTCCCGAGGTGCTCATCCAGGGGAAACGTGCAGCGCTGATGCGGCGGGGCGAGACCATCGGCGACATCACCGCCGCCATGGAATGTCCTTCCTGGCAAAAATAGCCGGAGGTTTTGGCCCGTGCTCTTCCACTACGCCCTTGTAGATGATCTAATCACCCGGGAAGAGTTCGAAACACGGGTCGAGGCGAAGATCGATGCATGCGGGGACCTTGTCGACGAACCGACCGCTGCGATGCTCGTTGTCGGGGAACTTGGCAGGGCGCACGTCAAGATCCAAGGGCTGTCAGGAAGGTCCAGCCTCTTTTCTTTTTTTGCAAAAGTCATTGACAAAACCGAGCTGAAGGTATTCGATCGCCCCGATGGCGAGAAGGGCGCTGTTGCGACACTGCTATTGGGAGACGAAACCGGGGCCGCACGGGTGGTTCTCTGGGACGAACGGGCCGGGGCAGTTGAAGAAATTGCAAAAGGGGACGTCCTGGAAGTCATCGGACGCCACTCGGGCAAAAGTGCAAAAGAGATCTATGCACTTGCGCTGCGCAAAGCAAGCTGCACGATAGAATGCAATGTACCGGAGGACGGCGCTGAAAGCCTGATAACGGAGCCCGTTGACCTTGACGTGCTCCTCCTAGCGCTGGAAGAGCCCCGTCCGTTCACCCGGAAGGATGGCACAGAAGGGGAAATGGTGGAGGCGGTGATTGGGGATACACGCGGCACAGCCCGCCTTGTCGCTTGGACTCCTGAGGTACTTGGCGGCATTCTCCAGGGAGCCTCCATTCACATTACGGGCGCAAAACCGAACGGGCGGGGAGAGGGGCGGGCATACAGCATTGATGGGAAGAGCACCGTGGCGGTCACGGATGCGCAGGTATCTACTCCGCTCACCCCTATCGGCTCTGTCGGCGACCGGGGAACCTATTCCGTGCAGGGTGACGTGAAGCGGGTTTTAGAGCCGCATGCATTCAAAACCCGTGACGGCAGGGCATCATGGGTCAGAAATATCGTAATAACTGATGGCAAAGATGATCTTAACATCGTATTATGGGGAGAGAAGGCGCTACTCCCTGTACTGCCCGGCACGAGAATCGAGATTTATCATGCGACCGCAAAACCCGGAAGGTTTCAAGAGATTGAGTTGGGAGTTGGCCGGGGCAGTGCCACCAGGATTCCGAATATGCAGTCCGGTGAGATTGTCTTTGAAGGGACGGTAATTACCAGCAATGGGAACACCTTTATCGACAACGGGCAGGTGAGATACCTTGTAGATGGTTGCGATCTCCCTCCATGGCGCGAGATGCAGGTGAAGGGGGTGCTGTCAGGAGACATAATTAGACCGGATCATGCAGAACCAGTGAACGTTTCACTAGACGAGATCAGGAAAAAAGTCAAAGACCTGCAGGATTCGTTAGCCAAATAATACTGCTTCACTTTCACCCTGCACACTCCGAGCGCATATATGTATGGATTTAAAATGTTCTTGTGCCATAGGAGATGTTACACAGCATGGCTGAAAAACCACAAGAGATTGAGGATTTACCGGGTGTAGGCCCGAGTACGGCAGAAAAACTCCGCGAAGCCGGTTATCTCACCATTGAGAGCGTTGCGACAACTTCACCGGCAGAGCTTGCCGAGATCACCGAGATCTCAGAAGCAACCGCAAAAAAGATCATCAAGGCAGCCCGCGAAAAGGCAGACCTTGACGGGTTCAAAACCGGAAAGGACATCTTTGAACAGAGGAAGGATGTACGGAAGATCTCGTTCCGCGTCCCCGAACTGGATGCGCTGATGGGGGGCGGGCTGGAAACTCAGGCAATCACCGAGATGTATGGTGAGTTTGGTTCCGGTAAGAGCCAGATCGTACACCAGATGGCAGTCAATGCCCAGCTTCCTGAAGAAGATGGCGGCCTGAACGGGAGTGTCATCTATATCGATACCGAGAATACGTTCCGGCCGGAGCGTATCGAACAGATGGTCAACGGGCTCGGGATTGACGGGCTTGATGCACAGGATTTTTTAAATAATATTCACATCGCCCGTGCGCATACCTCAGACCACCAGATACTTCTCGTAGAGAATTCCCGTGATCTTGCAAACGAACTCAAAGAGAGCGATAAACCGTTCAAACTCTTCATCATCGACTCGCTCACTGCCCATTTCAGGTCAGAATATGCCGGACGGGGCACGCTTGCGACACGCCAGCAGAAGCTGAATCGTCACATGCACGATCTCTTCAAGCTCATCGATGAGCACAACGCGGTTGCGCTTGTGACCAACCAGGTGATGTCCAACCCTGCGGTCTTCTTCGGAGACCCGACAAAACCCATCGGCGGGCACATTGTCGGGCACACCGCCACGTTCCGGATCTACCTGCGCAAGAGCAAGGGAGGCAAACGCATTGCACGCCTTGTTGACAGCCCAAATCTCCCGGAGGGGGAGGCGCCGTTTATTGTTGAAGAGGCAGGTCTCAAACCTTGTTAAAAGCACTCCTGACAGATATTGACGGGACGATCACCGATCCATCCCGCCGTATCAATACTACCGCAATTACCGCAATCCGCTCACTGCAGGATAGCGGAATCGAGGTAGTGTTTGCAAGCGGGAATACCGCGTGTTTCATGGATGCCCTCTGTAAAATGATGGGCACCCGCGGAACATTCATTGCAGAGAACGGGGGTGTGTTCCGGATCGGATATACCGGCCACCTGCACATTAAAGGGGATCAGGCAGTCTGCAGGCAGGCGCTGGGGTTGGTGCAAGCCCATTACCTTAAAAAAGGGATAGAACTGGAGCTCTACAGCCCCTCCTACCGGTTTGCTGATCTCGCATTTGCCCGGACGGTCCCGGTTGAAGACGTGGAAAATCTTCTCCTCCATCTGCCAGTACGGGTGATCGATACCGGCTATGCAATTCACCTGCAGGTGCAGGGGGTGGATAAAGGATCCGCCTTTTTGGCCCTTGCGCAGGAAATGAATCTCCCGGCATCGGATTTCCTTGCCATCGGAGACTCGGTTAACGACACCCCGATGCTGACGAGCGCAGGAATCGGGGTTGCGGTTGCAAATGCCCATCCGGATACAAAAGCGGCAGCATCATTTGTGACAAAAAAAGAGTATGGCGACGGATTTGTTGAAGCGGTTGAAAAATATTTTTCTTATCTTCGTCCAAGGTAACGGTCAACAACGATATAATCCTTGATGTCTTTTACTGCTTCGAAGGGAAATTTCAGGATTTTGTCATCCTCCATCTCAAAATTTGTTGTGTCAAAGGTCTGATCAGGATGGATGAGTAATTCAATTACCTGGCCGGAATCAAAATCGACCCTGATATTCTTGAGGGTTCCAATGAGCTTCCCGTCATTGGTCATGACCTTTTTTCGTGAAAGGCTGCGGGCAAATACGCGTGTCATAAAAAAATTGACGACGTATAAATATTTAAAGTGTTCTGAAAAGGGGATTATTTCTGGGGTTTTTTTGGATTTTTTGGGGGATTATGGGGACTTATTCGTTATTTGAACATTTCAGCAGCCATTATTACATCAGAGCCCCGCACGGTCTTTCTGCCTGCATGGTCGGACATCTTTTTTGCTTCCCTTGCAAGAAAAATGCCATATTCCTCCATGAGATCGGCAAGGGTTGTCGTTGCATCGGCACTAACCCGCCCTGCACCGGCTTTTTTCATGATCCGTTCAACAGCGGCCTGGGATAATTCATTCATTGCAATCTGTCCCTCTCTTTGGTTCACTTCTCATGGTATAAAAATATGTCACCACACGGTTCTCAGACGGACGGAAAGACCCTGATAATATCTGACTGGGTAAGAATTCCCACGGGTTTTCCATCCTCAACCACAATGAGGCGGCCGATCTCCCGTTCTTTGAACCTCCTCACCACCTCAAAGAGTTTCGTACGGGACGGGACTTCAACAACATCGGTCGTCATGACAGAGAATACCTTGGTGGTCAGCGGCAGTTCGTCCCCGATTGCCTTGATGATATCGCTCATGGTGATTATCCCCCTTAATTTTCCCTTATCAATGACCGGTGCCCCGTGGATGTGATGTGCGTTGAAAAGGGCGACCGCATCATAGATGGTGTCGGAGCTCTGCAGGGTCTTTAACGGTGCACTCATGTAATATTTTATCGCCTTTTTCGGGAGGGATACCATCTCTGATGTGGAGATCAAAAGCGACTGTTCCGACTCGTCCTTTCCAAATACTTCCCCCATGATGACCAGCTTGTTCACCGGTGTCGGGCCAATCGCGATCTGGTCACCGATCTCAAAGAGTTTGGCGCTCCCGATCAGCTTGATGACCGCGTGGCAGATATCAGGATGGCAGAGCGTGGTAAAATCGATCTCCGTGACACTTGCCCCTTTTACGACTTCCCCGTTCCGGCTGATACTAACCACATAGTCCCCCGCGGAGTTACTCAGGTTGAGCTCTTTATATGCAAGCGCGGTGGGGATGTACCCTCCTTTTGGGCCGGGCACGCCATCGACAAGCCCGACTGCTTTTAATGCCTGCATCTGGTTGCGGACGGTGCCGGGGTTCCTCCGGATCACCTCCGCAATCTCCTCTCCCTTGATCGAGTGGGAGTGCTGGTAATAGAGAGTGATGAGGGTAATGAGGATATCTTTCTGGATAAGGGACAAGTCCATAACGATAAACCGTATAACATTCCATAAATATATAGGTTGGAGATACGTGGAGTTTGAAAAATTACCGACGGTGCCAACGGCGGACGAAATTCTTGACCGGAGTTTTCGCCGTGCGGCAAAGAAAAGAAAAGAGAAGCTGAACAAGGATCGGGCGAACGAGGAGTTTGTCCGGGCTGTCAGCCATGCGATTCACGACCGTCTGGTATATATCATCCGCGGGTTTCCGGAATTTGAAGAACTCCCCCAATTCTACCGTGATATGGTGGAGATCCTGTACGGCCTTGACCGGATAAAACAGGCACTGGGGGCGGTCGGGTGGGCGGCAAAACACACAAAAATGGTTGGTGGCGAGCTGGCATTTCAGTCAAGGAAAGCCCCGGATCCGCTCGTGGTGCGCAAGCGGGCGGTCGCCCGGCTTGCCTCCATGGTCCACCAGATCGA
>CAZNIL010000022.1:16671-20473 GCA_964573085.1 uncultured Methanoregula sp.
ATGACGAGAGCGCCAACCCCAGAGCAAACCCGATAAGCGCTCCGCCGTTGAGGGGCGGGAGCCCTGCCTGGGGCCGCCCCGAATTCACGAAATACAGGAGCACCATGAGTCCCGCGAGCGAGCCGATAATCGCACCGATGGCGGGCAGGTTGATAAACCCCAGCACCCGGTAACCATTTATAAAGACATTGGCAGATACAACAAGGATGGATGGCATGATGAGGTCTCCCATCCCCATGATGAATGCCGCCCGTTCTCCTCCTTCTTCCAGCTTCCCGATACCCTCGCGTATGAACGAGTAGTCGCGCCGTTTGGGAATCACAAACAGGATCGGTGTTTTGAGATCGATCACCCCTTCCGCAAGCGTGATCATGTGTTTTGTCTTGTATACCGATATCGCATCGTAGACCGCCAGAAGGACCAGCAGGATGACCACCGGGAGAATCTCAAGCGAGACACCGAAGATGGATGCAACGCCGGCAGCGATGAGTACTCCGAGCGTATCGATCACGTACCATTCGGGGTATTTATAGAGCAGGACGGTTGAACAGATGGAGAGCGCGAGCACCAGCAGGACTGCAACATCCGTTGAGCCTATTGCGGAATAGATGATCGCGGAAAATATGTAGCCAAACGAGAAAAAGATGGAGACCGCAATCACCAGAGCGATAATCTTTTTCAGGCCGAACCTGATGAGTAGAAGTAAGAAACCGGTAAAGACCAGCAGGATGACGAAAAAGATGCCGATGTTTGCCACTGATGTCGGGTCCTCGAATGCAGTGATGCCGGCTTCCTGCACCGGAAGCGAGAGCGCAAGAGCCCCGATCTCGACGAGGATTAGCAACAGGGGCATGGCAAGGAACGGTATGAGTCGTTTGAAGTCCATGAGGTGTCTCCAACTATCGTTAGCTTAATAACTACATCTTCATCAACTAAAAGCATGGAGATTCGTGAATACTTCATCGATATCGTTCTCACGGTGGTCATGATCGTCTCCACCCTCGTGCTCATCCTCCGGTTCTGGCAGGACCTCACTATCGCGATTGCTGCCATCTTAATGATGCTCTCCCTGGGCGGACTCTTCCTTTCCATGCATGTGAAGGTCAGAAAACTCGAGCGCAGTGTGGTCTCGCGCGAGCGCATGCTGCGTTATAACCTTGAAGAGATCTCAAAGAGGATGGCGCAGAAGCACGACATGGCGATCACCCACCTTGACGAACTGATCGGTGAATATTCCAAACGGGTTTACCGGTAACGCCCGCTCCTGCGGCTGAGGTAGTTCATGGGCGTCGCACTGAGGGATATCCTTCTTGATTACAAGGCACCGGTGAGCTGGGACGCGCTTTATGGTGTGGCAGCAATCGATGCGAGTAACGCGCTCTACCAGTTTTTGACTATCATAAGGCAACCGGATGGCACGCCGCTGATGGATCGCACCGGACATGTGACGTCCCATCTCTCAGGGATCCTCTTCCGCACGACCAATTTCATGGAGAAAGGGATCAGGCCGGTCTTTGTTTTCGATGGCGTCCCGACCGATCTCAAGCAGGCAACCATCGAACAGCGCAGGAAGCTCCGCACCGAGGCGGGCACGCGCTGGAAAGAAGCTCTCGAACGGGGTGATGAGGCGGAGGCATACAAACAGGCACGGGCGTCCACCCGCGTTGATGCTGAGGTGATCAGGACGTCACAGGACCTTCTCCGGCTTATGGGTATCCCTTTTCTCCAGGCACCCGGTGAGGGGGAAGCTCAGGCAGCGTACATGGCAGCAAAGGGAGATGTGCGGTATGTAATATCACAGGACTATGACACGCTCCTTTTTGGAACACCCACCCTTGTCAGGAACCTTACAGTGAGCCAAAAGCGAAAGATCCGGGGACGGACAGTGACCGTCAACCCTGAGCGCATCATTCTTTCCGATCTGCTCGGGGGGATGCATCTTACCCGTGAGCAGCTGATCGAGATCGGGATTCTTATCGGGACTGATTTCAATGATGGGGTGACCGGGATCGGACCCAAGACCGCCCTCAAGCTTGTGCAGAAAGGGGAATTTTTACAGAAGATCAGGGAAAAGTTGCCTGATTTTGACCCGGAGCCCATCCGTGACCTGTTCCTCCGCCCTGCGGTGACCGATTCATATGAACTTACCTGGGGACGGCCTGATGTGGAAGGCATTGTGCAGCTCCTCTGCGGCACCTACGACTTCTCCGAAGAGCGGGTACGAAAGGCACTCGAAGGGTTTACGGTAAAGGCAGGGCAGAAGACCCTTGAAGGGTGGTTTTAACCGCGCTGATAAATCTGAAGAACAAGAGGGGCAGGGGGGTCCCTTCCCCTGCCGTTACACGTTTTTGTTCTCTTGCTCTACCGGTGTCACCTACGCGAGTGCCGTTACGCCATCGGCCCATGTCTCGATCACGGTCTGGATCGACTCATCGGTGAATGACGAGATCGTCACCTGCCGGCGTGAGAAGTTCACGAAGTACAGCTCCCCGTTGGGGTCGTGGCACCTCAGGGTTGCCGAAAACGTGTCTGCATCCGCGTTGTGGAGCGGTGTGCCGCAGTGCGCAGTTGCGTTGGCGGTGTTTGCGAGAACTGCCGAGATCCCGGCATTGTAGCCGTCGATCGTGTTGTAGCTCTCCGATCCTGCACCGATGCGCTTGGCATTGGTGTCCACGTAGTCGAACCGTGCCGAGTACGTCTCCTTGCTCTTTTCTACGGGCGGGTGGTTGACGCCCGAGCTCATATACGATACACACCCGAACGGGTTGTTCAGGATGACCGACTGGATGATCGCATCGAATGCGGCCACGTCGGTTATCGGATTCGCAATCCTGCGAATCGCGCTCTTGATATTCGTATTCTGTACGAAATCTGCCATGTTTTGTCTCTCCGAAGAGGTCTTCAGACCTCGAGGTTGAGAAGAATTCGCGAGAATTCTTCGAGTTCCGAGATCGTCAGAACCTCCATTTTTTCTTCTGTGTCTCCAGGGCCCCTTTGACATACAAGTGTAGGCTTTTATAGGGTATGGGCGTGGCTGAATAAATTTCAAAACCGCAAAACGGAGAAATTTCCAAGCCTTTGAAGGCAATCCCGAACCATTATGGGCGTATTCAGTTTAAGCAAAATGGGATAGACTAGAAGAAAAGAATTACTTTAAACTTTCACAAGCCTTACCATTTTTATCTGCATCTAAACGAGGGATATCCCCTTTTGAGGAATGCCACCCCCTCTATCCCACCCTTTCAGCACAAGAGGGATACCTACCCCCCCAATTGCACGCATAAAAATCCTCGCTTCCCGTAGACTTCACGTCGGAGAATCACGGTAACGGCAATACCAGAACGGGGGAGGGGGGCCCTTCCTATTTTCCGGAGCTACCCGGAGTCCCCCCTTCCGGATTTTCAGCAGGCACCCCCACCCTGCCCCTTAGTTCAATCCGGTGACCGGTGCCTACCCTCCCCCATCGGCAAACGATCTCCGGTGGAAGGCTTCACAGGCCCACCCTCCGGTTCCGCTGGAAAGGGGAGGGTATCCCCCGCAATTTCCCACGAGGGGTACCCCCATGTCCTTCTCAGGCGAGAGGGGGAGTCCCCCCTGTTTTATTTTCAAGAGCCCCCCCACCATACCCACCCCATATGATAATCCCATGAAATTCCGGCCCCATGAACACCTATAAACCCCAGCAGGGTGCATTTTTTGTACTAACCGTGGAATCTGGCAGGATTCACATGATTATCCGGTGATCCAATGAAGCTCCAGTCCTGTAAAAAGATCTACAAACACGACACACAGCGGGCTTCCC
>CAZNIL010000023.1:0-20270 GCA_964573085.1 uncultured Methanoregula sp.
ACACGGCAGCAAGCCCCGGCTTCTCGCGATTTGCGATCTCCGGAGAGATCAATCCGGCCGAAGCGGTGCAGGAGCAGACTCCGGATAACCAGACCTTCGGTGATATGGATGCGGCTACTACAATACCCGTGGTATCCACCGCGGCACACACGCCCATAGCCACACAGACAACCAAAGCACCTCCGGTACAACCGACGGATCAACCCTCATCCGGGGTCCCGGTTATGATTATCGGAGTCGTTGGAATCATCATTCTTATCGGACTTGGCCTGCTTATACGACGCTGGTGGATTCGGAAACAAAACCCGGCGTTGTAACGGTAATATGATTAAAATTTTGGTTGAGGGAAATAGCCTAAAAACACACAGTCAACACTATATTTTTTTTAAAAAATTTAGCCTGAAGATCTTTTTGTATCATATCATTCTTCATTTTCTGCCGGTGAAAGAGTGTCGCCTGCATCCTCTACCGGTCCTTCATCCTCCAGCGCAATATCCTCGACCTCATCTTCCCTGCACCAGACCTCGATGGTTGCGTCCACCCCGATGATGTCCTGATGGTACTCGTCAATACATGAGCCCGGTGTCATCACGACAGCGCTGATCAGCTGGCCGTTCTTAAACCCGTAGAGCCGGCGGAACGCCCACGTATCGCCAAGGACGGTGATCCGCTCGTAATAGACGTCCTGTGCAAGGGTGTGGGTACAGTACACTCCTTTTTTTACTTCGAAGAGCACCTCGCGGACATATCTCCTGTTATACCAGCGGAGTTCCGATACCAGCGAGAGGGCGCTGCCCAACGACGCACCGGAGATGTACACCCCGCAGGGCATTTTTTTCGGGTGATAAAACCGGAGTGCCATACGGCTCGTCTCAGACGCAAAGAGCGTGTGGTGGAGGTCGACGCCATCCCGCTGGATCAAAAGAGTGTTCATGGAGGTTTGCGCATGGGGGGAAAGACCAGCGTTACGATACCGTCAGGTATACATCCGGTTGTCGGTCATTTTCTCGTTTTTCACCTTGCGGACGGCATCCATAAAGTCGGTCCGCCCGATGGCATCTGCATTGCGCCGGACTGCCATCATCCCGGCTTCACGGCAGACTGCCTGCAACTCGGCACCGGTGGCACGTTCCATCATTGTTGCAACCTCGTTTAAGTCCACACCGGCGAGCTGCATCTTCCCTGAATGAATCTTCAGGATCTCGAGCCGGCCTGTTGCATCGGGGAGCGGGATCTCGATGATCCGGTCGAACCGTCCCGGGCGGAGCAGCGCCGGATCGAGCATATCGACGCGGTTCGTCGCCGCCATGATCCGCACGTCCCCGCGGTTGTCAAAGCCGTCCATCTCATTAAGGAGCTGCATCAGCGTGCGCTGCACCTCGGCACTTCCGCTCGTCCCGTCATTGGTGCGCATGCTGCCGACGGAGTCGATCTCATCGATGAAGACGATCGACGGCGCCCGTTCGCGTGCCAGCATGAAGAGCTCACGGACGAGCCCGGCCCCTTCCCCGATGAACTTGTGCACGAGTTCGCTGCCGGACATCCGGATAAAGGTCGCATGGGCTTCGTGGGCGACTGCTTTTGCGATCAGGGTCTTACCTGTCCCGGGCGAACCATGGAGCAGGATACCCTTGGGGGGTTCAACACCGATACGCCGGAAGATCTCGGGTTTTGTCAGGGGGTACTCCACGGATTCCCGGATTTCCTTGATCTCATTTTCGAGTCCCCCGACATCCTTGTACGAGATCGTGGGGAACTCCTCGAGCTCCATCACCCGTACCCGTGCATCATAGATGTTGCCGATCAGTTTGACGATCGAGAGCGCATTATTGACCGCAACCTTTGCGCCGGGTTTTAAGAGCGGGAGCAAATCCTCGTTCGCATGGGTGAGGTACTCCTGGTTGTTGCCCTGCTGGCGCAAATAAACCTCGCCGTTGTTCAGAATGTCCACAACGACTGCAACAAAGAGCGGGATCTTCTTGAGCTGGTTGTTCTCCCTCCGGAGCTGGGTGTTCTCTTTGGCCAGTTCATCCACCCGCAGCTTTTGTTCAAGGACGGTTGCCTCAAGTTCGTTGAGCTGGATACGGATCTTGAGGTCTTCGGGATTTGCAGCGTTGCTCGCGGCACTCTCTTCCATATAAATCATATATCTCTATCTCCAAACATAAATTAGGTGTGATTTTGCATATCGTCGCCCGGAGCATATCCCGCGGGGTGGGAACAGGGGAGCTTCTGGTAAGCCCGGTGCCGATCTCGTTTTTGTCGGGTGTAGACCCGGATACGGGGATTATCGTTGAGAAAGGCCACCCTCTCTATGGGAAATGCATTGCGGGAAAAGTGCTTGCGTTTCCTTTTGGCAAGGGGTCAACCGTCGGCTCGTACGTGCTCTATGCCCTGAGCCGGAACGGGCACGCCCCTGCCGCCATCATCAACGAGGAAGCCGAACCGATCATCGTCACCGGCGCAATTATTTCAAAGATCCCGATGATCGACCGGATCGGCGTGCCGGTCAGGCGGCTCAGGGACGGTGTCCGCGTCACGGTTGATGGCGGGAGCGGGGCAATGGAGTATGACGGCGAGCTCCTGCCCGGCTGATCAGTCCTCCGATCACAAATCTCTTATAACACAGGCCCGCCAGCTCTTTTATGAACCTGAAGTATGCTTTCATCGTGCTCCTTCTCGTAGCACTCATTGCCGCATGCGGCTGTACCGGCACCCAGACTGCAACTCCACCCACCACCGGTGCTCCTGCAGGCACGCAGGCCCAGCAGACGCCGGGAAGCCTTGTGACGTCCCCGACCGATGCGATGCCGGATTACAATATAGTCAGTGTCACAATCGACGAGAAAGACTACCTAGGTACCATCCCGGTTACCTTTGATGGCGGGATGGGAATGAGTGCCGTTACCAAGATCGATGTAAAACTCACCCGTGCCGACGGAACCGTCCAGATCGCCAACATCGGGACCAAAAAAGGGGATAGCGTGGAACTTGCAGGGACCCGGGGATCAGGTTCCGAGAGTGGGCAGACTGACCGCGTGGAAGTATGGGTCACGATGAACACCGGCCAGAAGTACAAGGTTGCAGATGTCCTGCGTGAATACCGTTCCCGCGGATAATTTATAGCGGCAACAAGCCTCTCATTTTTTAACATAAACGGCAGCCCATGAAATTCAACTGGCGGCTGGTACATGCCGCACGCAACTCGTATGCCACGCTGTATGCCGCGTGTGAGAACGAGGGTATCATCCTCAATCCTGTAAAAAGTCCCTCTGCGGATGTCACCTGCTACTCCCTCAACTCCATCAATGAACCGGCCCTGCGGGACGAGATTTGTGGTGCCGGGTGCATCACGGTTGTAGGTGGCCCCCACGCAACCGCACGGTACCGGGATGTAGCCCGGTACGCCGATTATGTTGTTGTGGGGGAAGGTGAATACACGCTTCCGAGGCTTCTTTTGGCACTTGAGCAGGGAGACGATACAGCAATCCCGGGTGTTGCGACAGAAGACGGGTACGAGAAAGCCGATACAAGCGTCCGTCTTGATGCGTTTCCCGCATTCTCGCAGCTGAAGGGGTACGTGGAGATCTCACGCGGGTGCCCGTTTGCCTGCGGCTACTGCCAGACGCCCCGGATCTTCGGGCACTGTATGCGGCACCGTTCGATAGAGGAGATCGCACGTTACGCAAACCGGTACAGGCATTCCCGGTTCGTGAGCCCGAACGCATTTGCATATGGTTCGGACGGTGTCCACCCGAGATTTGAGAAGATCGAACGCCTGTTCAAAGCACTCAGCCATGCGATCTATTTCGGCACGTTCCCGTCAGAAGTGCGCCCGGAGTTCATCAATGACCGGTCACTTGAACTGGTCACGGGTTATTGTGCCAACACAAAACTCCATTTCGGCGCCCAGTCCGGCAGCAATGCGGTGCTCCAGCGGCTCTGTCGGGGCCATACCGTTGAAGACGTAATCGCTGCCGTCGAACTCTGCCGTGACCACGGGATCATGCCGGTGGTTGATTTTATCCTCGGTTTCCCGTTCGAGACTGACGAGGACCAGGAAAAGACCGTGTCGCTCGTCACGTGGGTGGCACAGAACGGCATCGTGCACGCACACCGGTTCATGCCGCTGCCGGGCACGCCTCTTGAAGGTACGGGGTTACGTCCCCCCCTCCCGGAAACTGCGCATCTTTTGGGTAAACTCGCCTTTACAGGCAAATTGACCGGTTCCTGGAACGATCCTAAAGGTAAGGTTTTTTAGACTCCCTTCAAATGATATACCATGAAAGATGTGCTATTGATAGCAGATCTCCATGGTGAATTCGGTAAAATCGATTCATTTCTTGAATTAGCGCCCGAAGCCGTTTTTATCGCCGGCGATATCACCAATATGGGACCTGTGGACGTTGTCGATGAGGTTCTTTCACGCATCGACGTCCCCTGTTTTGCAGTCCCCGGAAATTGCGATCCCCGTGAGATTATCGATGCGCTCGAACATTCCGATACCGTCTGCCTGCATGGCGCAAAAATCAACCTCGGGACGATGACGATTGTCGGTATCGGGGGTTCGAACCCGACACCGTTTAACACGCCCTTTGAGATGACGGACAAGCAGATCGACGACCTGCTCAAAAAAGCGATGGGTACGATGGAGAAGACGGTTCATAATGTCCTGCTCTCTCATGCCCCGCCGTACGGCAGCCTTGACAAGCCGGCCGGGGAACATGTCGGGAGCAGGAGCATCCAGCGCCACATGAAGGCGTTCGATCTCGTCTGCTGCGCCCACATCCATGAACAGCGGGGGGTCATGGATATCGGGGGGACCAAAGTGGTAAACCCGGGCCCCGCGATGATGGGGTACTGTGCGATGCTCCACTTCGGCACCGAGCCAAAAGATATCAAAGTCGAACTGCTCACCGTCTGAATTGTCTCACTGTCCTGATTGTAACAGTTCCAGGTACGAAGCGAGGATCGCTTCACCGGAAATTCCCAGTTCTTTTTTAATTTTTTCAATTCTTTCAGCCGCGGCCTGTGTCTCTGTATCGGCAATAACTTCGATCTCGACAAACGTGCCGAGGTTCTCGACCTCGTCAAGCGCGATGGATGCGTTGCCGTACCGGTAGTTCTCGCGCCACTTGTTCACCTCGGCAGTTTTCATAAACCCGAGCCGGGCAAGGATCTTGTCAAATACCTCGCCGGACTCAACAGCGGTGTTAAACTCTTCGCGTGCCTTGAGCCCGAGGTTTTGTATCTTTGCTCCTTTGTAGGTCACGACTGCTTTCCCGCCAGTATACCGGACCCTGAGTGCCTCGTCGGTTCGGGCAAAATTGCGGTGCGGGGCATTGTAATAGATATCATGCTCATGCACCCTGCCGAAGGACTCGGCATTGAACTGCCGCAACCGTTCCCGTACTGGTTCGAGCGCATCGACGCGGACTTTAAGTTCTATCTCGAGCATTTTAGTGCCACAGTTTTATCTGGTGTTGCTGCGATTTAATATAATCAGGTGTTTTATGTCGATAAAAGAAGGAGATTTTATCAGGTTATCCTATACGGGCAGCACAAACGGGCGCATTTTTGATACGACCGATGAAGCGTCCGCGAAATCTGCCGGTATCCACAGCCCCTCTGCAATCTATGGCCCGGTCACGGTCTGTGTCGGGAGCAAACATGTCATTCTCGGGCTCGATGAGGAGGTTGCCGGAAAGGACGCGGGGTCAACCGGTACGGTCACGATTGCGCCGGAGAAGGGTTTTGGCGAGCGCGACCCGAAGCGCATCCAGTCGTTCCCGAAGTCCAAGTTCAAGGAAAAACCCGTGCGGGGAACGACGGTCAAGGTCGATGAGATGGGTGAAGGAACTGTAATCGATGTGATCGGCGCCCGCGTGATCGTGGACTTTAACGCACCGCTTGCCGGCATGACGCTCGACTACAAGTACACGATCGAGGAGCAGGTCAATGACCCGCTCGAACAGTTCAAGGGGCTCATCCGGCTCTACGCGGGAAAGGACCTTGATACCACCCTTGAGGACGGCAAGGTCACGATCAACCTCCCTCCCGGCATCACCTACGACCGGCGCTGGCTGCTCTGGCGCAGCAGGATCATCCACGAGGGTTTCGAGCTGATCAAGGATATATCGGAAATTACCTTAATCGAGAATTTCAAGAGACCGGAAAAGAAAGAAGAGTAATCCAGTAATTTCTTTCACTTTTTTAATTTTTTTAAAGAATTGATTTATTGTTTTTTGATGCTTAATCTCCTTTAAGTCTTCTGCTACCGGCGCCTCGTCTTCAACGATCTGAATCTTTTTTGGCGACGTCATGACGGTTCCCTGAGTGCCTGTCAGGAGGAATGGTTTGTCCGGAGGTAGCGTTGAGCAGCGTCCGTATGGTGTCGTCGCGTTCTTTGAGCTGCCGTTCGATCGAGGCGTAATAGAGCGCGATCTCAACGGTAGTCTGGATCTGCTGCTCATTGAACGGCTTTAAGATGTAGCCCGAAGGGACGGTTTTTTTCGCCCGTTCGATAATTTCCGGGGTGATAAATGCTGTCGCATAGATGATCGGGATGCCCCATCGCGAACGGATCTCCCCTCCTGCGGTGATCCCGTCCATCGCGCCCGACAGGTTGATGTCCATCAGGATAAGGTCCGGGTGCGTTTCTCCTGCAAGGGTGATTGCTCCCTCGCCGGTGCCGGTTACGCCGGGGATTTCGTACCCAAATCCCAGCAGCATCCCTCTCAGGTCTTCGGCAACCAGTGCTTCGTCTTCGACAATGAGGATCCTGATCTTTTCTGTCATACTTCACTCACTCCTGATTTGTTGGATTCTGCATCCCGCGAAACAGTAATCGTAAAACTCGTTCCCTCCCCGCTGCTCGTATAGCTCAGCGTACCGTCAATCTGCTGTAACAAAAAGCGGACGAGCGTTAACCCCGTTGTGTCGGGTTCAGCCGGGTTGATCCCCTCCGGAAGCCCCGAACCGTTATCCCTCACCGTCATGATAAACCGTTCTTTTCCTTCTTCTGATCCGGTGATGGTAACCATCCCGCTCCTGCCCTCCGGGAACGCGTGCCGTAAGGAGTTGCTCACCAGTTCACTGGTAATAAGGGCCAGCGGCAGGGCAAGATCGACTCCCAATTCTGTAATATCAATGTGAATGTCGGTCTGGATGGTGCGGTCTCCGGTTTGGTAGGCAGACAGGAGGGAATCGACAATGGATCTGACGACCTGCTGGAGGTTCACCCGGCTCACGTTCTCGGAATAGTAGAGCCTGTTGAACGTGGATGCAATTGCCATCAGCCGGATCTGGGTGCCGAGGATCGCTTCCCGTACCCGTTTATCGCTTTCACGCCGCACTTCGATATTCATCATGCTTACTGCCAGCTGGATGATGTTTCTCACCCGGTGGTGGATCTCGCGCAGGAGTATCTCTTTCTCCCGGAGCAGGGTGTGGAGCTGCTCCTCTGCCACTTTGCGTTTGGTGATGTCCCGGACGATATGAACTGCGCCGACAAGCGTCCGTGCCTCATCCAGGACCGGGTCAGCAGTAATGAAAAACCAACGGTCGCCTACCTGCAGTTCCAGTGTCTCCCGCGTAAGTGTATTCCACATCCGGACAACCGGGCAGCCGGGGATCGGTTCTGTTGTGCCATGGACTACCTCCCAGCAGTGCCGCCCCATAATCTCATCGGGATTCTTTGCACCAACCATCTCCATCATCGTGCGGTTGCACTGTACTATCCGCTGGTCCGTATCGATGAGGCAGATGGCGTCCAGAGTCGCGTCGAACGTGCTCTGCCAGCGAAGTACCGCCTTTTGGAGCTGCTCTTTTGCCGCTTTGCGTTCGGTGATATCGAAGAACGTGACAACCGCTCCAACGATGATGCCGTCCTTGCGCATCGGATAAGACCAGTACTCAACGGGGATACTGGTCCTGTCAGACCGCCAGAAAACCTCGTCATCAGCATGCATTTCTTCCCCACGAAGGAGTGCCTTGTATATCCGGCAGTCATTGAGTTCATTCGGGGTTCCGCCAGTATGTATGTGGTGGATCAGGTCATGTATATTCCTGCCAAGAATCTGCTCGGGTCGATCGTATCCCATCGTTTTGAGAAAAGCAGCGTTGCATAACGTACACAAACCCTGCATATTCATACCGTAGATCGCCTCTGCTGTTGAGTTGAGAAGGAGTTGCACCCTCTCTGAACTCGCCCGCAGCGCCTCCTCCGCCCGTTTGCGCCCGGTGATATCCCGGTCGATCCCCCTATACCCAAGAATGGTATGCTTGTCATCGAAGAATGGTACACCGCTCGTTTCAAGAACCACGCGCCGGCCGTCTTTGTGCAGGTTTATGTTTTCCAGTTCTGCGAAGGGCTTTTGGGCAGTGACAATACCTTCGAAAATACCGGCAATCTTTTCAGATTCCCCCGGAGGCATCAGGTCAAACGGTGTTTTGCCGATGATTTCTTCCGGTTCGTATCCCAGAAGATTCCGAATCCTCGGACTGACATACGTATATGTGCCGGTCTTGTCCACCTCCCATACCCTGTCGCTGGATGTTTCAACGAGTTGCCGGAACCGTTCCTCGTTCGTCTTCCTTTCCGCATGTGCCTCATCACGTTCAGCGGACAATGAGCCCATGCGCATGAGGATACCGTAGCCGATTACTGCGACAAGTGCACTGAGCAGTAAAGTTAATCCGAGATGAAATAATTCATTTTGAATCCCTTCCCAGATATTCAGGCGGGTATCCATCAGATCGTATGCGCCAAAGACCATTGCCGCTACCAGAAAGATGGCAAGGAAATCACGGAGGCGCTTCAATTCCTCCCCGTACGAAATCGTGCCGGTCATTCCACGGCTTCCCCCGCCGGTTTCTGCTCCGCCGTTTTTGGGATCGTAAACACAAACTTCGTGCCCTCCGTACGGTCGATCGCGACAGTGCCCTTGATCTGGCTGGTCAGCAAGCTGACGAGCCGGAGCCCAAGCGACGTCTGGTTCTCCAGCGTGATGCCCTCCGGCATTCCTGTGCCGTTGTCTGCTACTATAAACGTCAGGGCCTGGGGATCTTCGGTAGCAGTGATAGAGATCTTCCCGTCTTTCTTCTCCCTGAATGCATACTTTAAGCTGTTGGTGATCAGTTCGTTGCACATAAGACCGAGAGGGACTGAAGTGTTGATGTCCACATAGATGTCCCGGATGTTAAGATCGAACCGGATGCCCTGTTTTGCAGCCTCGTACGACTGGAAGAGCCCCATTGCCAGCGCCTGGATGTAGTTCCCCAGATCGATATGAGCGAAGTCTTTGCCCTTGTAGAGATGCTCGTGGACGAGCGCCATGGAACGCACCCGGCTCTGGCTGTCTTTTAATGCTTCAATGATCGTAGGATCATCCGTCTTCCGGATCTGTAAGTTGAGGATGCTTGTAATTATCTGGAGGTTGTTTTTGACCCGGTGGTGGATCTCCTTGAGCAGGGTCTCCTTCTCGGCAAGCGACGCTTCGATCTGCGCTGCCTGTTTTTTGCGCTCGGTGATGTCCCGGAAAATTGAACGGGTAGCCGCAGGTTTGCCATCAATGAAACGACAACTTGCATTTCCCTCGACATCAATCACATTACCATCTTTGCTTATAAACTTAGCCTGAATACCATCAACTGTTTCGCCACTCATCACTCTCTGAAAAATTTCCATACAATGAGCCTGACTGTCGGCATGAATAATATCGAATATTGTGAGATTTTGTATTTCCTCTTCTGTATACCCCAGAGTTTTACACCAGGCCCGGTTTACATATATAAAAGCTCCATCGGGCTTCACACTCTGGATAAGATCGCTGGCATTTTCAAGGAGGTCGTGAAATTTTGCCTCACTCTCCCGCAGCGCCTCTTCCGCCTGTTTGCTCCGGGTGACATCACGGGCAATAGCGGATGCACCGATCAGATGGTTCTGCGCATCTTTGATCGGGGATACCGTCAGGGAAACGATGATCTGCCCGCCGTCTTTTTTCCTGCGCAGGGTTTCGTATCGGACGACCGGTTCGCTGTTCCTGATCCGTTCAAGAATTACCCCGGCGTCATCCGGCTGATCGGGCGGTACCAGCAGGGAAATGTTTTTGCCGATAATCTCCTGTGCAGAATACCCGTAGATCCGTTCGGCTCCGGCGTTCCAGCTGGTGATGATCCCGTCCAGCGTTTTTCCGATGATCGCATCATCCGAATACTCCACAATGGCAGCAAGACGTGCCCGTTCCTCTTCTGCCAGTTTGCGCTCGGTGATATCCCGGATGTTGCACTGGATGACCTTCTTGTCATTCACCATGTAGACGTTACTCACGAACTCCACGGCGATGTTCCGCCCATCGGCGGTTTCGAGCGGCAAATCTTCGTACCGGATGTGTTCCTTCCGTTGCAGTTCTTCGAAGTTGTCTTTGTTGGCAACGATATCCTTGAAAATCCCAATATCCCAGATTTTCTTTTCCACGAACTGTTCGTGCGAGAATCCGAGCATATCGATTAAAAATGGATTTACATCCACGATCTGTCCCGTCTCGGCGTCGAGGATGAGAATTCCGTCCTGTGCCGCTTCAAAGAGCCGACGGTACCGGACCTCAGAAGCAATTAGCGCCTCTTCAGCCCGTTTGCGCTCGGTTATATCGCTGCAGGAGCCCACCATCCGGTACGCTCTTCCCTGATCGTCCTGCATGGCAGTGCCCTGGTCGGTCCAGTAGCGGATCTCCCCGTCCTTCCGTACCACCCGGTACTCTGCTGCATAGGGGGTCTGTGTCTTCAGGTGCCTGTCCAGTATCGCCATTACCCGGTCCCGGTCATCGGGGTGGATGATCTTCTCCCATGCATCGAGAGTCCGGGGAAATTCACCCGGGGCGTAGCCCAGTATCTCATCGATCCTGCCATACCATTCCAACCTGCCATCAGGAATAGACCAGTCCCAGATCACATCACTGACACTCTTGGCACTGATGCGGAACCGCTCCTCGCTCACCGACAGCAGTTTGTCCCGCTTTGCAAGTTCTTCAAACTGTTCGCGCAGTTCTTCCTGGGCTTTTGACAGTTCCTCGTTTGCCTGCTGGAGTTCGCTCGTCCGTTCCTCTACGCGTTTCTCAAGGTCTTGGTTGAGTGCCCGGATCGCTTCATCCTTTTCAGCGAGCACCGAATACTGCTGCCTGAGTTCCTCCTCAGTAATAGCGAGCTGCTCGTAGGAGACCTGAAGCTCTTCATTCGATCGCCTGAGTTCTTTCGTGCGTTCCTCCACCTTCTCCCCAAGTCGGGCATTCAGGTCACGGAGTTCCTCACGGCTCTGTGACAGATCACGGAAGATGAGAGCATAGGGCCGGGAGAAGCCCGTGTCGATGATCGCAAGGTAGATGCAGAGGAATGCAAGGATTTTGAAGATGTGCCCCAAAAAGTTGGTAAACCCGAATACGCTGACATACGTCGTGAATGCGAGCTCTGACAGGATCGTCGCTGCTAATGACAGATAGAGCAACGTGATCACGCTGCGGTCAAACACATCCCGGTTCCGGTACAGCAGGTACGCGGAGAGGACAAGGATTCCTGAGATGACGTATTCCATCCCGATCTTGAACGGCGTCAGCCCCTGCCCCTCGATATAACAGGTGGGGAAGATATGCCAGGAAAAGATCGAGAACATAAGCAGGACAAAGATCGTCAGATATCCCGCAAACACCACCCGTTCGTTCATCTTCCGGTGAAGCATGAACGGGGCAACAAGCAGGGTGAGAGCCTGAAGGGTGCGGGCGGCAATCCAGAGCTGGGTGGCCGGGTTTGCATCATAGCCGGCAAAGATGTTCATCCCAGAGTACGCGAGCATGTGAACAAGGTCGATGCCGCCAATGAAGAGATACGCAATGCCAATAAAGACGAGATAGTTGTTGTTGATGAACCGCCGCGTATACCATGTGATCACAAAGATAACGACGGCGATCACAATGCTGGCAAGCTCTGCAACCGTGTGGAAGAGCAGATACGAGTAGAGGCTGAGTGCATAGAGCAGGACGGACAGAAGGATAAAACCGGTAACCCAGACGGAGAGCCGGGCTGATGTCTGGGAATGGTCCCCGTCGCTCTTTCCGCTCGTGGCATCTTCGGTTGATGCCACATCAGCAGATACACTGATCAATATAGACACCTCCGAAGTGTTCCAAAAACCCGGTTATCAGACAAGCACTCAGAAAAGGGCCGTTGTGACATTCAGCCATTCCGATCCCGTATCCTGCTGGGTCCCCGCACGATTATCATACACTGCCCCTTCACGAATCAGAGATTCAGTGCAGATGATCCTGTACCTTATTTCAGGTCCGGCGGAACAGGGTGGGGAAACCGGAGGTTGTTGACTTGTCGGTATCAGATTCAGTGTTGCCTTGCTGTCATCGAATGGCGCACATGCACCGCTCTCATCGTTTATGAATTACTGTATGATTACTCATCATGATAATCATTATAAATAATTTTTCATTAAACAAACCATCAAACGAACTATCAGGGTTTCTTTTTCTTCTTGAATACACAGTCACTAGTATCCAGAAATCTCCTGAGGGAACCTCCTTGGAGAATTGTTCAGGATTACGGGTGATAGGGGAGTGTCCGGTATCTCCAGCCAGACAGACGCGATACGAAAATTTTTCCTGGATCATCCGCAAGGGCTCACGCATTGGGAAATCGTATCGCATCTTCCCATATATCGTGTATCCCTTTCCAGGTATCTCGTCACGATGGTCGAGCAAGGCGCTCTGCCTGTGCCGGTTCTGACTCTGCTGTCGGCCCGCGACAGGCCGTGTTCCACGTCCTGTAACCGGGGCCAACCTCACGAGACGCAGACGTTCGGGCATGTTCGCTCATCCTCGCTTTGAACAATAAAAAGAATCCTAGTCATTATCGAAACGAGACCTCACGTACATTTGATCAAGAATTGTATCATCAAAGAAAACTTGTTGAAACAGTGTCGTCCGTTCTAAAAAGGAAGTTCGGAGAATCTCTGATAGCAGGAAAATTCCGATATCAGGTCAGGGAAATTATAATTATAGTGGTTAACGCAACATCTCATACCAACCACAAACGAAAAAACGTTTGGGGCTGGTACTTTTTAGAAACAGATGCGTTAAACACTATTGGAGAAGACCGAATTGTAAAAAAGTTCGGTCTTCGACCATAAGTGAATCGTTACAACTTCTCAAGAGCGATTTTTTTATTGATTTTTCAATTGATGATCATGGCGATATTTACAACCAAAAGCTTTTTTTAATTATAATGATTAATCATGATAGATATTTCAACGGGGGGATGAATCCGAAAGATGACGGTGTATCAGGAAGAAGTGCAGTAAAAAGAGAATCATCGTAATTCTCTTCTTGTGGAAGTATCGGGGAAGTTTTCAGACTTCCGCGTTCCGTGATGATTTGGTTCCTGTGTGGACCCTTGTGCAATTGAACCGTACTTACCGTAAGGTATCAATTGTAGAAGAGAGGTCATTTTCACGACGCTGAACATAAGGGATGCCGGCTGGATCTGATGAAATTTTAGTTCAGGGCAACTCCTATTAAGTATCTGGTATAACCAGAACCAAAAAAGGTGCGAAAAGAATGAAGGAATCATTTGATGTCAAATTGGTGGAAAACGAGAAGTACTACACGCCGGATTCTAACTACAAACGAAATTCCTGGATGGGTGACTACCAGAAAGCATACAACGAATTCCTGGCGGATCCGGATGCATTCTGGAGTAAGATGGCTCATGAGCTCGACTGGATCCGGCCATGGGACGCTGTTTTAGAATGGAACTACCCGTATGCAAAATGGTTCACCAACGCAAAACTCAATATCAGCGCAAACTGCCTTGACCGCCATGTGAAGAACCAGCGGCGCAACAAGGCAGCATTGATCTGGAGAGGGCTGGCAAACGAATCAAATAAGTTGGAGAATTTGTTTGAATTTAAAAAATATACGGAGTGGTAATCGATGGCAACAAAAGAAGGTACAGAATCATCAGAAGTGGATATAGCTGTCCACTGGAAGGAAGAAGGATATTATTATCCTTCGGCAAAGTTCATCGCACAGGCAAACATGACGGATGAGACCGTCTTTGACCGTTTCAGTCTTGATAAGTTCCCAAACTGCTTTAAGGAATATGCAGACCTTCTTGACTGGTATGAATACTGGCATACGATCCTTGATACAAGTGATGCCCCCTGCTGGAAGTGGTTTGTCGGCGGGAAAATAAATGCCAGCTATAACTGCATTGACAGGCATCTTGCAAAAAACAGGAATAAAACTGCTATCCATTTCGTTTCCGAACTTGAAAATGAAAAAGTTGAACATGTAACATATCAGGAATTGTATGTTCGTGTTAACGAATTCGCAGCACTTTTACGGGACTTTGCTGGTCTGAAAGCCGGAGACACGGTAACCCTTCACCTGCCAATGACCGCCGAACTTCCAATTGCCATGCTTGCATGCGCAAGACTGGGTGTTATTCATTCGCAGGTATTCGGGGGATTCAGCGGCAAGGCTGCTGCCGACAGAATCATTGATTCTGCGAGCAGGGTATTAATCACAATGGATTCTTACTACAGGAACGGAGTACTTCTTGATCATAAGGAAAAAGCTGATATCGCTGTTGAAGAGGCAGAGAAGGAAGGGCAGGTTGTTGATAAAGTCCTTGTGTGGCAGCGTTATCCTGGTAAATACTCTGCACAGACTCCGATGGTTGAAGGACGCGATTTCTTTGTAAACGATCTGTTAAAGAATTATTATGGAGAAAGAATAGATCCCGTTCCAATGCCGGCTGAAGCCCCCCTGTTCCTGATGTATACAAGCGGCACAACCGGAAAACCAAAAGGATGCCAGCACAGCACCGGCGGCTATCTTGCCTATGTTGCAGGAACGTCAAAATATATCCAGGATATTCATCCTGAAGACGTATACTGGTGTATGGCTGATATCGGGTGGATTACCGGGCATTCTTACATTGTTTACGGGCCTCTTGCCCTTTGTGCATCCACAGTAATTTATGAGGGTGTTCCCACATATCCCGATACGGGGCGTTGCTGGAGAATAGCCCAGGACCTTGGTGTAAATATCTTCCATACTTCTCCAACCGCTATCCGTGCTTTAAGAAAGGTTGGTCCTGACGAACCGGCAAAGTATAATTATGAGTTCAAGCATATGACAACCGTTGGTGAACCCATAGAACCGGAAGTATGGAAATGGTATTACGAGATAGTTGGAAAGGGTAAGGCGGTAGTTGTAGATACCTGGTGGCAGACAGAAACCGGTGGCTTTTTATGCAGCACCTTACCCGCATTAAAACCTATGAAACCGGGCAGTGCGGGTCACGGTATGCCCGGAATTCATCCAATTATATATGATGAAGACGGGAAGGTTGTTCCCCAAGGGGCAGGGAAGGCAGGTAATATATGCATCCAGAATCCATGGCCCGGCTCATTCCAGACGATATGGGGTGACCGCGACAGGTATGTCAGTACATATTATGAAAGATATTGCAAGGATAAAAACAGCAAGGACTGGAGAGACTGGCCATATCTGGCAGGTGATGCGGCCGTGCAGGCTGAAGACGGTTATTACCGTATTCTGGGCAGAATCGATGACGTCATCAATGTATCCGGACACAGGCTTGGAACAAAGGAACTCGAGTCGGCGGCACTTACCGTTCCTGAAGTAGCAGAGGCTGCAGTTGTTCCGGTTAATGATGAGATCAAAGGTAAAGTTCCGGATCTTTATGTTGCACTGAAACCCGGGTTCACGGCGAGTGTAAAACTTGAGAAAAAGATTTCTGATGCCCTTGCCAAGGAGATCGGGCCTATCGCCAAACCGAAAAAAGTATGGATCGTATCTGATATGCCAAAGACCCGGTCAGGAAAGATTATGAGGCGTGTACTCGGGGCTATATCAAACAACAGAGATGTTGGGGATATCACTACACTTGCAAATCCCGAGATAGTTGAAGAGATTTCGAAGATGGTTTGGCCGAGTCATAGTATCGGCAATGCTGAAGTGGAGTAATCTTCCTTTCATTCTGGAGCGTGTGAAATGAGTGAAATTAATGATAAAATATTAGGGATGGAACCTGAAAAGGGGCGCTGGATGCTTGTCGTACTCGGCATGGTCATCAACCTTTGTCTTGGTTCAATTTACTCGTGGAGCGTCTTTGTCAAGCCCCTTACCGATTATTATACCGGTGTGCTGGGCCAGACCGTGACTGCAAATGATATCCTGATGCCGTTCTCGGTGTTCCTAGCATTCTTTGCCATCGCCATGCCATTTACCGGTAAATATATCGAGAGGTACGGCCCGAGAAACATCACGATTATCGGGGGAGTGCTGACCGGCCTTGGCTGGCTTCTTGCCTCGGTTTCGACATCAGTCCCGATGCTCTACGTCATGTATGGTGTAATCGGTGGTATCGGTGTCGGCATAGCTTACGGGGTCCCGGTTGCGGTTTCTGCACGCTGGTTCCCGGACCGCCGCGGGCTCGCTGTCGGACTGACCGTTCTCGGCTTCGGGTTTTCGGCGTTTTTCACTGCCAACATAGCCGGCTGGTTCATCACAGCTTATGGCGTGATGAACACCTTCCGGATCTTTGGCATTGCATTCATCATCCTTATAATCCTGCTTGCGCTCCCGTTGAGATTCCCGGCTGCCGGCTGGGTTCCGAAAGGCTGGACCGCCCCTGCACTGAAACCCGGTGAGGAAAAACCCTGTGAATTCGACCGGGCGAAGATGCTCAAATCCCCGTCATTCTACGGGCTCTGGACCTGTTACTTCATCGGCTGTCTTGCCGGCCTCATGGCCATATCGATAGCAAAACCGGTAGGCACCGATGTGGGCATTGAAGCAGGGCTTGCAACAATGCTTGTCGGGTTCTTTGCGGTCTTCAACGGAGGTGGACGTCCCGTCTTTGGTGCACTTACCGACAAACTGACGCCCCGGAATGCTGCCATGGTATCGTTCATCCTGATCGCATTAGCATCACTTCTCATGTGGCAGATCCCGATTGTACCGGTTTACATCCTTGCCTTTGCCGTACTCTGGGGATGTCTCGGGGGCTGGCTGGCCATCGCACCGACAACCACCGGAAGTTACTTCGGCACCTGCGATTACCCGAGGTGTTACGGGGTCGTCTTCCTCGCGTATGGTGCCGGCGCGATTGCCGGGCCGCAGCTGGCAGGGTTCATCAAGACGTCGACGGGATCCTATATCGGGGTATTCCCGTATGTGCTCGCGCTTGCAGTTGTCGGTATTGTCATTGCGTTCACCCTGATGAAACCCCCAAAACCGATAACTTAATTTTTTACGCGTCGGGTCACATCCATACTATCAATTTGATCGCTGCGTGAGCTTCTCCATTGAGTGTGCATGAGCAAATGTCTAGCTGGTACGAATCGATGGTGAGGATGCGAAGAACGTTGTTCTCAGGTGTATCGGCTTTCGAAGAATCGGAGATAGTTGTGGAAGCGTACAAACGATTCAAATTTGGGGCCGGAATGCTCGAAGTCATCATCCGGATCCGGTACGAATTATCTGTTTCTCATAACCATATTCACAGATGCCTGATGTACCATGGACTCGGAAGAGCTGAAGAATCCAAACGAAAACAGAGAAAATAGATTCGCTATGAACGGAACCACATAGCATATCGGCCGGACATATCGATTGGTATGAAGACGGCTTCAGCGGATTAAAACTCTGCGCGTTCCTGGATGACTCATCACGTAAAATCCTCGCTGCCGGTGAATCTGCCACTATCAATACGGAAAACACAATTATCGTTGGAGAACGTGCAGTCCAGGAATACGGGCAGATCTGCCCTCTTTGTGAACTTATTATGGATGATGGCAGTGAATCTGGTGCTCATCGAAGGGACGAGAATGGGTATTGGGATAGTGAATTCAGGCAATACCTTGAAACATGAGATATCTGACCGATCTTTGCATGGGTGAAACATCCCTTAACCAATGGAAAAGTTGAGAAATGGTTCCATACCTGCAAACGGTTCAGACATGAGTTCTCGTCACTCGATGAATTCGTTCACTGGTATAACAACCGTCCTCATGGCAGTCTCGACTTTGAAAGCATGGAGTCTCCGGAACTGGCATTCTGGAGAAGGCTGCCCCAAGAGGCAATCCCGGGATCAGGTTTCAGTGTTTTTGGTTGGTGAGAGGATGAAACGTTCAAGTTATCTTAAACAAAGATCCATGAGAAATTAATTGGGGACTGTACAGGATCAGACAGGTACATAAATCCTTATTGCACCTTTTCCCGGACATCCCTGATCAGGTTCTTCAGATATTCCTCGCCCTCATCGGAAATCAACCATTCCTTTATCTCGTCCTTCGAGGTTTTATCGTGATTCTCGAAAAATATGCGTAAAGCCGCTGTAATTATGTCATTTCTTGAAGCATATTCTCCATTCTCAATCGCGGTATTGATTTTTAGCAATAGATCATGGGGACATTTGTACGAAATTTGCTTTTTCGGTTTACCTCTGATTGAAGGCATTTAAATAAGAATGCAAGTGAGATGTTATTTCTTTTTGTAATTCTAAAGAGATTCCAGAGAATTATTTATATTGTCACGCATCTTTAGAGGGATTGGTGGAACATGACAATTAAAGAAAACCAAAAAATCATCGTCATGGCAGTCCTTATCGCTTTCAGTTGTTCTCTGACCATCTATTTCCATCTGGTTCTTGGAATTTCTCATGTATTTACCCATTTCTTTTATATTCCGGTTATTTTAGCGGCATTCTGGTGGAAGAGAAAGGGTATAGTGGTGGCAGTCTTTTTAGCCGGGGTTCTTATCACAGGACACATGCTATTCAGCGGGGACGTGGGTGTTGATGAGGATTATTTACGGGGATTTTCATTTATATTCGTGTCCTCTGTTGTTGCCCTTTTAAGTGAGCGGGTTGCCAGAAAAGAGAAAAAAGTTGAATATAATCATGCAGAACTGGACCAGATATTCCAGACTGCTGCTGATGGCATGCGGGTGGTTGATAAGGATTTCAACGTGCTCCGGATGAACGAGACGTTCCTGAAAATGGCAGGCATAAGCAGGGACAAGGCAGCAGGCAGGAAGTGTTATGAAGTGGTTCCAGGCCCACGGTGTCATACTCCCGGTTGTCCCCTGACCAGGATCTCCGGCGGTGAAGCGCAGGTAACCGATGAGATTGAAAAGGAACGGGGGGACGGCAGCAGAGTCCCCTGCATCGTCACGGCAACCCCGTTCCGGCACCCTGACGGCGAACTGATCGGTGTTGTGGAGGATTTCAGGGATATCACCGGGCGCAAGAAGGCGGAGGAGGAACTGAAACAACACCGTGATCACCTTCAGGAACTGGTGACCGAACGCACTGCTGCTCTGACGGAGAGTATGATGCAGTTACAGCGGGAAATTATCGAGCGCAAACATGTGGAAGAAGCGCTGCGTGCGAGTGAGACCAGTATGAAGGCGATCCTCGAATCGCTTCAGAGTGCGCTGATCATCATCGATCCGAAAACACATATCATTATTGATATCAACGCTGTTGCCATCAGGATGATCGGCGCACCGAGAGATGAGATTATTGGCCACGTGTGCCACAAGTACATCTGTCCGGCAGATTTGGGGAAATGCCCAATCAGCGATTTGAAGCAAACTATCGACCTTTCTGAGCGAATCCTACTCAATGCGAAAGGAGAGCGGATACCGATCCTTAAGTCGGTAACTCCAACGGTCATTTCCGGCCGCGAGTGTTTTATCGAAAACGTAATTGACATCACCAGACTTAAGCGAGTCGAGGAGGACCTGAGGAAGAGCCAGATCCAGCTTGCTGAAGCGATGGATCTCGCAAACCTGGTGAACTGGGAATTTGATGTCGCTACGGGTATCTTTACATTTGATAACCGGTTCTACGCTCTGTACGGCACCACTGCAGAGCGTGAAGGTGGCAACCAGATGCCGGCAGAAGTGTATGCCCGGGAATTCGTTCACCCGGATGAAATAAATATAGTAGCCGATGAAGTGCAAAATGCGATAACTGCCACCGACCCGAATTTTATCAGGAGGTTCGAGCACAGGATTGTCCGCAGGGATGGCGAGATCCGGCATATCACCGTGCAGTTCGGAATCACGAAAGATGCGAAAGGCCGGACTATCAAAGCCCAAGGTGCGAACCAGGACATCACCGAGCGCAAACAAGCAGAAGAAAAATTGAAACGGTTTAATGAAGAACTTGAACAG
>CAZNIL010000024.1:0-17404 GCA_964573085.1 uncultured Methanoregula sp.
ATTGTAAGCGTTTCAGCTGACGCTGTATTTGCACAGATAATAACCACGACAACAATCTGCAGGAAGAAGATAGCGATACTCCGCCTCACATGCATCCCCCCTCTGTCAGATGGAATGGGACAGGCACTATAAACCGGTTATGTGGTCTGATGTTTTGAAAAACCTGAAAAATTCCTGAAAATAAGGAATAAATCCAGCTCTGGAAAAATGCTAATAATTTGTCAATGACGATTCCCGTATCAAGAATCCGGCCGGCACCATCCACCGGGCTGGAAGCTGCATTCATTTTTTCTACCATATTACCCTGCCTCGTTTGTTCTCTCCAATCCTTTTATAGAATGAACAATAACTCACTATCTTCTTCGAGGAGTTATATCAACGGTTAATTTCCATTTTTTGTGTCAAAAAAAAGAAGATAAGGGTAAAACATCCGCCCCGCCAAATAAAAGGCTAGGCAGATGGACCTACCGAAATATTCACAGATGTTTTACGTCTAATTCCTCAAAGACATCTGATGAAAATGAGGATTTCAAGAAAGCCGGAATATTATATCGCCCGGGTTCATCCCGCATTCCAGGCACTCCTCCGCGCTCGGTTGCAATACGTGCAAGTGTCACATTTGATTGGCATGCGGATGTTGAATGCAAAGATGGGTTATGACCAACTTATGGGGATCGTCAACTTATGCACGCAGTCAATTTTGACCATAGATGCTCATAAAAATACACACCAAACATGGTGTATTATTTAAAAAAATTACCGAGTGAGCGTTCTTCTTTGCTTCCTAAATTTTCTTTATTAATGTGACTTAGGTTTTAAAAATCGTGATTAATATTTGCCAAACATTAGGAGCGGACCCTGCACAATTAAAAAATCAAATCCTGGCGATTAGTCATATCCGTGCCGGAAAAAGTTGTGGGTGATAAAAGCAATCAGAATGTGATAAAACCCGCAAAAACCGTCGTTGCCGGCCCTTCCATCTTTGCGCCGCTGTCTAGCGTGATGGTGAGCGGGCCGCCATTGGTCTCGACATGGACCGTGGTGCCGGCAAACCCGAGCTTGTGCGCCATTGCAGCTGATGCGGTCGCACCGGTGCCGCACGAGAGCGTCTCTGCCTCCACGCCCCGTTCAAACGTGCGGATGGTGATGCTGTCACCTGTGCCCTTCTGGACAAAGTTCACGTTCGCCCCGTTCGGGAACGATGCGTGGTGACGGATGGCAGGGGCGACGGCTGCGATGTCCACGCTCTCCACGTCATCAACAAAGATCACGGCGTGGGGGACACCGGTGTTGACGGCATAGACCTCATATTCTCCTATCTTTTCCTTGTATTCGCCCTCGCCGGTTGCCGGAACGTCTTTGCGGTCGAATTTCGGGACGGGCATGGTGATGGTGGCAGAGAACTCGTCCTCTTTGTACCCCATTGCGACGCCGACCTCGCCTGCCGGGGTCTCTACCGTGCAGGATTCCTTTGCGTATTTTTTATCAAACGCATACTTTGCAAGGCAGCGGATGCCGTTCCCGCACATCTCCGCCTCGCTCTCATCGGGCTGGAGGATCCGCATCTTAAGACCGCTTTTTTCCGATTTCGAGAGGTAAATAACGCCATCGGCCCCGATCCCGAAGCGGCGGTCACAATAACTGGCAGCAAACTGCCCTTTCATGTCATCGGGTATGACCGTCTTTTCAAATTCGTCGATTAAGATAAAGTCGTTGCCATTTCCGTGCATTTTTGTAAACGGTATTTCCATAGAATTCTCCACCCTTTTTTAATTTTTCAGGCAGTACCCCATTTCCTGAGTGCCCGCTCAAGTTCAAAGTGATCTTTTGCATACTCTTCTACGCTGGTGTGTTCCATGAATGCATCCACAGCCTGCTGCATCGCTTTGGCACCCGCGGCAGTCCCGTCCGGGTGCCCGTGGATACCCCCGCCGGCCTGCAGGATGATGTCCGTGCCCAGCAGAGAAATCTCGTGCGCCACGTTCCCGGGATGCAGCCCCCCGCTCGACACCGGGAACGTCGGTTTCATGCCGCAGCAGGCGCACCTGAGCGCCCCGGCGCTCGCTTTCACTTCCGGCGCATCGTGGCTCATCTTGCCGCCAACCGTGCCGATGTGGAGCTGGTCGGCCCCCAGCATCCGTATGATCCGCGCCCACGGGCGCATCATGATACCGTGCTCGGGGTTTCTCGTGAATGCAGCATGCATGGTGCGGTGGACATGGACCGGCACCCTGACCCGCGGGTCCTCCCCGAGCGCCTGCAGGGCACCAAAGCCCGTGGTGAAGACATCGACCATGATCATGTTCGCGCCAAGGTCGAGTGCATGCAGTGCACGTTCGATGATCTGGTCTGCCCGCGTTGAGATATTGACCGCGTAGAGCACCTCTCTCCCGGTCTCGTCTTTTGCTTCCTCGAGGCGCTTCATGACAAGGGGGAGCCGCCGGTCGATCGGGCAGAACGCCTGGTCCGTGAGCGTCTCGTCGTCCTTGATCAGGTCAACACCGCCGATCGCTGCCTGGTACGCCACCGCAGCGGTATCTTCCGGGGTCAGGCCCACTTTCGGTTTGATGATGGTGCCGACATGGGGCCGGTCTTTGCTCCCGATCAGTCTCCGGACGCCGGCAATACCAAACTTCGGCCCTTTGAACCGGATAAGGGCATCCGGGAATTCGACATCCATGAGCCTGACGGAGTCAAGCCGGCGGAGGCCGAAGAGGTTGCCTGCCACCACCGAGATGTACTGCGCCATGTTGCCCGGCTCGAAGATCTCCGCAGGGTACCGTATGCGGGTAACGTACCCTGCCCCCTGGGGGACCAGTGAATCGACCACGCCGTCAAGCCTTTTTACGTAATCGGCCCGTGTCGAGATGTCGGTCCAGGTACCGGTGGTCTGCTCCTCGCAGATCGCCTGTGCTGCCCTTTCGGGTTGTGTACCGTCTGCCGGCCTGAAATAATAGGTCGCAATGACATCCTGCATGGGCTCACTCCTCATGTCTGGTATTGATCTCAAAGGTCTTATGGAATTCCTCGATGCCCCAGCCAAGGTATTCCCTGATGATCACGTATGCCATCTGCGGCGGGATCGCCCCTGCCTCGGTGACGATCATGTCAACGTATTCCGCGGGCGTAACATCGAAGCCCGGGTTGCGCACCGTCACGTGCGGGAGGGTGCGGGCGATCTCTTCGGAGAGCACTTCCTGTCCGGGGCGTTCCTCGATCTCGACCATCTCGCCGATGATCGTGCGCGGCGCAAACTTGTAGGTCTCCGCTGCGACGACCACGTTCACCCGCGCCTCGTGTGCCGAATGGGCGACCTGCGAGGTGCCGATCTTGTTTATTACCGCCCCGTTCACCGTCACCGCGTCCGCCCCGACGATTACAAGGTCGATTTCGTTCATGAAGGACCGGACGGCAGAGTCCACGATGAAGTTCGTTTTTATCCCGGCGTCGTTTAAGGTCCGGATCGTCAGGAGCCCCTGGTTGCGGGGGCGCACCTCTGTTGCAAACACCTCGATGTCCTTACCTGAAGTGTGCGCTTTGACGATACAGGCAAGGGCAGCCTCGGAGTTGCAATGCGTGAGGATGGTGTCGCCATCGCTGATATGCCGGGCACCGATCTCAGCGATCTCTTCAATCGCGTGCCGGGATGATTCGATGAACTCTTCTGCACGCCGGACCACGTTCTCCTGCGCCATACCCGCACTGTCCGCACCTTCCATTCCGGCGATGACGATATGCACGGCGTTTGGAAGTGAGACAGCGGTCGGCCGGGTGGCGACAAGAACAGCTGCAGCCTCCTGCATCTCGCTTTTGAAACGATCGAGGTCATTTGTCGCGGTTGCCTGCGCATGGTCGCGCAGCGCCTGCGCCGCAGCCCGTGCGATCCTCCCTGCCCCCCGTATCTCCATGCGCTTTATTTTGTCTGCAGTTTCAGTAACCAACATCATCTTAAAAGATTCAATGAATACCGGACTACATAGAGTTTATCAATGAGGGATGCTTTCTGCAGATAGCCGTTGTTTTTGACAGTGCCGGGACCCTGCTCTCTACCTACCGGGTCGCAAAGGATATCCGCCTCGGGAAGTTGTTGCCCGGCATTGAGACAACAACCCTGACATTTGCATCCAGTGACCGCGTGCTGGTCGTCCTCCACGTCCACTCCAAGGCGATCATCAGTGCACCGCCGGACATGCTCCTTTCGGCCTATCTTGTAAAGAATAATATCGGGTTTGGCGTGAGCTGCACCCGCAAGGTCACGACCGCAGAAGAAGTCGGCGATGTGCTCTACACCGATACCCGTGCACGCGTGGGCGACCTCCAGGAATGCATAAAAAATGTGTGGCAGGTATGCAAGCGGGAGTCCATCATGACCCTGAACTCCGGGGCGATCGTGAACATGGCGCAGCAGGCAGTGGAGTTTACGATCACTGCAGGCGGGTCCCCGTTTCCCGGTGCAAAGGATGCGATCACCGCACTGCACCGGATGGGGGTGCCGACGTTTATTGCATCCGGTGACCGTACGACAAAACTCGAACTCATGGCAGACCACCTTGGCATCCCCCGGGACCGGGTGTATGGCGTGGCAACCCCCTCGATCAAGGCCCAGATCATATCGGACCTCAAATCAGAGTATGACCGGGTCGTGATGGTAGGGGACGGGATCAACGACCTGGGTGCAATGCAGGCGGCAGACTGTGCCATCCTCACCGAACAGCAGCCCGGCACCCGGCCCGCCGAGCTCTACGGGACGGCAAATTTTGTCATCAAACATGTTGACGAGGTGATCGCCATTGTACAGGAGGTCCTGAACCAGCACGGGCCGGCACCGGTACATCAGGGCGGGGATCACGGTGCATCATATAAAAAGTAATAAGAGACCAGTACCACATTAGGTATGAGAGAGGATCATGAAGGCTCCATTAATCACGGTCGATAATCTCTGCATGGATTTTAATGATACGAGGGTGTTAAAAAACATCAGTTTCGAGATTGGCGAGGGGGAGGTCCTGGGCATCATCGGCAGGAGCGGTGCCGGTAAGACGGTGCTCATGCACCTGATGCGGGGAGTGGAACAGCCTCCCACGAGTGGCAGGATCATCTTCCATGTTGCGGCCTGTGGCGGTTGCGAGTTCATCGACGTACGGAGTGCTGCGGGAAAGCCCTGCCCGCACTGCGGCGGGAAGCTCGCGCCCACAGACATTGACCTCTGGGGCGGCACCGATGAGATCCTGCACCGCAGGCTGATGGTGCGCACCGCGATCATGTTCCAGCGCACGTTCGCCCTGTACGGAGACGACCGTGTCATCGAGAACGTCATCCACGCGCTTGACGATGTGGACTATCCCGAAGAGGAGAAGATCAACCGTGCTGCCGACCTCATCGACCAGGTCAGGCTCTCCCACCGGATGATGCATATCGCCCGCGACCTCTCGGGAGGGGAAAAGCAGCGTGTCGTGCTCGCACGCCAGCTCGCAAAAGAGCCCTTTATGCTCTTTGCCGATGAACCGACCGGCACCCTTGACCCCAACACCGCCCGGCTCGTCCATGACATGCTGAAGACCGCCGCTTCGGCAAACAACATGGGCATGATCGTCACCTCGCACTTTTCCCAGGTGATCGAGGACGTGGCAACCCGTGCAATCCTGTTAATTGACGGCAAAATCGCAAAGATCGGGACGCCCAAAGTGGTCATCGACGAGTTCATGAGAGGGTACGATGACACCGAAATGTTCGAGGAGATCCAGCTTGGCGACAAACTTGTTGTTTCACGGGACCTTATCAAACGCTACATTTCCGTCGACCGCGGGGTTGTCAGGGCGGTCAACGCAGTGAGTTTTGAAGTATTCACGAAGGAGATCTTCGGCATCATCGGGAAGAGCGGGGCAGGCAAGACAACGTTGTCCCGCATCATTGCCGGCATCATTGAGCCCACGAGCGGGGAGATGAATATCCGGATCGGCGAAGAGTGGGTCGACATGACCAAACCCGGGGTTGACGAGCGGGGGCGTGCAAAGGAGTACATCGGACTCCTGCACCAGGAATATGACCTCTTCCCGCACCGGACCGTGCTTGACAACCTCACCGATGCCATCGGGTTAGAGTTCCCGAAAGAACTTGCCATGCGCAAGGCAGTCGTAACGTTGAGGATGGCAGGGTTTACCGGGGAGAAGAGCACGGAGATCCTCAACCGTATGCCCGCACAGCTCAGCGAGGGGGAACGCCACCGGGTTGCACTCGCGCAGGTGCTTATCCGTGAACCCCGGCTCGTGATCCTCGATGAGCCGACCGGTACGATGGACCCAATCACAAAGATCGATGTGAAGCACTCGATCATGCACGCCCGCGAAGAGATGGACGAGACCTTCATCGTCGTGTCCCATGACATGGAGTTCGTCCATGACATCTGCGACCGCATTGCACTGATGCGCGGGGGCAAGATTGTCAAGATCGGCAGGACGGCCGAGGTACTTGCGAGCCTTAATGAGGAAGAGCGGCAGGTCATGAGCAAACCGGCGGCCTGAGGCGCGCCATGGTCACCATCCACCTCGACGGGGAGAGGCTGGAGGTCGGTGAAGGCAGCAGTCTTGCAGCGATACTGCCGGCACTGCCCGCAGGGACCTGCGTCGCCGTGATCCGTCCCGCAGCACAGGAGCAGGCCGCAACGAACAGCCTTGCGATCAGCACGACGGCCGGTGAGGTCACGATCGATGTCGCGGGGGAGAGCGCGGCATTCCTTGCTGCAGGAGACCTCACGGCACACCTCTCCCTTCACTGGCAGGACCGGTATGCTGCTGCATTCGGCCCGTTTCCTTCTGGCATCCGCCCCCTGCGCAAACAGGCACTCTATGAACGCGGGGACGTGATCCTCGGATGCGGCGGGTACGACCCGAAGATCTCGTACCTGGTCTTCTCCAAGCTCCGTCATTCCGCCGACCATGGCGCGGATGAAAGCGGGGGGATCGTCGGAAAAGTGGTGAGCGGCCGGGCGGTCCTCGACCGGTGGTCAACCGGTGACCGGATCACCAGAGTCGAGCCGGTGATCAGCTGGGCGGACACGAGCAGGTCGTATACGACCACGGATTTTACTCTTGCCCTCGAAGACGGTATGCAGGTCGTCACCCGTGTTGACGTGGTCGCACAGGGCTACAGCCCGGACCGTATCGTGACGGAGGCAGCAGGGAGCGTCGAACACATGCTCTTCGCGCTCGAAGGGGGCACGTTCCATGTCAGCCGCGCCACGAGCACCCACATCCTTGATGCACGATACACCGGTTCCGGGATACCGGGCGAGCACCGGCACCCGCGGCGCGAGGGGACGGTCACGGTTCGGAGCGCAGGAGTTTCTGCCGGGGGGGTGTACTTCTACCGTGCAGACGTGCAGAGCAGTCCCGCCCACAGCGTTGTCGGGCAGGTGATACACGGGATCGAGCTTGTCAGGCTTGCAAAGGATAATGATACCTTTGCCGTCACCGTCCGGCCCGCACGCATCGACCTTCTCGGGGCCCCGCTTCTCGAAGCAGAGCGGATCGCATTAGAGCGCGGGTTTACCCTGCACGTGGACAGTCACGAAAAGACCCGGATTGTCGTCTCTCAGGAACCGGGGACGACCCTTGATGTGCTCAACGAGAAGGTGGCAACGGTTGTCACTGCCCCGTCATCAAAGGTTGTGGATATTGTCCTTGACGATGCAAAAGCCCCCATGAGCTGCGCAACATTCCGCAGGCTCACGGGGCTTGCCGACCATGATGCCGGGATGATGCCCCTCTTTTTTAAGTTCGATGACGTCTTCCTCTTCAAACCGGCGATCCCGCCAGAGACAAAGATTATTCCCGAGAACACGCCGTCCGGTGAAGTCCCGGCCGCAGTCCTCGCGATAACAAACGACTCCCGCAAGGGATCGGGAATGGTCGGTGTGCGGCTTTCAAAAAACAGTGAGTTTGGCCCGACATCGGAACCATTCGAGGGCACCAATGTCATCGGAAGAGTGCCCGATTTTGGCAAGCTGAAGAATTTTAAGGAGACAGAGATGGTGTATATCAGGGAGGTGGGGCAGTGACGGAGTACGTGCCAATAAATCCCGGTTCTGTAACGAAGTATGTCCTGGTCGAGTCGCCGACGCTGACCCCGGCAGATCTGGCGGTTTTCGCCTACGAGGTCTCGGAAGGGGTTATGATCAAGGAGACCTGTTTCGGGCTTGCGATCAACGGGACAGAGGATGTCGTGGACCGGCTGATCGTAAAGCTCCGTGCGGTTGACCCGGACCATATCTTCACCAAGGACCGGGGGTTTGTCCCCGGGGACCCCCGCCGGTGCCGGGCAAGCCTTGGCGGGGCACGGCCGGGTTTTCACGGGATCGAGTTTGAGACAACGGTCCTCCCTTATGTCTCGTTCGGCCTCAAAGAACTCCGGACCCGGAATGCGGCAGACGTCCCGGCACCGGAGATCCCGGTGGAACCGGAAAAACTGGACACCCATACCCTCAAAAAGCTGATCGAAGCGCAGGAGCCTTAAAAAAATGGCAAAGATATTCATCTATCCCGCAACGAGCCTGATACTCTCGGACCTGGTCGCCCGGTACGGGCATACCCCGCTGAGCTCGGCAACCGCCATCCGCGAACGCATCCAGACCGCGGGCCTCGAGTCGGTGCCCCTCCAGATCACTCCCGAAGAACCGAAGAAGGGACTGAAGTGGGCTGCCGTCGAGGTGCCCAGCGGGGTGCGGGGCAGGATGGCACTGTACGGCCCGATGATCGGGGCGTGCGATGCGGCGATCATCATCAGCGAGGCCGACCTTGCGTTCGGCTGCATGGGCTGTGCACGGACAAACGAGCTGATCAAGTACCTTGTCAGGGAGAAGAAGGTTCCGCGCCTCGATTTAAACTACCCGAAGTCCGAGGAAGAGGGCGTACGGTTCGTTGCGGCGATCAAACGGTTCCTCGCTGAGCAGGGAGGCGGGAAATGACCGCACCGGTCCGGATCGCCCAGCTCTCCTGCGGCCCGGAGTACAGCGGCGTCCAGCAGGAGATCAACTCGGCGGCACAGTCCGTGAACGGGGAGATCTTCTTTCCCGATATCGCGTTAAAAGATATCATACGGGACTTCGACGAATTCGGGCTTGACGTGCGGAGCCCCGACCTCAAGCTCATGATTGCGCGGGCAAAGGCGCTTGTCGACGGGCGCGTGGATGCCGATGCCATCTTCATTGCCACCTGTTTCCGGTGCGCCGAGGCGGCGATCGTGAGAAACGAGCTCCGCCGGTATATCCATAACAACTCCCGTCTGCCGGTCGTGAGCTATTCGTTCACGGAACGGACGACCGCGGGGACGCTCCTCACCCGCATGGAGGCGCTCACGACGATCGCGCGCCGAAGGGCACTGCTCGCCCGCGAGACGCAAAGCGGGCTCACGCTGGGCGTTGACTCGGGGTCATCGACGACAAAGGCCATCGTCATGAAGGACAACCGGATCGTCGGCACCGGCTGGCAGCCCACGACCGAGGTGCTCAAAAGTGCACAGGACGTAATCGACCATGCACTCGCTGAAGCGGGGGTTACGAGGGACGAGATCGAGGCTGTCGGCACCACGGGATACGGGCGGTTTCTTGTCGGAAAGGATATCAAAGCCGACCTTATCCAGGAGGAACTGACCGTCAACTCGAAGGGTGCGGTATACCTCGCCGACCGGCAGCACGGCCCGGCAACGGTGATCGATATCGGCGGGATGGACAACAAGGCGATCTCCGTGCAGGACGGCATCCCGGGGACGTTCACGATGGGCGGCATCTGCGCCGGCGCGAGCGGACGGTTCCTCGAAATGACCGCAAAACGCCTTGGCGTCGATATCACCGAGCTCGGGCCGCTCGCGATGAACGGGCTCGGCAAGAAAGTGCCGATGAACAGTTACTGTATCGTGTTCGGGACCCAGAGCCTTGTCAACGCCCTTGCCGCGGGAGCCACCCGGGAGGACGTCGCGGCTGCCGCCTGCCATTCCGTTGCAGAACAGGTGTTCGAGCAGCAGCTGCAGGAGATCGATATCAAGGAACCGGTCATCATGGTCGGCGGGACATCGCTCATCGAGGGGCTCGTGTTCGCGATGGGAGAACTGCTGCAGACAAAGATCATGGTGCCGCCCCACTCCCAGTATATCGGGGCCGTGGGATCGGCGCTGCTCGCAAGCGGGTTTATCAAGGAAGGTTAGATGCAGTCGGTTGAGTACTTCGAAGTCGAGTGCCCCGAACCGCGGGGCGGGGAGTACTACAAGCAGATCGCAAACGACGTACTCCTCGACCATAACCTGATCCGGGTGATCCAAAAACTCCATATCTGGGTCGACCCGGGCATCCCGATCTTTGTCGCCGTTGGTGTGCTCCATAAGATTACCAGCCTCGTGAGAGTGCGTGATTTTGCGGCGGTAACCCCGCTCGTGGGAAAGATCACGCTGGTCCTTGCAAACGAGACGTACCTCGCCCCGATGCTCAAAATTTTTTTAGAACGGTTCGGGCAGAACCATGTCGAGCAGGCGGACAGGTTCACGGTTATCCTGCGGGACGTCTCCATCGAACCAAAGGAGGTCGAGGAGATCGTCGTTGCCGACCCCAGCGAATCGGTGTACAAGGACCTGATCTACGTGCTCAAGTGCATCGCCCCCGAAGGGTTCCGGATACGGCGCGAATACTTCACAAAGAGCACATTTTACTTTGTTGCAAGCGAGGACACGCTCGCCGCGGATGTGGACGCGCTGGTGAAGTCGAAGTTTGAAAAGATTGGGGAGGCGATGCCATGATCCTTGTCCCCATCACCTACCGGGGCGGCATATACCGGAACAACGAGATCGTAGACCTCATTGAGGATATCGGCGGATACATTGTCCAGAAACACATCATCGCGTCCGAAGTCGTGCTCCTGTGCTTCATGCCGCAGGACGACGTGGGGATCCTCCGGGCGGCTGCAAAACCGCTCGGGGGCGAGGTGACCGATTCGCCGCTCGTGGGCACCGAGATCGCGGTCGTTTCCATGAGCCTTGAGATCCATCACCTCCCGCACCCGTCCTGCGATATTGCCGAGTACCTGCGCAGGCTCGGGGCAAAGTCCAACATGGTCGGGCTTGCACGGGGCGTGGGCAAACGGATCGCCGCGCTCAATGACGAGGAGCGGGACGTGATCAACGAACACGACCTCGCGATATACCTGATGGGTAACTTCGAGAAGTGCATCGAGTACAAGATGCCGAAGATGCGCCGCGGAATTGACGTGCCGATCGTGCTCTGCGGGGGACCTGATAAGGAAGCGCTCCAGCGTATCTGCGACCCGCCGGTGGACGGGTACATCGGCAACGTGGGCAGATTCATGCACCGGACAAAAGAGTCCGAGGAGCTCGCCAAACTCGACGAGATCGTCAGCGAGATCACCCGGGTGCTCGAGAAGAAGCGCATCAGTATCGCAAAGGACCCGCTCTCGGTCTCCCCGGCACGCCTCATGGACTTAATCCGGGAGCATGTGCCGGAGATCCATGCCGTGACATCCCCGACACCGCTGACCGTCCAGATGAGCGGCCTCAGGGTCAAGCTCCCGTACGATACGTTTGCAGAGAAGATCAAAAGCATCGGGATCGAGGACGGGATAACGGTCGGGGACGTGTCTGACCTGACCCCGTCACGGATGCGGGACTACATCCTTCTCCGGATCCGTCCGTTCTCGGAGACCAGCGTGGTGGTGTGAATGGGAAAATCAACCAAGGTCCTGTTTGAGGAGAACCTGGCGCAGATCGTCCGTCAGGGCGCAGAGGCGACTGCCGAAGAGTGGATGAAGGTCATCGAGGAGGATTACGGGCGGGTCCCGCTCATATTCAGGCGGATGGGGGAGCGGCCCGAAGTGCTCATCTCCCACCTGCTCTACAAGGGAACCGTTACGCAGACAAGCCCGCTCGACCCGAAGTACGTGGAGCTGATCAGCATGGCCGTCGGTGCAGCGCTCAAGTGCCCGCACTGTACCAGCTACCATATGCAGTCAGCCACGAGGATGGGGGCGACACGGGAGGAGATCCTTGAAGTGATCCTGATCGCAGGGATGATCTCCAACTCGTCGGTCCTCGCGAACGCCTACCGTATCTTTGACGAGAAGATCGATCGGTGCATCCCCTGCGAGCCGAAGGGCGTGAGCCGGAAGGCCCCCGCTCAAAGTCAAAAGGGGATGGCAAAGAAGCGGAAGAAGTGAGGAGGAAACCAGAATTCATGGACGAGAATAAACCATGATCTCATTTAATGCCTGATCAGAACCGGATTCTTACTATTTTTACGCTTCCCAATCGTTATTCAATTTGACCTTGCATACCAAGGTAACTAAATGGTGTATCTGAGGTTGTGGTTAGTATGCATAACCGTTGTTTGAAAATATATTCTTACAAATAACAAAATTAATAACACTCTGTATACTTATCTTACTAATCGTTATGACAAAGAGCTGTTATTCATTTATTTTAGTATTCATAGTGCTCATATCGGCCGCTGCATTGGCTGGATGTACCGGGAACGCCCCTGCTGCAACGGGTACACCAGGGACCCCTGCTCTGCAGCCAAAGGTCACCATTACGGATGGTTTCGGGAGAGCCGTGACCGTCGCGGCAGATCCGGAACGGATCATCTGTTCCGGTTCCGGCTGTTTGCGGTATATCGTGTACCTCGGGGAGCAGGACAGGATTGTGGGCGTGGACAGTATTGAGAAGCAAGCCCAGGCACAGGAAGGCAGGGCATACGCGATCACAAACCCGCAGTTTGCCGCCCTGCCCCTCATCGGGGAGTTCCGCGGCAAAGATGATCCTGAAAAGATTATCGGGATTGGCCCTGACGTAATTTTCAAGACCGGCTCGACCGGTACAGCATATGCTACCAGTGCAGCAGACGCTGATACCCTCCAGAATAAAACTGCAATACCGGTCATCGCGTTCCCGTATGGCTCCCTCAGGACCGATACCGAGAAAGCTGAACTGTATGGCGCTCTCCGGCTCACCGGTAAAACTCTCGGAAAAGATGCGCGTGCAGAAGAACTGATAACATATATCGACGGGATTACCGCAGATCTTGAGCGCAGGACAAAGGATATACCGGCAGGCCAGCAGAAAACCGTGTATATCGGCGGGGTCAGCTCCGCCGGAGCCCATGGGATTATCTCCACAGAGCCCGCCTACCCGCCGTTCATCTGGGTGCATGCAAGGAACATTGCGGCAGGATCCGGCAGCCAGCATGCCGATATCTCCAAAGAGGTCATTGTGGCAGACGATCCCGATGTCCTGTTCATAGACGTGGGAACCACCCTGATGGACAATGATGGCGCAATCGGCGAACTGAAGAATAACCCGGCATATGCCGACCTGACTGCGGTGAAAAAGGGGAACGTGTACGGCGTCCTGCCCTACAATTTCTACAATACCAACTATGAGACCGTGCTTGCAGATGCGTATTTCATCGGCAAGGTACTGTATCCCGACCGGTTCTCCGATATCGACCCGCAGGTAAAGGCGGATGAGATCTACACCATGTTTGTCGGGAAACCCGCCTTTGCAGCCATCAACGGGAATTACAAAAATCTCGGGTTTACCCGGATAAAGACCGGATAAGAAGAGAACTGCCATGCACCTGAACGAAGGAACCGTCCCGAATGATTACCGGTCATACCTGAACCGCAAGGTACATTGGATTATCTTAGGGATTCTCCTCTCGCTCATCCTTTTTGTCATTGCCATCTCGGTAGGAGCTGTTGCCATATCACCGGTTGAGGTTATCCAGAGCCTGATTGGCACCACGACATCGTTGAAATGGGACCGGATTATCTGGAACATACGGTTGCCGCAGGCACTCGCCGCGGTGATTGCAGGAGTCGGGCTCGCAATCGCTGGTGTGGCCATGCAATCAATCCTGAGAAACCCGCTGGCATCCCCCTTCACCCTGGGGATATCCAGTGCCGGTGCCTTCGGCGCTGCCGTATCCATTATCCTCCTTGGCACCGGCACGATACAATCAACGGTGGCAAACCCGATATCGATCTCCAACCCGTACCTCACCACCATGGTTGCATTCGCCTTCTGCATGATGGCAACCGGCGTGATCCTGATGATCTCGCATCTCAAGGGCGCTTCCCCGGAAGTGATGATCCTGACCGGGGTCGCCCTCTCCTCCCTCTTTTCGGCAGGCGTCATGTTCCTGCAGTATTTCTCCAATGATGCCCAGCTCGCTGCAGTGGTCTTCTGGACGTTTGGGGACGTTGGCCGGGTCACGTGGGATATGCTGCCCCTGATGGCAGTTGTCGTGGGAGCCGGTACCCTGTATTTCATTGCAAACCGGTGGAACTACAACGCGATCGATGCCGGGGACGAGACTGCGCAGGGGCTCGGGGTGAATGTTGTTCGGGTACGGCTGATCGGGATGACCGTCGCGGCACTAATTTCTGCAGTCATTGTTGCGCTGCTGGGTGTGATTGGGTTTGTCGGGCTCGTCTGCCCGCACATGGTCCGGAGGGTCATAGGCGATGACCAGCGGTTTTTAATCCCCGGTTCGGCGGTGGCCGGGGCAGTCCTGCTCCTTGCATCTGACACCATGGCACGGGTTATTGTGGCACCCTACGTGCTCCCGGTTGCCGTGCTGACGGCGTTTATGGGAGCTCCCGTATTCATCTTCCTGCTGTTCAGGGGGTATAAGCGATGATGTTATCGGTAAACGAACTGAAATTCATGTACAGGAATAAAAATGTCCTTCGGGAGATCGGTTTCTCGATCGAACGGGGACAGGTGGTCGCCGTGCTCGGCCCCAACGGGGTCGGGAAGACCACGCTTTTAAAATGCCTTAACCGGATCTTAAAGCCACGGCAGGGAACCGTGCTGCTTGATGAGGAGAACCTGCTCGATCTCGGGACCATGGATATCGCCCGGCGGGTCGGCTATGTCCCGCAGCGGGTGGAGACCGGGCGCCTGACAGCATTCGATGCCGTCCTGCTCGGGCGACGCCCCCATATCGGCTGGGACGTAACACCCCGCGACCTTGCTATCGTGGACGCCATCTTTACCAAGCTCGGCATGGAAGCGTTCCGCCTCACCTATATTGATGAGATGAGCGGCGGCGAGCTCCAGAAAGTCGCCATTGCCCGGGCGCTGGTGCAGGAGCCCAAGATCCTGCTCCTTGATGAACCGACCAGCAACCTTGACTTAAAAAACCAGGTGGATATCCTCACTACCATCCGCGAAATTGTACGGGACCATAAGATTGCGGCCATCATGACCATGCATGACCTGAACCAGGCCCTGCGGTTTGCGGATACGTTCATTTTCATCAAAAACGGAACAGTGTATATCCACGGCAACCATGATATCGTCACCCCCTCCGTCATTGAGGACGTGTACGGCCTCCCGGTCATGATTGGAGAACTCGGTGGCGTCCGGTATGTCATCCCCGGCACCTGTAAAATCACCTAGGAGCAAAGGAAATGCACAGCCACAATCACCATGAACCCCACCCCGTAACGTTCGAAGACTGTATCCGGTTCCACGGGCACTCCTGCCCGGGCATTGCCTGCGGTTACCGTGCAGCAACCGCCGCCATGGAGGCACTTGGCGTCACCCGCCCGGAGGATGAAGACCTCGTCGCCATCTGCGAGACCGACGCCTGCGGCGTGGACGCGATCCAGGTCATTGCCGGGACCACGGCCGGCAAGGGAAACCTGGTCATCCACGATTACGGCAAACACGCGTTCACCTTCTACAACCGGAAGAACGGTGAGGCAGTCCGGGTCACGTTCCACCGGAACGAGTCAACCGAAAATAATGATTTTGCTGCACTGCGGGCGAAGGTCTTCTCCGGGAACGCCTCAAAAAAAGAGGAGGAGCAGTTCCACGAGATGATGCACACGGCAACGGTGGATGTCCTGCACGCACCTGCAGAGAAGCTTCTCAAAATTGAGAAGATCACGATGGGGGCCCCGAAGAAGGCCCGGATCTTTGCTTCGGTGACCTGCGAGTGCTGCGGCGAATCCGTTGCTGATGCCAGGACCCGGACCGTGAACGGGAAACGCTGTTGCATTCCCTGTTCACAGAAGACCCCGTAAAAAAACGATCACTCTATCATCCCCCGGGATACCTTTGTTACTGTACTGACGGTTTTTCCATGGCCTTCGAACTCCACCCAATCGGCACCGTGCGATCCCCCTACAAGGTCAGGAGCGATGCCCCCCGGCAGGGCCGGCTCGCGGACACGGTTGCCACAATTGTCATCGATGAACAGTACCGCGACGGGCTTTACAGGCTGGAAGAGAGCCGGCACCTGTTTGTCCTCTGCTGGTTTGACCGGTCCAACCGGAACGTGCTCCGGGCAACGCCACCGCACAGGAAGACCGAGCTCGGGATCTTTGCCACACGGTCACCCGACCGCCCGAACCCGGTCAGCCTCTCGCTCGTCGACCTGCTCTCAGTAAAAGAGGGCATCCTCACCGTACGGGGGCTGGATGCACTTGACGGGACACCGGTGATCGATATCAAACCGTATGCAGCAGAGATCGATATGATCTGCGGGGAGTGATCCCATCATAGAACGCCTGACATGCCCGGGTTGTGGTGAAGAGTTCCTGCTCAAAACCGGTTGCAGCTGCTGTGCACCCATGCCGGGGCCATTCCGGTGCCCACGGTGTGGGACAGTCCTTGAAGGGGCAACACGACCGTACTTTGTTTCGAACAGATGGGACATAGACTAAAAAAAGAGAGAGAAGCACCTTGTTATGGTTTTGGGGAGCTATCTTACTGGCTCTTGCAGAAAACCCCGGTTCAGTTTTTTTTAAAAAAGTGGGTTCAATAGTATCCGAAACCTGGGATCCTCTGTAATATATTTACTTTCCCAACTTTTTGCAATGTCTGGGCTGCCATCTGTTCTGGCGCGGTTTTCAAATTTTAAGGATTGTCTGGATTGCCCCCCCCCTTCTTTATTTTAAAACCGCTGTCAGATTGGCGATCTTATATTCTGCCATATTCCTTGTGGGCCTGTTCGGTGGTCATGATCTCATCAATGACAAGGACCCGGTCTTTGGGATAAAAGAAGATCGTATAACGGTACGACACATGCATCCGGTACTGGTTTGAACTGTCAGGTATTCCTTTACAGTTGCGGCTTGAAAGAGTTCTCAGTCTGTCCACCACCACCCGACCACAAAACCATTGAGATAAAAAACACAAACAATCGAAGCAGCTATGAGCAAGACCAAACAAAACTACCCTTCAGTTCATACATGGTCATACATCACAATCGAAGAATTTCCGAAGAATTCTTCTTGTCGTCAGGTCCCGGCGAACCTTTCCAAAATCGAAGAATTTCCGACAAATTCTTCTTGTCGTCAGGTCCCGGCGAACCTTTCCAAAATCGAAGAATTTCCGA
>CAZNIL010000024.1:17504-19638 GCA_964573085.1 uncultured Methanoregula sp.
CAAATTCTTCTTGTCGTCAGGTTCTGACGAACCTTTCCAAAATCGAAGAATTCCGGCGAATTCTTCTCATCTTCGAATCTCACTTTGCCCGATTCTCAGAAATAGAAGGTTATTGTATGCTCAATATGGAGTGTGGAGGGTGTTATAGCCGGTATAGCTATGAACTTAAACCGGACGGCTCTTTGAAACGGGTGAAGAATAAGGAGTATGATCCCTCCAAAAAGCCGGACCCGTATCCTGAGGGCTGTCCGCGTTCTGTCCGCAGCACCTGTATCGGCTGTACGCATTTTGCATGGTGTGACCCCGGCGATGATGAAAAACGCGATCCGGTGCAGGTTCATGCAGGCGCAGGAAAAATATCCCGGAAAAACTTCATGACATCCGCAGAAACCGTGCATCGCATGATCGACGATCTCCCACCCGATCTCAGGAACAAGGCGATCCACTATATCGAGGAACTTGCGAAACGGAAGAAAAAACCCTTAAAGAAGAAGTTCCGCCTTACATGGGCTGGTGGGCTTTCTCACCTCAAAAAAAGCACAACATCTGTTGAGCTCCAGCATGCGGCACTCGAGTGGCGGGAACCCCGCTCTCGCATCAGGCCTGACAGATAACCTGATTACGTACCCGGAATAATGGACTGAGTAATAACCCGGCATAGGGTTGTGAACGCCTATGAAAGTTGAGGAACTGATTATCAGGGAACTGCACCAGGTGCCACGACAGCGCTATCGTGAGATCCTTGACTTCATCAGGTCAGTACAAAAGAAGACCGCGAACGAAACCGCGTACGCAAGCGAGTCCTCCTTAAAGAAAGATTGGCTGCGCCCTGAGGAGGACGAAGCATGGGCGAATTTGTAAAAGGCGACGTCGTCGTTGTCCTCTTTCCCTTCTCAAATCTCAGCGCAGCAAAGAAACGGCCGGCTCTTGTGATTGCTCCGCTCGAAGGAGATGATGTGATCCTCTGCCAGATAACCAGCCGGCAGGTGATGGACCAGTACAGCATCTCAATAGGTGAAGACGATTTCATTGAGGGATCGCTCAGGCAGGACAGCAATGTCCGGCCGAACCGGTTGTTCACCGCAGACAGCCGGATTATCCAGTACCGTGCGGGACACCTGAAAGACCCGGCATTGAATGCAGTCATTGACCGGATAATCAGAATCCTCAAAGATTGATCTGATAGTTTACCATCGGTCTCTCCATTTTTCAATCTGACAATGTTTAAAAATTTTGAACATATGTTCATTTTAATGAACATTCCTGTAACCTTCAAATTGTCATCTCATTACGACACCTTTCTCATTCCTGCAAAATTTTATCAAAACTGCCGCACCTCTCACAACACTTCTTCCAATCTCCCCGTAAAACCGGATTTTTTTTAAAAAATTGCCGCGCCCGGATCGCGGCTGCCTGTTGTCTGACATATCCGGGCCCGGTTCACGCCCCGATTGCCCTGTCAGACACAGAATAACTTCAAAATTTTTCGCATCGACCACAGAGCATATAACCCCGCATATCTTTGTTTCTTTTACCACACATGACCGAAGATTTCTGCAAGAGAACAGCGAGGAGGATCCGGAAGATCGGGTATGCACAGAAGATGGCTGTCCGCATCGCCCGGTTCTGCTATATTTTTATGCTGTTCTTGCGCGGGTTAATGGGACCATTCGGAGTCTCATTGCATGAATTGAATTGTTTTTCCTCCGGTTACGGGAAATTTTCTCTGGGCGCCCGGGCCGGTACGATCTCACCCGTCTCTTTTAGCATACCTCGATGACCGCCGGTCCGGCGGGCTGATCTCCTTGAACGGCAGTACGGCAAGCTCGCCGTCCGCCCGTGCAGGGCGCTCGTGAGTCACTGCGCAGCCGTGGCTCCTGCCGGGCCGGCACCCTGGAATGTGCGATGAGGAGTGGATGCTCCCGTTCGCGAGGAACGGAGGTTGGACAAAAATTTCAGTGATGATTGATATGAAAACCATAATCGAAAAGGAACCGGAGAGGTGCATCAGCACCCCGGTGACGGGAACAGAGGCAGATGCCGGACGTTCGGAATCGGAAGAGGTTTGTCAAAACCTCGACGAGGAGAAGGGAGGCATCAGCCCACCTTCGAACGAGGATGAGGCCGGGCCGGA
>CAZNIL010000025.1:0-10926 GCA_964573085.1 uncultured Methanoregula sp.
GGACAGCAGGCTGACATTACATTGTAAAAATTATTAATCCCGGAGCTCAACCGATACCTGATGCCAGAATCAGACCCCCATGACCGACAGCCTCCCTGTGCAGCCGGCGCACTCTGGGGCATCCGGAAAATTGCGGTCAGGGAAATGCAGGTCGGAATAGCCGGGCTCTGCGATGCTGTCTGTGAAGTCCAGAACCGTAACCTCACACGGGATGATGAGATCCGGGCAGCTCTTGTTGATGCGGTATCGCGCCAGAACTATATCCCGGATCCGCTCCGCGAAGCCTATGGGGAAGCGTTGCTTGCCGAATATTACGCTGTTTTAAAGAGATACGACAAAAGTACAAAAAGACCGGTCTGATAACCGATGGATCCACGGAAGGTGACCTGATGCTCCAAAAACCAAAAGTCCTCTTTGTATGCACGGCAAATGCTGCCCGCTCCCAGATGGCCGAGGGGTACCTGCGGGCAAAATATGGTGACCGGTATGAGGTATTTTCAGCCGGAACCCGGAAAGCACGGGTCAGTACCCGCGCGATCGAGGTCATGCGGGAGATCGGGATTGACATTTCCCATCACCACTCAAAGACGCTTGATGAAGTCACAGGTATGTCATTTGATATCGCCGTAATCCTCTGCGACCGTGCCCGCCAGGTCTGTCCTGTCATCCCCAATGCGACACGGACGATCCATAAGGGCTTTGACGACCCGCATCTCACCCCCGGCACAGACGAGGACATCCTCAAAGGGTACCGTCGGGTACGGGATGAGATAACACCGTGGATTGATACCGAGTTTGGAGAGTCCCGCTAAGCCCTGTTCTCGTCGGTCTGCTTTGCCGGGCAGAAGTTACAGATTGAATGCGGGACTTCCTTTTCCCGGTCGCGGATCAGGCAGTAATATTCACTGCCCCGCTTTTCGACGGTAAACCCTCCCGGGAACGGCATCCCGACCGGGTGGCCGGGTTCCCCGAGCACAAACATCGCACATGCTGCGATCAGGTAATAGAAGAGACGGTTCCTCGGGTTCCGGAAATGTGGGTACAACTCCGACCGGTCATCGGTTACAAAACATCCTGCGGGCAGCATATCGCAGAATGCGCAAAGAGTTACGGGGTCTTTGACCGGCCTGGTCACCCTGACAAGGTCACCGTTCCGGTGCATTACGAGGAGCCGGTGGTGCGTCCCGAATATCTGGTCGATGAAGTACGGGCGGATCCGTTCGCGGTAGGGAGAGGGCAGCCGGGCGATCTCATTGTTCAGGCGCCCGCCGATCACCTGCAGCTCAAAATGGGTGTATTTCAGCACCTCGCGTGCAATGGCCGTCCCGAGTTCGCCCCGGCTCCCGGCTTCCTTGAGCCGGCCGGCGATGGCACGGATATGTGCAACATCTTCACAGGACTCCTCCGCAAGCGCCGCTTTTGTTTCTTCTCTGCCCTCTCCTGCCAAGGATGATCGTTAAAGTACTTGGCGTTTCGGATAAGACATAGTTTATGATGGGCCCTCCCTTTGACCAAGGGTAGCCCCACGCCATCACACTCCCCGTCACCGCGGGTTTCATGACAGATCCCTCTTTTTAAAACAATAAGATTCATGACTTCTCGTTACGTTCATAGAACTAAAGACCGGGGGAGGCATGCGGCGCAGACAAACCCAGAGAGATTTTTTTAAGGAGTCGCTCGAACTCCATGAAAAATTTCACGGGAAGATCGAAGTCCACTCCAAGGTGCCCCTGACCAGCCGCCGTGAACTTTCGCTTGCCTACACCCCGGGCGTCGGAGCGGTCTGCAAGGCAATCCACCAGGACAAGAACCTTGCCTACCGGTATACCCTGAAGGCAAATACCATCGCCATTGTGACAGACGGCTCCCGTGTTCTGTCACTGGGAAACATCGGGGGGTATGCCGCAATCCCGGTCATGGAGGGTAAAGCCCTTCTTTTCAAAAAACTCGCAGACATCGATGCGTTCCCGATCTGTTTTGAGAGCTACCACACGGAGTTCGCTGACGAGATCAAAAATATAGCACCGGTTTTTGGCGGGATCGCGCTCGAGGACATTGCGGCGCCCAAGTGCTTCGAGCTCGAGGAAGCATTGCAGGGCATTGGCATTCCGGTGATGCACGATGACCAGCACGGGACTGCCATTGTCGTGCTTGCCGCCCTCATCAATGCATGCAAGGTGACAAAAAAGCGGTTCGAGGATTTGAATATTGTCATCAGCGGCTCAGGAGCAGCCGGGTTTGCGATCATCCGCATGCTCACCGGGATCGGGTACAAGTCAGACCTTCTCCCTCGCGTCAACGATATCATCGTCTGCGACAGCAGGGGAATTATTCACCGGCACCGCGAGGGGCTCTACGGCAATAAGTATAAGTTCATCGTGGCAGAGGAGACGAACAAGGACGGGCGGACAGGGACGCTTGCCGACGCTATAGAGGGCGCAGACGTGTGCATCGGTGTTTCGGTGCCCAATATCATCACACCAGCGATGGTACGGTCGATGAACAGTGAGCCGGTCATCTTTGCACTTGCCAACCCTGCACCCGAGATCCACCCCCACGATGCCCTGCTTGCGGGTGCAGCGGTTGTAGGGACGGGACGGGGTGAATTTCCCAACCAGATCAACTACGCGCTCGCGTTCCCCGGCATTTTCCGGGGAGCGCTTGACGTGTGCGCCACAAGAATATCCGATGAGATGAAGGTAGCTGCAGCCCACGCAATCGCGGACTATGTCAAACGGCCACGCAAAGACCGGATCCTTCCCCGGGTCCTCAACCGGGATGTGGTCAAAGCGGTGGCACAGGCTGTCCGCGAGGCGGCAGTCGTAAGCGGGTGCGCACGGACACTTTAAAAAAGAGACAGGAGCCCGGGAAAAATATTATGTTTCCCTTTTCTTACCGGGAACAAAGAATACTGCAGTGCTTATAAGCGCGATAAGTCCCGCAACCAGACAAAAACCTCCTGTTCGTGTAGGGGCAGGGACCGGTGCAGTTTTTTCGAGGGGGGGGCTGATCCCGGGAACCGTTGCGGTTACCTGAGTACCTGCCGGAGCAGCAACCGGCTGGCTGATCGTGACCACACTTCCCAGGACCGGCATGCCGCTGTTGTCGAGTTCCTGCACTACAAGCAGCGTGATGGTGGCGCCGGTATCCGCAGGAACGAACCCCTCAACTATGACCGAGACAGCAACATCGCGGTTTGTTGTGTACGACAGCAGGTAGCCATTCACAAATAACGCGCTGCCTTCGGCGGACTGCCGCGCCGCCGGGATCCCGTCCGTGAAGACCTGCATATTCCATTTCGCGTTGTCAAGCCCGGTCTGCATCTGGAGCGAGTGTCCTTTTTCAAACGTTGTTGCACCTGACGGGATGATGGCGATGCTTGCGTCTACCTTCTGGTCTGTTCCCGGGGCCAGCGGGATTGTTGCAGGAGTAAGAGATTCACCGGAGAGAACAAGGGTAGCAGCGACAGGACTCATGAGAAGAGTTATCGCAGCAATTACCCCGCACGCGACCGCAACCCGGGGTAACAAAGGAGTCATGCCAGCACCGGGTTACCGTAAAATATCATAATTAACCTTTTATTGCACCGATTACCCTTAAAACAGACGAGGGGGGTAGCGCCGGACAAACCATTCCCGGGATATACGGCACTAAAATAAGAATGCACTAATTACCGTGATGCAGTTATGCCGTTTTCCGCACATTGTACCTCAGGTAAAAACACGGGGCGGGGGATCAGATTGTTCCCGGGCCAACCTGCTGTTTTGGGACAAATGCTTCTTTGATGAGGTCTCCTGAATACAACGATGGAACCGTTCCGGTTTTCGCATACGTGTAGAGCGCGACCACAAAGATCCCGTTCATCGCCGATGCCACGATGGCAAGAGTGGCGATCAGGAGAATGAACAGGACGAGGGCAATCGAAATGATCGCGAGGGTTCCTGAAAAGAGCGCTGCCAGTACAAAGACAAAACCGGCAGCCCCGATTATGGCAAAGACAAACCCGATCGATACGGTGCCCACGACGCTCTCGCCCCATGTCTTTTTGAAAAGGATAAGCGACTCCTTAAGGGAGCCAAAAACGCTCTTTTCTTCAAAGATCATCACCGGCACGACGAACATCGTGACAAGACTCCACACACCCCCTGCGATGCCCGCCGCGATCTGCCCGAGAATTCCTGCACGCTCTTCGATCATCCGCAAGATAAGCCCGACCGTGGCTGCGATCACTGCCCATACAAAGATTGATCCGACATGGCGTGCAGCGTTGCCAAGGCCTTCGCCAACGGTCATCTCACGCCCTTCAAGCCGTGCATGAACACAGGAGATCAGGCCGGTGTTGAAGAAGATTACCACAAAGTAGCTGACTACGTAGAAAACAAAGAGCAGCAGAAGTGATACGGGAGATCCGGTCGTCATGTGCGTTGCCTGCCCGGTGAAGATCAGGGGGAGAACAAACGAGATGATTACAAGCAGCGTAACGATCCCCGAGAGGAGTGGAAACACGAGGAGCTTTTTGTCCTGCATGAGGATCTGCCAGCTCGCTTTGACAAGTTTAAAACTGCGCGAAATACGCTCAAACATAGGAATAGTCTTGGATCTAAATACCGATGAAGGTTCCCCGGACACCAGTACTCAATAACCCGTCATAAAAAAATAAAAAATAGTGTTTCTTATTTTTTCCTTGTTACTGCCATGAACATCACAAGAGCCGCAAGCATTCCGCAGACCAGCACTGGCGCGGGGCCGGGCGAATAGGTCTGTTTTTTTGTCGGCGTTGCAGAGGGTTCGGGAGTGTTCTGGTCCTGGACAATTTGGGTGGGGGCCGTTGTCAGTGTAGGTGGCGGGGTTTCGGGGGTGGGGGTTGGGACAAAAATCTGGTATTTCTTACTGATTCCCGTATCGGTAAGGGGTTTGGGCATCGGAGGTCCATTCCTGCACCCTGATAATGGTCTTGTCCTGCGTCTGGGCAACATCGGGAGCGGTCCCCTGTAACTGGACATTGAGCTCAATTTGCCTGCGTACATAGCTTAATGTCCAGCCATCGATCCGGACCCGGGACCCGCTCTTCGCCAGCAACGGAGAGGTAACTGCAGGGACATCTTCGATAATATCGGTTTTTGTAACGACCCAGGTCGCGTTTGAGAGGTCGGTATACATATCCAGGGTATTCTGGCTGTTAAACGAGGCAAAATGAACCTTATACGTCACGGTCACCGGTGTGTGGGGAGAGACGGGCCCGTCGCCCGGAATTATTACCAGATTTTCGACAGACCACCCCCAGACACCTGGCATTAAGGTAAGCAATATTACAAGAACAAAAACCAGACGATATAAAATTTTAAAGGAACTCATTAAAAATCTAAAATGTACCTTCAGGAAATAAATATAGCGATTTTTAAAAAAAAATCCTGATTTTCGTTGTCATCCGGTATCGAGGATATTATCCACAAACGTCGTGAGCTGGCTGAGGAGCTGGGGGTCTAACCCTTTCTCGGTTGCAAGGAAAATTCCTGAGAGGTTTTCCGGGCTTATCAAAGATCTCTTGTCCGTAGTGTTGCGCAGGAATCCCCGGTGCCGGCGATTTCATAAAGAAAAAAATATGAACCCATCTCTCCTTTGTTAACCTTAGGCGATTGGGAGAACAGGTTCCATGGGTAACGGGTATGAGGATGCCTACCGGCAGTCGATCGAACAGCCTGAAGAGTTCTGGGGCAATGCAGCAAAGGCAGTCCACTGGGAGAGAGAGTGGGACCGGGTGCTCAACGCAGAGAACCCGCCGTTCTACCGCTGGTTTGAGGGAGGAATCGTCAATACATGTTATAACGCCCTTGACCGCCACGTGGAGAACGGGCGGGCGGACCAGATCGCGCTCATCTACGACAGTCCCGTTACCAAGACCATAAAAAAATTCAGCTACCGCGAGCTCCGGGACCTTGTTGCCCGGTGCGCAGGAGGGCTCGCACGGCTCGGGTTAACAAAAGGCGACCGGGTCATCATCTATATGCCCATGGTCCCCGAGGCCGTGATTGCGATGCTCGCCTGCGCCCGGCTCGGGGCAATCCATTCTGTCGTCTTCGGGGGGTTTGCATCACGGGAACTCGCCACCCGTATCGAGGACGCACAGCCAAAAATTGTTATCTCCACATCCTGCGGGATTGAGGTGAAACGGATCATCCCTTACAAGCCCCTCCTTGACGAGGCAATCAGGATGTGCCCCCATAAACCCGATGCCTGTGTCATTGTCCAGCGCCCCCGGGGGCGTGTAGACCTGATCAAAGGAAGGGACCATGAATGGACGGAGATCATGGACGCTGAGCCACACCCATGCGTGCCCATTGCAGCAACCGACCCGCTCTATATCCTGTACACCTCCGGCACAACCGGAAAACCCAAAGGGGTGCTCCGCGACAATGGCGGACACCTCGTCGCCCTGCACTGGAGCATGGATGCGATCTACGGCATGACGCCCGGAGAAGTATACTGGGCAGCCTCGGATATCGGCTGGGTTGTCGGGCACTCCTATATTGTGTACGCCCCGCTGTTCTATGGCTGCACGACGATCCTCTACGAGGGAAAATCCGTAGGCACGCCGGACCCGGGCGCGTTCTGGCGGGTCATCGAACAGCACAACGTCTCGGTCCTTTTCTGCGCACCTACGGCATTCAGGGCAATACGCAGGGAAGACCCCGGGGGGGAGTACGTGAAAAAGTATGACCTTAAGAAGTTCCGGATGCTCTTTTTGGCCGGGGAGCGGTGTGACCCCGACACCCTGCAATGGGCAGAACAGCAGCTGAAGGTGCCGGTCATCGATCACTGGTGGCAGACCGAGACCGGCTGGGCGATCGGGGCAAACTGTGCCGGGCTCGGGTTGTACCCGGTAAAACCCGGTTCCTGCACAAAACCAGTGCCGGGTTATGATATCCGGGTGATGGATGCAGACGGAAAACAGGCAGGACCCGGGCAACAGGGCAATATCGTGGTAAAATCTCCGCTTCCCCCGGGGTGCATGACCACGCTCTTCCATGCCGATGCGGACTTTGTAAAGACCTATTTTTCAATCTATCCGGGGTACTATTTCACTGCCGATACCGGATATATCGATGCGGACGGCTATCTCTGGATCATGGGCAGGACTGACGACATCATCAACGTCGCCGGGCACCGGCTCTCAACCGGTGCAATGGAGGAGGTACTCGCATCCCATCCCGACGTTGCGGAATGTGCAGTGAGCGGAGTGCACGACCCGATCAAAGCCGAAGTGCCGGTCGGTTTTGTGGTGCTCAAGGCAGGAAAGGACCGCACCCCCGGTGAGCTCGAACGCGAGCTGGTCAGGCTGGTGCGGGAGCGGATCGGCCCGATCGCGTCGTTTAAAGAGGCTCTTGTCGTCAAAAGGTTACCCAAGACCCGGTCCGGCAAGATCCTGCGGGGTATCATTAAAAAGATCGCTGACGGTGTCCCGTTCAATGTACCCGCGACAATCGATGACCCGGTTATCCTTGACGAGATCCAGACAAGTCTTGCAGAACGGGGGTTCCCGAAACACTAAAGACGGACACGGCAGCGATGAAAATTTACGGTGTCACGACCGGGGTATTGATACCGGGGGGATTTCCTGTCCGTGGATCAATGAGGACCTGAACTTCCCCCTTCGGGGCCCGGGTTGTGCGATGGAACACTATCTCCCCGTTCCGGTAGACCTCAATTGTAAGGGTATTTCCTGAATTGTCCTGCTTCATAAGCGATGCCTGCACGAGGTCATCACTCTTCGGGATGTAATAGAACTGGTCGCCGGAACCGCCAACGTGCTGCAGTGACCCGGGATTGCCGACATACCCGATGAAACTTCCGTTGTACTCCACGCGTACCCAGACACCATTACCGGGGATCGTCACCGGGGCCGAGGTACCGGGGAGAGGGGGAGTCGTAGTCACCACGGGCACGATTGGCCCCTCACCTTTTTGCGGCTCGACCGGGACATTGAGCATCGTCCAACCCACCACCGCAAGGATGATGATGACAAGTATGCTGACCGCTAATACCGTGGTTTGCCAGGACCGGGGTTCCCTGGATGGAGGGGATGATCCAGGAGCATGTGGCGTCGTTCCCTCCACAGGTTGATCCTTTGGTTCCACAATTGGTGGGGCGGCGGGGGCAACTGTACCCAAAGATTTTATCGCAGTCTGGATGGTGAGGGCAAAGGAGTCCTGCGACCCGTGATCTCCTCCCTCAGCTGCCGTCGGCTCTTTTCCTGTCGGACCGGGCAGTGTCTCCATACCAGGCAATAATGTTGTTTTTGTGACCTGCCCTGCCTGTCCCTTTTGTGTTATCACTGCAGAAGGGATCGTATCCGCTGTCCCGCTCTTTTCTCCTGCAGGATACGGCGATCCTTTGTCCACTGGGGATTTTATATCTGCGTCTGCGGAAGATGGCGGCCCTTCCGTTACCGGATGCGTCCGAATTGCTGCAGGTGACAATACTATTGATTCATCTTCACCTTCCGGTGATTCAATCTCATCAGGAAGTATTACAATTTCTGAAGGGAAAGGCTCCGGTCCGGAACTGGTCTTGCGGGGAAACGCCAGTTCGATCGGGCGCGGTGTTGCGCCCGGGGGGAACCGGACTCGTTCCGCATGAGCGGGAGCCGCGTCGGCATGAATGTCCTGATGGCGTGCTGCTACGATATGATCGATGAGTATTTTTATCCACTCGTCGCGTTCCCGTTTTCTTTGTTCACCGGGTTGCTGGGAGAAGATGAGGTTCATCGGAGCAGGAGCTCCGGTGCTGCCCGCTGCGGTAAAAGTAAGAGTAATAACCGGCTCACCCGTGGTAACCTTTCCGGCGGTTACCGACAGTACGGTCAGGACCGGGATCATCTGCGGCTCGAACCGTGCATACGTGTTGTCGACAAGGATGAGGTGCCTGGTGGTGAGTATCATGTCATACAGGGCAAAGTTGACGCTAATCCTACCGGTTGTCCGGATAAATGATTCGCCACTGCTCACGTACGGATCGCCCATCCTGTCACATCCTATCTCATCTTTTTAGTTGTCGTACAAGATATGCTTTTTAGGTTGATCCTATACGCAAGCTCTTGTGCTTGTCACGCGGAAATGAGTGTCCCCTATAAACAATCGGGACAAATCCCTATTCGGGGATAGGGGGAATTGAATTCTGACAAGACTTGATGATGTCCTCACACCACTGCACCAGGGCATCTGGGAGGTCGTCGCAGATAAGGAGTCGGTAACCGAACCGCTGGATACTCACTGGAAAAAGTCCTCACTGAATATTCCCACTCCCGGGACAATTGCCAGTTACCGGAAAGGACAGTATCATGTGCATGAGACAAAAACGGAGTGGCGGGTGCACCTAGACCGCTATGATCCGGCAACTCACCCCCTGTTGCACCTCATTGACGATGCACCTCTCCTGTTGATGATCGCAAATACCTGCGGCACCCTCATCTACCATGCACGACATCACGATGACGGGGATACGAGAACAATTCTTGCAGAGCAGCAGGTATCATGGCAACGCCAGGTTCTGTTGGGGCTCTCGTCACTCCTTGCGGCGCTTTTCATCCTGTCAGATCCCATGCGGTTCTTTTCAGGAATTGTTCACTATATAATTCCCCTCGCGCTGGTAGGCATGGGGACAGGAGTAATCTGGTCGGGTCTTGCTACCCGATCTCAGGGATTGACAGATGGCGAGGGAATAGTCCAGGGGCTTTGCATATTCTGCACGGGCGCTATTTCGTGGTACCTGCCCCCGTCAGTATGGAGCGTCATCATCCTCGTGATCCTGGCTGTGTGGGCTTGTGCCAGCGCCGTTATCCTCCTGAGCCGCGTGTCTCAAGGAAGGCCCGCAGTCCCCGAGGGATTCACAAGCCGCCTGATTATTGGCATTCTTTCCCTGGCACTGGCAGTCCTCATACTGGAAACGCCCGCTGCAGGGGCATTTCTTCTGGTAGAGGTGCTTGGAGTAATTGCTTTGCTGGTGGGAATCGTGCTGGTGGTAAATGGACTTCGCCTGCGGGAAAGAATGATAAGTAATTGAAGATCATCCCCTTCTCCTCCCACGCCAGTGTATTACCCCCTGATGACGGTGTTGCGGGAAGGGGGATCGATAAGGATAACGGGAATGATCCCTACCCGGAATGCAGGGTGTTGCTCCGGGCGATCTTTGCCTTTACCTTGCCCCACGTCTTTGTGATAAGAAAACTCTGCTCCATATACGCAATCATTTTCTCAAACTTTTTAAACGGGATGGCAAATGTCAGGACATCGACAGGAACACAGGGGCGTGCGGACGGGTCAAACATCCCCAGCACCGCCCGCGGGTGATTGCTCTGCTGCTCAAGGCGGGGATAATGGATGATCGACGAGCACCCGGAGCCAAACGGACAGATGACGCCGTGCGGGTCGGCCTCATCGAAGTTTGCGAGCGTGAACAGTGCTGACATCACTTCCGGCCGTGCAAAGAAGATGACCGCATCCGGGTCGTCCGCAGCAGTAAGTTTATCCCAGCGTTTGAACGTGTAGCATGTGCCCTCCGCACAAAGAGGTACCGGGAGCGCATTATACGCATCAACGAGCTCCGGGGTCATTTTATACCGTTCACCTTCGACCACGCCGGGTTTCCCGTACGAGAGGAAGTACCGGAAGTTTTCGCTGCGCTGCGTGTCAAAACCCATGTAAAAAAGGCCGCCGCTGCAGGTGACCCCGGAACGGCCTGTGACAAGTACATTCCCTTTCCGCACCCGTGCCAGATCACAGATGATACACCGCCAGCCTTCCCGGGCTTGTGCTCTTTCTGCTGTCCCGTTATCGGCCCCGACCTCAAATGCTATGGGCAATTCAGCTCCGGGGCAGGAGTCCTGCCAGAGCTTTATAAACCGGTCACGAATCACTGTATCCATATGAA
>CAZNIL010000025.1:11026-19491 GCA_964573085.1 uncultured Methanoregula sp.
TCCCCTGCCAGACGGACAGGTTACTTCTTTTATCCCTGAAGCGATCAGATATGAATAACCATGGGTGCTTATGAAGACCCCCCGGGGTCAGAAACCGGTCAGCAGAATATCCTGACAGACCCGCCGTTTTACTTAAAGGAGTTTGAAACGTCGTACCGGTATATCATCGACAGATACGAGGTTGCACCCCGCGACATTGCGATCTTTTTGCCCTGTGCGGTCCGGAAACCGTATAGTACGAGCCCCAGCCACCAGCTCATCAGGATGGTGATCTCGCAGGTCTTTGACCCGTCACAGTATCATATTGTAGTCTTTGGGACCTGCGGGATTGTCCCTGCCGAACTCGAAGAGATGTACCCGTTTGCCCATTACAAATACATGCTCGGAAAATGCAAAGACAAAAAAGTCCTTGAGGATTTTCTCCGTATTGAGACGGGACGGGTCGCGGGGTACCTGGACAAGACCCGGCATGTTTACCAATACCGCATCGGGTATTGCCTTGGCATCTTCCGGGAAGCCTTTATCAGGGGGTCAAAAGAGGCCGGGGTACCGGTCGATCTCGTTCTTCCTACTCGTGACATGATCAACAAAATCATCGAAGAAGAAGACTGCGTATTCGAAGAAGGAAGCCTCTCCATGGAGGAGTATCTGGGAGAGTTCTGTGATGAACTGGTCAGGTTCCGGAACGCTCACTTTAAGGCGGGCAGACACTCATCTTCTTATTGATTATTTTTTTTAAACGGGAATTACGGTTGACAGGGCCTGACTGTACGGATCTTCATCGGATATGCTTTTTGTGCTTTGGTTGCGCTCATGGCATCTTTTAAAATCCAATACCAGTAGTACCATGGTACTATGCATGCGATCGAGGTCTCGCATATTTTCAAACAATTTGGCGCACTTACTGCATTAAATGACATAAATTTTACCGTGTCCGAGGGGGAGACGTTTGGTTTTCTCGGTCCTAACGGTGCGGGAAAGACCACCACCATCCGCATCCTGACCGGATCAGCACACCCACCAAAGGGACTGCAAAAATTTTTGGACAGGACATCTTACAGGAGACAACTGCCGCCCGCAAACAGATGGGTATTGTTCACGAAACATCGAACATCTACGACGATCTCAGCGCATGACAGAACCTGATGTTCACTGCCGAACTCTACACCGTGGCAAAAAAAGAGCGCGAAGTCCGGGGAAAAGATCTTCTCGAACTCTTCGGGCTGTGGGAGCGACGAAATGACAAAGTCCACGGCTTTTTTTAAAGGCATGAAGCGCAGGCTCACGCTTGCCATGGGGCTTATCAACAATCCCCGGGTCCTGTTTCTTGATGAACCCACTTCGGGCCTTGACGTGCAGAGCAACCTCATCATACGGGACGTGATCCGCGATCTCAATGCACGGGGGGTTACGGTCTTTCTCACAACCCATAATATCGAGGAGGCAAACCTGGCCTGCGATCGTGTCGAGATCATCAACCGTGGGCGTATCGCCGCAATAGATTCCCCGGAACGGTTGAAAAAAACAATTCAGAGCGCCCAGTCGATCGAGGTGGCATTCGAGCCGACAGATCCCCGCCGGTTGGAAGAACTCAAACAGATCCCCGGGGTAAGCGAAGTCAGAAAGGAGGGAGACAAGTTCCGGCTTTTTACAGAAGACCCGTCCGGAGTTATCGCCGCTATTATGGAGTATGCAGGGGACCATAACTGCAAGGTACTCATCGTGACCACATTCGGCCCGAGCCTGGAAGACGTTTTCATCAAACTGACCGGTCTTGAGATCAGGACCAAAGGGGTGAGTACCGTTGACTGATCCAGCTCGCAGGCACGGGCAACTCTATGCGGAACTAAACGCCGCATGGGCAATTGCAAAAAAAGATATTGCGATCTATTACTTCAAGCCAAATATCATCGTCTCCGGTGCACTGTTTCCCCTTTTCATGTTCCTTGCATTTGCCGTAGGAAAACCTGCAGGCCCGTCTGTCATGATCCCGGGGCTTATCGCGATCACGATCCTCTTCTCATCATCGTCTATTGAACCGGTGTCCATCCCTATCGAACGGCGGATGAAGACATTTGACCGGCTCGTGTCTGCACCCGTCTCCCTGCATGCAATAGTGCTTGGCGAAAGCCTGAGCGGTTTTTTCTACAGTATCTGTATCGCATTCGTCCCGCTCGTCGCCGGCCTGCTCATCTTTGGGACTTCTCCCGTAAGCATCGTCCCCCTTGTGTCCGGGATCATTCTGACTTCATTCTGCTTTGCGACAATGGGGGCCCTGTTTGCAGCGTACCCGACCGAGAGCCCTGGGGATATCATGTCCATGCTGAACATGGTCAGGCTGCCCCTGATATTCATATCCGGCGTCTTCATCCCCTTAGAGTCAATCCCTTCCATCGGGCAGGTTGCCGGATTCTTTTCTCCGCTCACGTACGGGAACGATCTTATCCGTGCTGCATATCTGGGAGATACGCACTTCAACCCGCTTATCGATATTGCGATGCTGTGTACCTTTATTTTGATCTTCCAGCTCATCGCAAACCGTCTGTATAACAAATTCAATGAGTGACCGTTACCAAAAAGAGGCCCCCGGCAGGCAGGATGTAGTGACCGCCCGGTCCCGGTCCTACCTGCCACCGGCACGTTCAAAGTCGATAAAACCGTTGAACGGGTCTGTCTTAAGCAGGCGGACACGGATTTTCTGGCCTACCCTGAGGCCTTTTTCGCCCCGTATGACCCGCCCCTCCGCAGGTGGCGTGATGAGCCGGACATAGGTCCCTTTATCTGCGGCACCGGTTACCAGCGCATCGAATGACTCACCGAGCCGGTGACGGAGCAGCACGGCGGCTGCGGCTTTTCGCATGAAACGCTGGACTTTCTTTGCTGCTTTCTCCCGGCCGGTCAGGTATTCGGACTGGAGAAAGAGTTCTTCTTTTAAGTAGGGGCTTGGTCTTTTATCGAGGATCGATTTTACCAGCCGCTGGTTGATGACATCAACGTAGCGCCGGTTTGGGGCGGTGGCATGGGTGTAATCGATAACGGCGAGAGCGAAATGACCGGTTGGTAGCGCGCCGGGTTCGAGCATCATGTATTCGCCCGGCCCCAAAAGTTTCACTACGGTCAGGGACAGGTCCGGAAAGCGTTCCGGGTCGGTTTCTTTCTGCCTGATGAGGAATTTTGCGAGCGCTTTTGCATCCGGTGTGTCAGGCAAAATCTCGCCGTGTGCCGCGGCGGTAAGAACGATGCCCTCCCAGTTCCTTGGTGTACGCACGACCCGCTGGATCATGGGTACCCCGGCGTCTCCCAGGGAGGCGACTATGGTCCCGTTCGCTGCGACCATGAATTCCTCGATTACGCATCGTGCCAGGTTCTGCCGCTTGACGACAAGATCCCTTACCGTGTCTCCCTCCACTACCGCCTCAGCTTCAATGGTGTCTAATTCAAGCGCTCCCTGTTCTCTCCGGTTTTTCCTTAAGATCTGTGAGACCTCGTTCTGCAGGTGAAGTTGTTCTTCCAGTCCGGGGACTTCCTGTAGCTTTTTCGGGATGGGGCCCGTCCCTTCAAGCCACGCCCCGACCTCTTCATAGACAAGTTTTGCCTTATTGCAGACAAGGGCCCGGTATACTTTCCCGGGCCGGAAGCTCCCATCGGCAAGAACCATGTATTCGATAACGACCGCAATCCGGTCCTGGCCCGGGAGCAGGGAGGTGATGCCCCGGGAGAGCCGGTCCGGCAGCATAGGGAAGGTCTGGATGCCGGTATAGACGGAGGTCCCGTTATGAGCGGCATGCCGGTCGGTCTCCGAGTGTTTTTTTATGTAGACATCGACATCGGCGATCGCGACCCTGACATGTATCTTCCCGTTCTCTTTTCGTTCGCAGTATTCAATCTGGTCAAGGTCCATGGAGTCGTGGTTGTCGATGGACGACCACAGGAGGTGGCGCAGGTCGCTTGCGTCATGCTGATTTTCTGAAAACGTCTTCTCATGGAGAGCACTTACTTCTTCCATCACGGGTTGCGGGAACAGAGGATCAAAGCCGTATTTCTCCATCGCATGCCATGCGATGGTCCTCAGGTCGACGGGGTGGTGATCTTTCATGCTCGTTTGATAGGGTTCCGTTTCAGGGTTTAAATACCTCTTGAGTGTGTACTATACCGTCACCCTGCGGAACACATGGACGCTGACAACGGTAACGATGAGACACAGAGCAATGAGCGCTGCGATCTGTACGAACGGCAGGACGCCCGTGTTCACGGCACGGATTGCATCGATCGCGTAGCTCAAAGGGTTGAGTTCTGCAAGGGTTCTGAGCCAGACCGGCATGACATTGTAGGGCATCAGGGCACTTGACGTGAAAAAAAGCGGCATGGCGATCATCGTATTGACCGCGGCAAATGAGTCGTGGTCCTCAAGATAGAGTGCGATGGTCGTGGCAAACGCGGCGATCAGCATCCCGAAAAGGAACAGGATCAGATAGGTGAGCCCGTACTGGAGCGGGTTGTAGACAGACGCGCCAATGAGGACGGCGATGATAAGGATGACCGTCGACTGGATAAGCCCCCTGATGCTCACGAACAGGATTTTACCGAACAGGATGTCCTCCCGTGGCGAGGGGAGGGCGAGGAACTTGTTGAGAAAGCCGAGGATCTTGTCAAACATTAAAAGAGTCCCGCCGGAGAGGCCTGCCGAAAGCATCGTCATTACGAGGATGCCGGGCGTGATGAAGTCGAGGTAGTTGTCCGTGAACCGGATGGGTAATGCGAGCCCGACAAAGATCAGCCATGCAGCGGGCATCACGAGTGCCGAGAAGACCGCGACACTGCCCCGCACCCAGCGCAGGAAATCCCGCTGGATATAATACACAACCCCCCTCATTTTCTCCTCCGCAACATCGTCCGGAACTTTGTCTGGTCGAACCCCGCCGGTTCCTCCGGTGTCCCGACTGCATGGAGGAAGGCATCGTCCAGTGTCGGCTCCCGCAGCGCGAGCGAACGCACTTTCACTCCTGATTTTGTGAGTGCATCAGCAAGGAGCGGGAGTGCCTCGCGCCCGTTCTCTGCAAGAAAGGATGCCTCGTTGTTCGCCAGTGCAAAGAACGTGATCCCGTCAATGCGGGGATCTTTGAAGTCGCCGTCAATCTGTGCGGTGATAACATCCTTGCCCAAACTGGCTTTGAGCGCTGATGGTCCACCAAGCGCAACAAGAGTCCCCCGGCTGATAATGCCGACACGGTCGCAGTACCGGTCTGCCTCGTCCATGTAGTGCGTCGTGACAAAGACGGTCATGCCGTCTTTTTTGAGCGCCCGGATATGCTCCCAGATCGTGGACCGGGCAGCGACATCGAGACCGAGCGTGGGCTCATCCAGAAAGAGCACGGCCGGTTCGTGGACAAGCGCCTGCGCGAGCTCGAGCCTGCGGCGCATCCCACCGGAATATGTCTTTACAAGGTCGTCCGCCCGGTCAGTGAGCCCCATCACCCCAATCACCTCATCGACCCGGTCGTTTGCGTCTGCGACCCCGTACAGCCGGGCAAAGAGGAGGGCGTTCTCGCGCCCGGTGAGTTTGATGTCCACTGCCATATCCTGCGGGACATAGCTTAAGCAACGCCGCACCTGCTTGCCGTCGCGTACGATATCGTGCCCGCAGACCTCCGCCGAACCGGAAGTCGGGTGCAGGAGAGTTGTGAGCATCAGCACAGTTGTTGTCTTGCCTGACCCGTTGGGGCCAAGTAGTGCAAAAACCTCATGGTCGACCGAGAGGGTGAGCCCGTTTACCGCACAGAGCGTCCCGTAGTACCGGGTCAGGTCCCGGGTCTCAATCGCGTTCATCGCCACGTCCCGTCTCTTCCGGAGCAGCAAGTGTCCCGCACACCCGCTCCATCAGCGCATAGTGCCGGCGGAGATATCCAAGATACGATGCGCTCCGGTCATCAACCGGCAACGGGGTGAACGTAATACCGCAGTCTGTATACCAGAGGATAAGCCCTTCCGCAGGCGCTGGCGGGACCGCCTTTGCTGACTCCTGTTCGAGCAGGGTGGCAACCGACCCCTCATCAATTTCACCTGCACCGACCTGCCAGAGAGCAGCAGCGATGCACCGCACCTGGTGCCAGAGAAAGCTGTCTGCGGTCACTTCAAGATAGACAAAATCGCGTTCTTCACCGATCGATGCCGCATGTACCGTCCGGTATGGGTTCCTGCCCCGCACGCGGGCGAAGTTGGTAAAATTATGGGTGCCGGTAAAGAGCTGCGCAGCACGCGCCATGGCACCCGTATCAGCCGGAGTGGCGGCAAAGTAGTAGCGGTAGGTGCGCGAGCGGGCATCGTACCGGGGGTGGAATTCATCCGGCACTTCCGCATATCCGGTACACCAGCAGTCAGGCGGGAGCTGGATGTTGAGTGCAGAGATCGCACGGTCAGGATATTGTGTTGAGAACGAAACGACCTGTCCCCGTGCGTGCACGCCCCGGTCCGTGCGCCCTGCGGATAAAAAACCGGCCTCGCGGAAATCCAAAAACAGGTCGAGCCTGCGGCAGGCGGCAATAAATTCACCTTCAACCGTGCGGTGATCTGCCTGCACCTGCGACCCGAAGAACCGGGTCCCGATATAGGATACGCAAAACGCAAGTCTCATTTCAGACGCACGCGCCGTGTGAACCGTGCTATTTTTCTCCACGTGTTCCGGAGCGACTGCCGGGTGTACGTGCGCAACGGTGTCTTCCTGCCACCGCTTGAGACTTTTCCGTCGCGGATAGCCTGGAGGATTGCGGGAACGGTCGGCTCTGCGTCGATAAAAGTCCTGCCAAATCCGACAAACCGGGCGTTGTGGGCGTCGCTTCCCCCGACACAGGGCTTCCCGAGCCGGCGGGCGATCCTCGCCGCCTTCCGGTTCGCAGAGCCGACGATATACCGGCTGTTGAACGATTCTACCGCATCAACGATCAGCATGCCCGCTTTGCGTTTCCGTGCGACACCGTGCCGCCAGATGTGATAGGGATGAGGGAGTATGAGTACTGCACCGAGCCGTCGGGCGAGTACGATGGTTTCTCCGACCTCGAGCCCTGCGGGAATTACCTCAGTAATCCCAAGCACGAGAAGATGTCCCTGCTTTGTGGAGACTTCAATTCCCGGTATCACAAGAACGGCGGATGCGCAGGCAAGCGCTTTCTTTGCACCGTCAACGGTATCATGGTCGGTGATCGCAATCGCATCGAGCCCGACTTCCTCCGCCCGCCGCAGTATCTCTTCCACGCTGCTCTCGCCGTCTTTGGAGAAGTTCGTGTGCACGTGGAGATCGCAGGTCAGCATTAGATCATATCTTTTTTACCTTTCGGATATTAAGGGAACTTATGCGCATCCTCCTCCCAACGGGTGCTGCGACGGAAACGATTGTCCGCACCGCCGCACGGGGATTTGGTGCAGATGTGGTCGTAACCGGTGAGATCGCATCGTTTCTCACCCCGCACCATCTTCACAGCCTCATTTTAAAGGGGAAGTACGATATGGCAATCGTGTCGGGCATGTGCACCGCATCGTTTGCGCAGGTCGAACGCGAGACCGGCGTGCCCGTGTACCGTGGTCCCCGGCACGCGGCAGACCTTGCCCTCGTCCTCCCGCTCCTTGACACTATCGCGCTCTCGCGCACAGTGCCCGCAGATGAATTCCTTGCGGCAAAGAGAGCAGAGGAGGCATTTTCAACAATCGAAGATCTGGAGCGGGGTGCCACCTTCACCTACCTGATCCGGGGGATGATGATCGGTGGCACGTCAAGGATAAAAGTGCTCGCCGAGATCATGGATGCACACCTTTGCAGGGACATCCGCGGGGAAGTGGAGCGGGTCTTTTCTGCGGGCGCGGATATCGTTGACCTCGGGTTTGGGTTTGATGCAACACCGCAGGATGTGAAACGGGTGTTTGGGGCGATCCGCGATATCGACCGTCCGCTTGCTGTTGATACGCAGGATCCGGCACTTATCCGGGCGGCGCTCTTCCGGGTGGATATCGTGCTCTCGATCCAGTCCGCAAATATCCCTGTGATCGGGAAGGAAATCGCAAAAGCTGGGGCAGCAGCGGTTGTGGTGCCGGATGATCATACGCTTGCGCATAACATTGCGCTGGCAAAGAAGGCAGGTATCCGGTGCATCATCGCTGACCCCCTCCTCCAGCCGGTGGGATCCGGGCTGGCAATGTCGCTCAGACAGTTCAGAAAATCATCATATCCGGTCTTCTTTGGCGCAGGGAATGTGGTTGAGCTCCTCGATGCAGATTCCATCGGCGCGAATGCGCTGCTTGCAGGGCTCGCCATGGAAGCCGGTGCATCGGTTATTTTCACCAGCGAACACTCCGACAAGACATCAGGATCAGTACGCGAGATGCGGCGGGCAACCGAAATGATGGTGCTTGCAAAAGACCGGCCGTATCCCAAAGACCTTGGCATCGACCTTCTGACCCTCAAGGAGAAACGGCGA
>CAZNIL010000026.1:0-19227 GCA_964573085.1 uncultured Methanoregula sp.
CATGTATAAAATCGTTTATTCATCCGATACTCGGGACTTGAGTAAAAATATATTTTTGTTTTTAAATATACTTCGCCAAGGATCTCATTTCCCAAACCGGTAAGAACCCGGGGGGACAACAATCTCAAACCGCGCTCCCTTTCCCGGCTCCCCGGTCTCTTTTATGGACAGTCCGGTGATGCCTAAAATCTCCGAGACTAAAAACAGCCCGTACCCGGTATTGCGATAAAATTCCCGCCGGAAAATTTTCTCCTTGGCATGCTCCGGGATACCCACACCGTCGTCTTCGCAGATTATGGTGAGTCCTGCATCATCCCTGCGGAAATAAAATCGGATCTTTGTTACCTTCTCACCATGGCGCAGGGCGTTGTCCAGGAGATTGTAAAAGACCTTTTCAAGCAGCATGTCAGCATAAACCTCGAGATTGTTCAGGTCAGATTCGAGTGCAACCTTGCCGAACTGAAGGTCAGTCACCGTGTTGTCGACGATGAGCTGCACCCTTTGCCAGAGGGGTGACGTTGTCCCGATATTCTGGTAATCGCGGGTGAACCGGATCTGTCTCTGGATCAGCTGGGTGATCTGTTCGATCTTGACGAGGTACTCATTGATGGCGGGATCGCTCTCCATCTCCCGGGCAAGGGAAAGATACATCCCCAGCGCAGTGATCTGGTTGAGGATGTCGTGGCGGGTGATGGACGAGAGGGTGTTTAATTTCCTGTTTGCAAGCTGAATTGCCTCTTCGAAGCGTTTCCGCTCTGATATCTCTGCCTTGAGTATCTCGTTTGCTGTCGTGAGTTCAGTGGTCCGTTCCTTCACACGGACCTCGAGTTCTTCCCGTGCTTTCTGGATGACCTTTTCAGCAAGCTTACGATCAGTTATGTCGATCGCGGAACAGATGGCGGTGTAATTGGGGACAATCGATGCCGTTACGAGGAACTGGCGTAACGTGCCGTCGCGGGTGGCAAACTGGAGTTCAACTTCCCCGGTGACGGATCTCTCCCTCAGGTGCGAAATGAACCTGTCCCGGTCCGTGGATTCCGGAAGAATTATCGAAAGGTCCCGGCCAAGGAGATCCGACCGCTCGTACCTGAGCAGTCTGGCACATTTTTCGTTAATCTCCCTTAAGATCAGGGTGCGGCAGTCAAACGTAAAGATGCCGGCCTGTGAATTTTCAAATATCCTCTGGAACTTCCGCTCTTCTGCCCGGAGCCCGATGGCAAATGAGGATGTCACGACACCAATCGTGATAAAGATCACAAACCAAGCAGTCGAAACGGCAACCAGTTTCGGGTCAGAGAAACCGAAAAAATAGACGATGCAGATATAGGTTGCCGAAAGCAGCAGCGAGAACATCACCGCGCGTTTTGGGTAGAAATAAACCACAAGGATGATGGGCATGAAATACAGGAATGGGAATACATCGAGGATCCCGTGGGTAAGGGAATAGATTGTCGACCAGACTGCACCGATGACCGTCAATGCAATGATGCAGTTCCAGAGCATCTGCCGGTTCAGCACCCGTCCCATCATGTTCTTCGCTCCCCTTTATGGTTCTGGGGTTCGCCGTTCAGGATGGCGCTCTCGATACGCCGGTGCTCCTCGATTTCTGCCCGGAGCTGTTTATTGCTCTTCTCGAGATGTGCCGTACGCTCCCTGACCTGCTGTTCCAGTTCCTCGAATGCCTGACGTATATCTTCGTTCGCCTTCTTCTGGAGGGTTGTGTCGATCGCAGAGCAGATCACGATATGATTGGTGGTAAGTATTGCGGAGATGAGATAATTGTGGGGGGTGCCATCCTTTGCCACGAGCAGGACTTCCTTTTTGCAGGGGCTCTGCCTTTCCCTGATACAGGAAACAAAATCCGCCCGCTCGGTTTCGCTCCACCAGATTTGGGAAAGGTCTTTTCCTAAGAGCTCCTCCCGTTCGTATTTCAGCATCCGTGCACACCGTGAGTTGATCTCATGAAGGCGGTTGGAGCGGAGCTCAAAGCAGAAGATCCCATCCTGTGCAGTGTCGAGGATTTTTTTGATCTTTTTTTCCTCATCACGCAAACGGTTTGCATACGACGATGCCACAACACCGATGATAATAAAAACTGCAAACCATGCAGCAGCGATGATAATCTGGATTGTATAGGATTGGGAGAAGAACCAGACCAGCCCCATATAGATAAGGCTGATGCAAAGCGTGAACAGCTTGCCGTACTCCGGGTAGAAATATACGACAAGGATGATGGGAAGGATGTAGAGGAACGGGAAGACCTCAAAGATACCGTGGGACAAAGAAAAGATTGATGAGAGGATTGCACCGATAACAGCGGCAGTAACAATAAAAAGTTCGATAAGATCATTTGTCACATATCCGCTGATATCCATATAGTTCCCTCGTTGTTTCCGCGGATTTCCGGGACATGCCCCGCCTCTTTCGGTTTTTTTAACACGCCCGGCACAGAGATAGTCTGTCAAACAATACCTTTCCAACTCAATATATATATATACCTTAGAAAACCCGTCCCAAAAAAATCCGGCGGTTTTGCACCACTTACACTTTGTCCATAGTGGTGAACCTGTCCAGTTCTTCGAGACGGTTGATATTCGTGAATGTCTGAAGCGTCGGGTCATACGTCCGAAGCCTTTCAACCGGAACATATGTCGTATTCAGGTCCTCGACCATACGACGCAGAGATTGCGATTCGCATTTTTCGAGATAGGTCAACAGCGCACTCCTCCGGTACACTGCATGCAGGGGTTCAAACATCTCATTGTTCCAGCAGGGAATTGCTGCGTCATATTCGTATATCAGGTCAAAAAGACAGGAAACAACTTCCGGGCTGATGCAGGGCATGTCGCACGCTGCCACAAATATCAGATCTCCTTTTGCCGCACGCACACCGGCATGGAGTCCGCCAACAGGGCCGATCCCTTTTCGGATATCGGTGATACAGCGGACTGCTTTGAGATGATCAAACCGGGAGCATTGTTCCGGGTCGCGGGCGACGAGGACGATCTCATCGACGACCTGTAAAAGCGATCCGATGAGACGGGAAATGAATGTCTTTCCCTTGTAAGTGAAAAAATATTTTTCCTGTCCGTTGGCACGTTTTGCTTCTCCGCCCACCAGCACAACTGCAGATCTCAAAAAACATCTCCCTTCGATACCAGTGATACATGGAATTTAATGAGGTTGACCATGAGAGCATTGCAGGGCGTGGGAACTCCGTGAAATCTTCCTTTTTCAACCACAACTCCGTTGATGAAATCGGTCTCGGTACTCCTGGAGCGGGACAAGTCCTGCACCACTGAGGATTGGTATCGCGCGGTGGCGGGGATATGTTCCTGCCAAAGGTGGGCAAGGTAATCATTGGCAGTAACCCAAGGGAGATTCACGCCTTCGGCAGCGACAACCGCAAACGCCTCATGAACAATTCGCTCGATAATGCGCCACGATGCGGGACTTTCGAGTTCCCCATAGGGCAGACCCATCACTGCCCCACCAAGCACAAGTACCTTCATTCCCTGCCCCTGGTTAATAGTACAGGATAAGGAAGAAAACCAGTTCAATGTAACGAACCTCCCCTGTCCTTTGCGGCTCGCTGTACCTTTTGCAGGCCTCTCCTCTCCATGGCAAGCAGCGCTTTTTTGATCTCCACATCAGGAGAAAACCCGCCTAACCCCCGCGTGCCTACAATCCGGTGACAGGGTATGACGAGCGGTGTCGGGTTGTGCGCCATCGCCCGCCCGACAGCCCGTGGTGATGTCCCGACATTTGCCGCAATTTCACCATATGTCGCTGTCGCGCCATACTCCACATCCTGCACGGCAGAATAAATCCTTGCAAAGAACGTGTCTTCTTCAAGGGCGATGCTTGTGAATAATGTGAAGTCGACCAGATTCCCGGCGCAATACCGGAGAAAAGGTGCGGGGACGGTTCCCCCGATACCGGTCTTCGCAAACCGTACCCGGTGGATCATGTCTCCGCTCCACCAGACATGGATATGCCACAGCCCGAACCGGCACGATCCCCCGTTCACTTCCATGCTGATATCACCTCACGAAAATGGGAAATGTCACATTCAATGAGTTCATCGGAAATCCATACGGGAAGTGCCTTCTTCACCCGTTTTTCAATAAAACGTCGTTCAGCCAGCACGAGCACCCCGCGGTCTTGAGGTGTGCGCAATACCCTGCCCAGAGCCTGCAGGGCGCGATTGATCGCCGGGAGCGTGTAGCAGAGGAATTCCCCCTCTTGCCCGAATTTGTGCCGGAAATAATCGATCACCATTCTGCGGACACGGTTAAACGGTGCGAGCGGAAGTCCGATAACCATCGCTCCCGAGAGCATTTCACCACGGTAGTCAAGGCCCTCGCTCCATTTCCCGCCGCAGACGGCAAACATCATACCCGCTTTGCCCTGCGATGGCAGTGAGAGGAATTCCGAAAGCGCGGACCCGGCATCAGTGGCATCACGGGGCTCGATAAATACTTTTTTTTGCAGGATATCCGGTTCACACCGCTGTGCAAACGATTCAAGGATCTGGTAACTGGGAAAGTAAACAGCGATATTTCCCGGGATCGCGGAGAACGCTATGATATAATCAGCAATTTTTTCATTATTGCGCTTGTCCTGCCGCAACGAGAATGCAGTAGTAATATCACTGGCGCAGCAGACAAGCCGGTTCTTTTTTGGAAACATGTTCGGCAGTGTCAGTGTCTTTGTATTCAGGTCACCGAAATAGTAGCGAGAGAAGCTTTTGACCGGGGAGAGGGTTCCTGAGATCAATATACAACAGGCATGAGAGCTGCATATTTCCTGCAGAGATACCGATGGATCGATGTTTCTTACTTCCAGTATAATCTCCTCTTTCTCCCTTCGGAAGATGGTGAGGTATGCAGGGTCGTGTGCTGACTGTGAAAGCCGGAACAAAAACAACGTCAGCTGTTCGATAGCAGTCTCACGGTATACCCCGGTCTTCTGGTTATTCTCCCGGATTGATTCGGCAAGCCTCATGAGTTCATCGACGATCTCTTCCATATCCTTATACAATGAACCTTTCACTACCATCCGATCAAAGATAGCAGGGTCGAACCAGTCCTCTGCTTCGGTGGAGTTTGCAATTCCCCTGATGAAACCGGTGAGCCGGGGAAGTACGTGCTGCACTGCATCGGCACCCTTGTGGCGCCTGCGCATGCCGGACAATTCACGGGATGCCTGTTCGAGGTCGCGCTCTGCCAGTTCCACGCTCCCGATAGACTGAATTACATCTCCGCAGTTATGCGCCTCATCAATCAAAAGCATCACGTCCTGCGGCTCGATGTTAAGGGAGATGTAAAGTTGCTCCCGTATCACGTCGTCAAAGAGGTGGTAGTAATTCAGGATAATCACATCGGCGTTCCGCGCGGCATGCAGCATCAGCTCGTACGGGCAGAGATCCCTGCAGTACTTTACAAGTTCGCGCGGGTTCACCAGCTGCCCGGCCATGTGGTCGGCTTTCGTTCGCAGTGATTGTGAGAGAACCATCTTCACACCACCGGTGTCAGCCTGCACAAACGATTTGCTGTGGATGAAGTAGGGGCAGATCAGCGGATGTTCACGGTCCATGCGTCGGATTTGCTGTATGATGAACGGGTCTTTTGACGGCACGAGCGCACCCTTCTCTGCACGGTCGCGCATGAGGGACGACGAGAACATCTTTACGCCTTCACACCTTCGGTAGACATCCCCTTCGCCACCGAGCGGGCACATGCTTGCCTTGCCAATCAGGTACGCCGTTCTGAGATGAGGTTGTTTCTTTTTAATCAGCGCAAGTTCACGGATGAATGTGTTCAGCTGGCTGATGGTACGGACAGCAATTATTACCTTGCGCCCGTTGCGAGAAGCAAGCAGGGAGGCGACCACGCTTGATTTCCCGCTGCCTGTCGGCGCATCGACCATTGCGATACCGCCCTCGCGTGCGCACTGCGCTGCAAATTCAAGCATCTCACGCTGGTGCGGGCGGTATTCACTGTACGGGAAAAAGGCATCGAATGCGTCCATTGTTATACACATTTGTCCGGACTCTTTTTATTATGGTCTAATACAGATCTGTTCTCATGGCAGTTCACCCCATCGAGGAGCGGTACGGCACAGCGGAGATGCGCGCTGTCTGGAGCGAGGAGAACCGGTTCTCCTGTATCGTTGCCGCCGAGGTTGCTCTCGCGCAGGCTGAAGCAGCACAGGGGATTATCCCGTTACCTGCTGCTGATGCGATCGCACAGAATGCAGGCAAGGCATCGCTTGCGCGGGCAAGAGAGATCGAATCAGAGATCAGCCACGACATGATGGCAATTGTCAGGGCGATCTCTGAAGTATGCGGGGATGACGGCAGGTGGGTGCACTTCGGTGCGACTTCCAATGATATCCTTGACACGGCAACCAGTCTTCAGCTCAGGATGGCGCTTGACCTGATCGATGAAAAGCTCAGGCGGCTCCTTAAGATCCTGCTCCGACGTGCTGATGAGACAAAAACGCTTGTTGCTATCGGGAGGACGCATGGGCAGCATGGCGTCCCGACAACATACGGGCTCCGGTTTGCGATCTGGGCAAGCGAAGTCGGCAGGCATATTGAGCGGCTTGAACAGATGCGTCCCCGTGTTCTTGTCGGGCAGATGACCGGCGCAGTTGGCACGCAGGCAGCACTTGGCTCAAAGGGTATTGAGGTTCAGGCAGCGATGATGGCACACCTGGGGATGGGGGCAGTGGACGTTTCCAATCAGGTAATCTCCCGGGACCGGTACGCGGAATATTTCATGTTCTGTGCCAACGTTGCAACAACGCTTGACAAGATCGGGATTGAACTGCGTTCGCTCCAGCGTACGGAGATTGGGGAGGTTGAGGAGGCATTTGGCGCACAGCAGGTTGGCTCTTCAACGATGCCGCATAAGCGCAACCCCATCAAGTCTGAGCAGGTCTGCGGGCTTTCCCGCATCATCCGCTCTGCGGTTGAACCGGCGCTTGCGAATAACACGCTCTGGGACGAACGCGACCTCACGAACTCCTCGTGCGAGCGCGTGCTCTTTCCCGAAGCCTCGATCCTCACCGATCACTGTCTCCATCTGATGGCGATTGTGCTTGAAGGGCTTGTAATCAACCGCGCAGCGATCCGTAAAAACCTCGTGCTCCTGCAGGGGATCAACATGGCAGAGTCGGTCATGATCGAGCTCACCAAAAAGGGAATGAGCCGGCAGGACGCTCACGAACGGGTACGCCTCGCAAGCATGCTGGCGCTTGCGGAAAACCGTCCGCTCGGAATGGTTCTCGCCGCAGACAGCATGGTGATGAGGTTCTGCTCGAAACAGGATCTCGAACGGTTGCTGTCTCCCGATTCTTATATCGGGACAGCAGTAGAGCAGGTGGAGCGGGTGATCAGGAAGTTGTCGCCGTTATACCAAAACAAATAATGTAAAAATTCTTATTTTTCAATAATTTTTTATATAAATTCATTATTCTGCATTATCCCTTAAAGGTGATTCCATCCCAGAATGACGTTGATTATCTGATGAGAATTGAATATGCTTATATACAGAAATAACAAAAAAGACATGCATGAAGAAATTACTTGTTGTCCTGATGATCCTGTTTGTCGGGATTCTGCTCTGTGGATGTACATCACAACCTGCAACACCTCCAGCAACGGCTGCACCAACGGCTGCACCAACAGCAATGGAAACCACTGTTGTACCAACTGCGGTTGCGGCAAATGTAACTCCCGCCGAGGTTAATATCACTGCAACACCAACAGCGACACCGACGCCTCAGATCGTAGTCACCATCAAGATGACCAATTATAATACGGTAGATCCTTCCGGCACGGTTGTTGTAAAGAAAGGAACCAAAGTCGTATGGGAGAACCAGATGATGGCTCGGGATAATATGATCAAAGTCGAAGGTCTGTTTACATCCGGGACCCTCACTACGGGAGACACGTTCAGTTACACATTTGACAAAGTCGGAACATACGACTGGACGTCAACTACAAACGGTGCCTTTAAAGGAACAATAACTGTCCAATAATTTTAAAATCATTCATTTTTTTCTGATCTTCTTTCATTCTGTTAAAGTGGGATTAATTAACTATTGAAAAACATGTATTCTGGGGTTTGTTTTATGTCCAAAGGGACCATTGTTCTTGCATATTCCGGCGGGCTTGATACGTCAATATGTATCCCGCTGTTAAAGGAGCGGTATGATTATGATCGTGTCATCACTGTCGCAGTTCATGTCGGGCAGCGGGAAGAAGAGATCAGCATAGCAACAGAGAAAGGGAAAAAATTAGCAGACAAGCACTACACCATCGATGCCCGAAAGAAGTTTGTCAACAATCATATTTTCCCTGCTATTAAGGCAAACGGTTCTTACGAAGGCTATCCGATGGGCACAGCACTTGCGCGCCCGCTGATAGCACAGGAAGTTGTGAGTATAGCAAAAAAAGAAGGAGCTGCGGCGGTTGCGCACGGGTGCACAGGAAAAGGCAATGACCAGCTCCGGTTTGATCTTATTATCCGTGGTGCCGGACTTGAAGTGGTTGCGCCAATCCGTGAACTGAACCTGACCCGGGACTGGGAGATTGAGTATGCAAAACAGCACAAGATACCTGTGCCGGTAAAAAAAGGCAAGCCATGGAGTATAGATGAGAACTGCTGGAGCCGGAGCATTGAGGGGGGGAGGCTGGAGGATCCTGCATATCCTCCTCCCGAAGAGATCTATCTCTGGACGGTATCCCCACAAAAAGCCCCCGATAAACCTGAAATACTCAATATAATGTTTGAAAAAGGGGTTCCCGTTGCGGTGAATGGCAAAAAGATGAAGGGATACAACCTCATACAGCACGTAAACGTGGTTGCTGGTAAGCACGGTGTCGGCAGGAATGATATGATCGAGGACCGGATCCTCGGCCTGAAAGCACGGGAGAACTATGAACACCCCGCAGCGACCGTAATTCTGGCTGCCCATCGTGATCTTGAAAGTCTTGTCCTCAGCCGGGAGGAACTCGCGTTCAAACGAATGGTGGATGACAAATGGTCAGAACTTGCCTATATGGGATTGGTGTACGAACCGTTGTACTATGCACTCAACTCCTTTATTGACATAACGCAGGAGAGGGTGAACGGGACGGTTGACCTTGAGATCTTCAAAGGGAGTGTTCGTATACTCAGCAGGACTTCCCCCAATGCACTCTATTCAGATGATTTGGTGTCATTCGACAGCACTTCCCTTGACCAGTGCCATGCGATTGGCGTTTCCCAGTATTATGGCATCCAGGCACGTATGGTGCAAGCTTTGAGAGAGAGAAATACAAAATTTAAAAAATAAAAAATTATTCAACTTTTTTTCCGGCATTTGGTCCGGGCGTACAATCGAATACTTCCGTGATCTTCAGGATCAGCAATCCCTTTGCAGGATAATGTGGGCCTTTTGCTTTCATCTGCGCTTTGATCTTTTCATAATCCGGACCGCTGGTTTTCACAGTTATGGTTCCTTTGATCTGGAAACAACGCTTCTTTTCAGGATCCCAAATATAGAGTGCCATATGGGGATTTTCCATCACATTTGCGAGCGTCTTTAGCATGTAGTTGTCCCCGATCCAGATTGTGTCATCAGCAACAATCTGCACCGTCATCATTGGTGCAACATTGGGGATCCCGTTTTTGGATGCTGTGGCAATTGCATAGGGTTTATTCTTCGCAAATACTTCTTTCATTTCCGCAGTTAGTGTCACCATCGTTTTCCCTCCTTTCCAACAGGCATTGACTGCCGTTACGCTTTCATAGTGTTTTAATATGCTTATGTTTTGTGTTTGGCGGATTGGATGGATCTGAAATATGCGTAACAGAGTCTCAAATGCTGCGGATTTGGCTGATTTTTCCTTGTCTTATCGAATAGAAAATTATAACAAGATACAATCAAAATCGGTTACTATGTGCGCGAGTTTTTTTAGTCGCTTTATAAAACCCAAACCCCATATTGTGCAAAGTCCCCTGCCCCCCTCAATTGTCCACGGCCCGGGGATGATGTTTCCTGAATATAAAAATAAACCTTATTTTATCGTGGCATCCGTAGAGATGGGTAACACTACCACCAAATGTATCCTTACCGGTGTGAACCTCGAAACCGGGATGTCCTATGTTATCAATAAACATGTGAGCATGTCCCGGGACATCCGCAAACCAAAAACCGGTGAGAAAATATTTGGTGAAACTCTCGATGGCACTGAGCTGACGAGGGAATCGGTGACAGAACTGGTGCGGGATACCCTGCTCAAGTGCCATGAAGAAGCCCACCTTGATATAAATACCGATTTGGACTTTGTTGTCCGTAGTACCGGCGTTGTTGCGGAGATGGAATCTCCTGATCAGATAGGGGATTTTGTTATCGCCCTTGCAAATGGCTGCCTGATTGCCGGTGTTCCTCCCCGGAAGATGACACCGCCGATGTCAAAAGAAAACCAGTCAGAAAAACTCCAGCCATTCAGTTTTGCAGACAAGGTGGTCTTTGTCGGTGCAGTGGCCGGGGTTATTCCCCCCGTTGGCTCGACGGGTGTCGAAATGGTTGCAAATGAGATGGAAGGGGAACTTGCGATGGCGGGGATCAAAGAAGGTGCGAAATGGACTGCCGTGGATTTCCGTAACCCCTGTGTTTCAATAGATTTTGGCACCACGCTTGATGGTAGAATTACCAGCGACGTAGATCCTGACGCACGAAACCCGTTTGCCAAAACCGTTGGTAATTTCTGCGGACTCGCGGGCGCCATTCCCGATGCGATTGTACGGGGGACCGGGCTTGTCCACCAGAGAACGGGCACCGCGCTTGATGTCTTTGGGGAACACAGTGTGACAGGGGGTTTGTTCAGAGGCGGCAACAGGAAGGTGGTGGATGATTATGTTGAACGCAGCCACCAGCATATCGATATCCGGATCGTTCCCCCGGAACGCAACCGTTTCGGGAGGGTGCCGGTGAATGCGAAGCTGGCGCAGGAGTCCGGTATTGCAATGATTGGGTGCGATTGTGGAGTGAATAGCAGCGACCTTGATGAACTTATCACGATCGGCTCGGAAATTTATAAGAAATACAACCTCGCAACATTGAATGAGGTGGTGGATCGTGTCTGTGCCCGGATGGCGTTACGCCTCATTGACGTGTCTGTCGCGCAGAATCTTGTGCCCCGTAATGCCTCTATAGGATTTACCGGGAGGGCAGCGATATCCGGGAGAAAACCGGATTATATTCTTGAAGGCATCATTGAACGCAACCTCTTTGACGACCCCATAGATCATCTGGTATTTGTCGATGACGGTCTTGCCCGTGGAGCTGCCCTCATGGGCAGGTGTATGAACTCGCTGGGCAAACCCAGGAATCCCGTTGGGGGAGTGCGGGGAGGTCCCTGCATCATGAGCCGAAGGGTAAAAATAGGAAAATAAAACTGGTGATAACCATGACAGACGAACCAAAAACAGAGCCCCTGTTTGATGTGCTCATCCCGCCCGGGGTGCCGCGTTCAATCATCGTGGAAGTTGTACAAAAATTTGATGTCCAGATCGTAGAACGAAAGGCACGGATGCGGTTTGCAAATATGGAAGGGGATGAACGGGATCTCCTTGCATTCCGCGGCAAACGAGAGGTTGCGGAGCAGGTTGAAAAATATATGCTCCAGCGGCTGAATGATTTTATCAAACCGGCCTGATCACCGGTAAATCCCCTCTCTTTTTTTCAGGAGCGATAATAGCAGGGCTTTTTGTGCGTGCAGGCGATTTTCAGCCTCGTCCCAGACGAGGCTTTGACCCCCGTCGATCACCCCATCACTGATCTCCTCGCCCCGATGTGCGGGGAGGCAATGGAGCACCCGTGCATCAGGGGATGCGAGCCTTATCAGATGTTCATCTACAGTATATCCAGAAAAAGCCCTGATACGTTCTTCCCGTTTATCCTCATCACCCATAGACACCCATGTATCGGTTACGATAATATCCGCATCCCTGACGGCGTCTTCAGGTGACCGGGACAGGTGGATCGTACCTCCAATCTCTCTGGCATGATCGAGGACGTCTCTTCTCGGGGCATACCCTTTTGGACTTGCGATTGACACATCCATACCGGTCAGTGCAGACGACAGGATGAGTGAATTGCAGACATTGTTCCCGTCGCCGACCCACGCCACCCGTAATCCTTTCATATCCTTAACGTGTTCGTTGATGGTCATGATATCTGCAAGGAGCTGGCAGGGGTGTTCCCGGTCTGAAAGACCATTGATAACAGGTATGGTCGCGTACCGGGCGAACTCTTCAATAGTGCTTTGCTTATACGCACGTACCATCACTGCTGATACATAGCGGGATGCAACCCGTGCGGTGTCCCGGATCTCTTCCCCTCTCCCAATCTGCAGGTCCCGGGTGGAAAGAAAGAGGGCATGCCCTCCCAGTTCATTCATCCCGACTTCGAAAGAGATATGGGTCCGTGTCGAGGACTTTTCAAAGATCATGGCAAGGCTTTTTCCTTTCAGGACCTCGGGGAAAATTCCTGCCTGTCTGAGCTTTTTTAATTGAATCGCATCAGCAAGGATATGGTGGAGTTCATCCTTGGTAATATCAAGAATCGAGATAAAATCCTTCTTCATCGTAATTCCTTCATGTGGTTACATCGCTTGTTGAGAAGATCGGTTGTCCCAATATCCCTGCGGTGACGGATGCGCCCGGTTACGGATGACGCTCCGCGCTCCGCGCTCTCCTCTGCTGCCTCAAGGGTCTGACCTATGCCAACGAAAGCGAGGGTCCTCGATGTCTGGGTGAATAACTGGCCATCTTTTTCATCGACATTGGCATAATAAAGCAGAGCTGGTCCTGTGGTGCCGAGGGCAAGTCTGTCCCCTGCATCCGGGGCATCGGGATATCCTTGTGGGACAATATACTTGCAGACAGTTGCAGCATGGTCAAACGTCACCTTCGCTGATGAGAGTGTTCCATCGATTATACCGGTGACGATCTCCGTAAGGTCTGAATTCAGGAGAGAGAGCACATTCATCGCTTCGGGATCTCCGAATCGTACATTGAATTCAATGACTTTGGGGCCTTTGGCGGTGTTCATGAACTGACCGTAGAGTATACCTTTGTATGACTGTCCTGCCTTTTTCATTACAGCAACTACAGATTTCATGATACCAAGGGATGTTGTATAGTCAGATGCTGTCACGAATGGCAGCATGTGGTCCGGCATTGAGTACGACCCCATACCCCCGGTGTTAGGTCCGGTATCGCCCTCAAAAGCGCGCTTGTGATCCTGGACAAGAGGCATAGGAATTAGGTGCGTACCGTCAACAAATGCCTGCAGGGTGAATTCCTCTCCGATCAACCGCTCCTCGAGAACCACATTACCGCGAAGGTGTTGGATATAGGCGATTGCGCCGCCTTTGTCTACCTGTTCGCCCATGATCCGCACTCCTTTCCCGCCCGTGAGCCCGATCGGTTTTATTGCGAGATCCCCTCCATAATCCTTAATAAACGTAACTGCTTCATCTACACTGTGACAGGTCCGGTATTTTGGGCAGCCGGCAATCCTGTGCCGCTCCATTATCTCCCGGCAAAATCCTTTATCCGTCTCAAGCCTCGCGGCTGCCCGGTTTGGTCCGACACACCCCACGCCCGCACGCTCAAGATCATCAACCAGTCCTGCCTCTAGCGGGGCTTCAGGTCCGATGAATGCATAATCGGCACTGACTTCCCTTGCAAACCGGATAACAGCGGATACATCGGTCTCTTTGTGGAGGAGAGTCTTTTTCGCAAGCCGGAAAATACCTGGGTTCCTTTTAGCCATGACCGAAAACAGCTGTACCTCTTTGTTACGGGAGAGTGATGACGCAATCGCATGCTCACGTCCGCCTCCACCCACAACAAGGATTTTCATATCCATACCTGCGATCTCACCCTAAAAATTTCTTATGGTTTTTGAGCAGTTCCCCGATCCTTACCAGAGCAAGAAGATGGATCCCGTGCTTGGAAAGATTCTTTTCTGCACCCACTTCACGGTCAACCACGGTGACAACATGATCGCACCGAGCACCTGCGCCTCTCAACACCTCAACCCCATAGAGCGCAGAACCTCCTGATGTTGTAACATCTTCAACAAGGAGCACTACCCTCCCCCTCACATCTCCGATTACGACATTATTTTTTCCATGACCTTTTTCCGATGCACGGATGATCGCATAGGGCTTTTTACAGACGAGTCCTGTTGCTACAGCGAGGGGAACACCCCCAATTGCAACACCGGCTACCATATCAAAATCTTCTGTTTTTGCGATTTCCGATGCAATTGAAACGAGAAATTCCGGGTTCGTTGCGGCAGATTTTACATCGATATAATACGGGCTCTTTGCACCAGATGTAAGCGTGAAGTCACCAAATTCAATTGCCTTGTATTTTATGAGCATTCTTGCGATCTTGTTCACCATGGTACCTCCTTTACTCTAAGAAAATAACCAACTATATTGACCGCCCGGTGGAGGATTGGAGTGAGTATCAGGATAATGATGAAGACAGGGATGGTAATATATGCAAAGAGCCACGAGGGATCAAGTAAAAGCATCAGGATAAAAGCGCCAATAACCAGATCATACTGGTCGGCAACCGGCCATTTCTCGCCCCGCTCTTTTCCGAGCCTTCGTTTGAAATAACTCTTACACATATCTCCAATAAGTGCACCGGATGCAAGCAGTGTAATCGAGAGCAGCGTGTGCCGGGGGAGTTCGGGTAGTCCGAAGGTGTTCGAGAGCCAGATCTGGAGAAGACCAGTCCCGATCCCAGCAAGAATTCCAAAAAATAAGCCACGGTATGTTTTTCCATCGCCAAGGATACGGCGGTTGTCCGAGGATGTTTTTCCAAAATCGATAGGAGCCCCTCCCCCACATAAAGCAGCGACCGGGTTTGGAACATACGCAGGCAGCATAATCCAGAATGCCGAGAGCAATGGTATTATGAAGAACTCAATACTAATAATGTAGCACTCCAATACCTGTAATAAACAGCAGATACCAACATTAAAGTTACTCCATTTGTGTTCCTGACAAAACACAAATACCCGGGGGACATGGATGTTCATCAAACGTACAAAGAGTCTCTGCCCAACGTGCAATTCCGTGATTTCAGCCGATATTGTGGAGGAGGAGGGGAAGATCTGGCTGAAGAGTACGTGCAAGGAGCACGGGGCGTTCCGGAATATTTACTGGACCGACCCTGTTATGTATCACCGGTTTGAACGATACGATGCGGTGGGAACCGGTGTATCGAATCCCCAGAATATTGTTCCCGATGACAGTTGCCCGGCATCGTGCGGGTTGTGCGACCACCACCATTCCCAGACCCTTCTTGCAAATATCGACCTTACAAACCGATGCAACCTCGACTGCGATTTCTGCTTTGCCAACGCCAAGGCATGCGGGTTTGAATATGAACCATCCTTTGATGATGTTGTCAGGATGATGGATCTCCTGCGCTCTGAAAAACCGGTGCCTGCCCCCGCAGTCCAGTTTTCCGGTGGAGAGCCCACAATGCGTGAGGATGTCGTTGAGATCATCCAAAAGGCAAAGGAGATGGGATTTCCTCAGGTGCAGATCGCCACAAATGGTGTCAGGATAGCACAAGACCCTGAATTTGCCCGCAAACTCAAGGATGCCGGGCTTAACACGGTTTACCTTCACTTTGATGGAGTCTCCCTAAAAACAAACCCTTTCTTAAAAATACACAAAAAAGCGATCGAGAACCTTCAGAATGTCGGGCTTGGATGCGTCCTCGTTCCCACCGTGATACGGGGAAAAAATGACGGGGAACTTGGAGCAATAATCCGGTTTGCTGCGGATCATATCTCTGTTGTGCGGGGAGTTAATTTCCAGCCTGTCGCATTCACGGGTGCTGCAAGTGATGACGATATTAAAAAATCACGGATCACCATTCCTGAGGTGCTTGGCGGGATTGAGACACAGACACAGGGCATCATTAAGAAGGATGATTTTTACCCGGTCCCTTGTGTCCTCCCGTTCTCCGACCTTGCTGAGGCATATACCGGGAAGCCTCAGGTCAGGTTCACCACTCACCAGCATTGCGGTGCGGCCACTTATGTCTTTGTCACCAAGGATGGGATGGTTACCGTAAATCGTATGGTCGATGTCGACAGCCTTTTTGAATCAATTGAAAAAATGGCAGATACCCTAAAAAAAGGCGGTACCATCAATAAATACAAGGCATTAATCGAGGGTGTCAAAAACCTGCATGACTCTGTCAAGAAAGGTGATCATAGCAATACTGCAGAATTCTGGAAGTTGATCGGAAAGACACTCATCGGGCAAAACTTTGATGCGCTGAGGGAATTTCACTGGAACGCGCTTTTTATTGGCACCATGCACTTCATGGACCGGTACAACTACGATCTTGAGCGTGTGCAAAGGTGCTGCATCCACTATGCAACTCCAGATGGGCGGCTTATCCCATTCTGCACGTACAATAGTGGTCCGGTATACCGTGAACAGGTCTGGAAAAAATTTGCAAAAAAACCCTGATAAGGGGTTTTTCCTTTTTTATAATTCAGGGAAACGGCAGCACGATGGCCGTTCCGTGCAGCATTGCGATCTTTGCAATCGCAAGGTCCTGTATTGCAAGACCGGTTGAATCAAAGATCGTGATCTCTTCGGGGTGTTCCCGCTTTTTTTTCCCGATAACAATTTCTCCAAGAGTACCGGCAATATTTTCCTTATAAAACAGCCCTTTTCTAATGGGAACATTGATCTCACCTGAATGGATCGCCTGCGCCATATCATCAACAAAGACAGAAGCACGGGAAAGGAGCACCGGGTCCAGTTCCTCCTTTCCCGGCGCATCAGCACCGATAGCATTGATATGGGTCCCCTCGTGAACCATACTACTCATCACGATGGGGTCTTTTGAGGGGGTCGTCGTTACAAGAACATCGCAATCGCATGTCCGTTCGATGGTTGAACTGTGACATTCAATCCCTTTGATGCTGGTTGAGAACCTCTCGGCATGCAAAGGATTCCTGCTCCAGACCCGTATCTCGCTGATGGCGATCTCCTGTCCAATGGCAGCTACCTGCGCCTGTGCCTGCCTGCCCGTCCCGATCAGCCCCAGAACCACTTCCTTTTTTGGAGAAAGATATTTGCATGCAATTGCACCAGCTGCGCCGGTTCTCATACCGGTGAGATGGGTTGCGTTGATAATCGCTTCGGGTTTTCCTGTGGGGATGTCCAAGAGAACGGTGAGTGCCATGACGGTGGGTAATCCTCGTGCCGGATTGTCCGGATGGACATTTACGATCTTAACACCGGCAATACCAAGAGACGGAAGATATGCTGGCATCGTCCGGAAATCCCCCTGTGGGAGCGATACATACATCTTGGAGGGCATCTGGATGAGGCCGTTCCCGTGATCGGCAAAGGCTTTTTCAATAACGGAATTGACCTCTTTGAGATCGAGCCCTTTTTCGGTGCCCGTGAAATATTTCATAACCGTTTATCGAATTTCATCAAATTTGAAGATATGCCATAGTATTCAATGGAAAAAATACAAGAACATGGGAATGGGGAAAAATTTGCAGATTATTATTACGAGTATTCCATCTCTTTTAATGCTTTATCGGCAAGCTCCTTCATTCGTGCAGAGATGCGGCTTGACGAAGTATAATCCACATCCTTCATGGCATTGGCAATTTCTGTTCCGAGCACAAAAATGGCATATTTATGCTCCATCTTGCTCTTGTGCTGCTGGGAGGGCGTGATCTTCAATGTCTGGTATTGTGGGAATTTAAGGTTCGGGTTTAATGTTTCAAGATAGGTTTTGACGTCGTAGAGCATCTGATGAAGCTGGATTAGTTCTTCTTTGTGCACCATACCACATCCGGAGATTAACGTAGTGTACCTGATGTTAAATAATTTGTCTGGGTAGGACTATGTACCAATTTTTAAGAGTCTGATGTTTAACGGACGTTTTATGATTCCTTTGAAATCCCGTGCAGCAACATACTCCAGACCCTTCATCACCAGGCGATCGAGGAGTCTCTGGTCGACCGAACGGTCGACGACAAGGCCGTTAACCGTGGTATCAATAGTCTCTACTGCTTTTTCTATCTCATCAGAATTGATCTCCCGCATGACGACAAGATCGGGTGAAAGGAACCGTGCCAGATGTTGCCCCCTGACGTCATCCATATGATCCCGCAGGGTCTGGGGTATACGGTGTGCGGTCTCGCGTGTCCGCCTGCCTGGGAAATTGGTTTTTGTACCCCTTTCAGGAGATCCTGCATCTTCTCCCCCACGGGACAGTTTGAGATCCGGGGGAAGTTCGGCACTGTCTTCGAAGTAATGTTCGCGGATATATTCGACGGGCACCTTGTTACGGAGGGTTTTGATCACCTCTTTCCTTGTCATGTCCTCCACGCTCTTTGCGCGCGGAGAGAATGCGACGAAATCAATATCTGCAACCTGCAACAACTCGCGGAGGATAAGTTCTCCGCCACGGTCCCCGTCAAAAAACGCAGTAGCGGTCTTCTTCTCGCACAGATCAACGATGGTTTTTGGGATATTGGTCCCTTCTACTGCCACAGCATTCTTGATCCCGAACCGGAGCAGGTTCAAAACATCCGCCCTGCCTTCAACAACGATAATCGCATCAGAGTCCAGTACGTTTGGCCCCGCCGGCATCTTCTCTTCGCCAATTGAGCCGATCTTTTCAATACGCAGGCTCTGCCGTACATCATCAAGCAGTTCATTACTGTCGATGGTTCCATCGTCAAACCGTTCGATGAGGATCTCTTTTGCCCGGTCGACAATTTTTTTGCGCTTGCTGACCCGTATGTCCTCTATTGAACCAACGGTCACACGCGCAACACAGGGTCCGACCCGGTCTATGGTCTCAATTGATGCGGCAAGGATGGCAGTCTCCGCCCGGTCAAGGGATGTGGAGATAAGGATCTCTCCTTTTGTCTCGCCTTTCTTGCTCGTTATCTGGACGTCAATCCTTCCGACACGTCCGGTCCGCTGGAGATCACGCAGGTCAAGGTCTTCGCCGAGTAACCCTTCAGTCTGGCCAAATATGGCGCCCACTACGTCGGGTTTCTCGACCACCCCCTCTGCCGTGAGGTTGATGTGAATAAGGTACTTGGTAGTATCCGGTGAATACATGTAAACGCACCCCCATG
>CAZNIL010000027.1:0-18457 GCA_964573085.1 uncultured Methanoregula sp.
CAATTGACCTTGACCGGACAGCGGGAACGACGTTCACTATTGTCGTGAAGGAGAAGGAATAATGATCCGGGACCTGCCCAGGTGGCTGACACTTTCCTTAATTTTGATCCTTATCGTGGGGGCTGTGTTCACCGGGTGGACCGTAATTGAAAAAGACGGGCAGATGCGGCAGCGGTTGCTCACCGAAACCCGGCTGGCGGCAGCGGGCATCAGGACCGAAAACGTGGCAGCGTTGACCGGTTCGGGGGCAGACCTGAACTCGCAGGACTATCAAACCCTCAAGGAGTACCTGATCAGAACACGCTCTGCGAGCCCCAAGATCCGTTTCGTCTATCTGACAGGGCAGCGGCCGGATGGAAAAGTATTCTTCTTTGCTGACTCCGAACCACCGGAATCGGAGGACAACTCACCGCCCGGACAGGTATATACAGAAGCATCAGATTCCTTCCGGCAGGTCTTCAGGACAGCGGGGCAGATCACGGAAGGTCCGGTGTCCGACCGGTGGGGCACCTGGGTGAGCGGGTTTGTCCCGCTTATCAGTCCAAAGACGGGAACGCCCCTCGCGGTACTCGGTATGGACGTGGACGCCGGGGACTGGAACCGGGAGCTTTTTACTGCGGCGATTGTTCCCGTCCTTATCACCGGAGTGTTTCTGAGTGTTCTGGTCCTGTTCTTTATCCTGCAGCAACGGACATTACGCGAGAACACGCGCCTTGCAGCCTCTGAGGCGGCCATACAGAAGAGCGAGGAAAAGTACCGGCTCATCGCTGATAATACTGCAGACCTCATCAGGGTTTTTGATCGGGAACTGAACCTGAAATATATAAGTCCATCCGTCATGAGAATACGGGGTTTTTCCGTAGAAGAGGCCATGGTGCAGACCCTTGAACAGATGATGACTCCGGAGTCCCGCGAATCAGTTTCCAAATGCTTTCATGAGGAGATCGCCCTTGAGTCAACCGGAACTGCTGATCCTGAACGAACCTTTTCACTGGAGACCACGGAATTCCGGAAAGACGGTTCGACCATACTGATGGAAAGTACCTTAAAAGTCCTGAGGGATACGGATCATCACCCAATCGGGATTATCGGAATATCTCATGATATCACCGAGCGCAAGCATATGGAGAAAGTAGTCCTCACCTCACTTAAGGAAAAGGAGATATTGTTAAAGGAGATCCACCACCGGGTGAAAAACAACCTCCAGATCGTCATCTCTCTTTTAAACCTCCAGTCAACGTATATGACGGATGAGGCCACCCTTTCCGCATTCAAAGAGAGCCAGAACCGTATCAAGGCGATGGCGCTCGTCCATGAAAAACTGTACCTGTCCGCAGATATCTCGAGGATCAACCTCGAAGATTATATCCGGTTCCTTGGAGACAGCCTGTTAGAGTTCTATGGCAGGAAAGGAAAAGGGGTCACATTCACGACTGACATCCGGGGGATTTTGCTGGATATCAACACGGTAATACCTGTCGGGCTGCTCATCAACGAACTGGTCTCCAATTCTTTAAAATATGCATTTCCCGGTGGAAGAAAAGGAGAGATCTCCATCGCAATCCACCAGAAGGAGCACCTGCTCACCCTCGTGTATAAGGACAACGGCGTCGGTATCCCCACTGATTTCGACTGGCGCAATGCAAAATCGATGGGGCTCCGGCTTGTGATCGGTCTCGTGAATCAGTTGCAGGGCACAATTGACCTTGACCGGACGGCGGGAACGACGTTCAATATTATCGTGAAGGAGAAACTATGAACCGCAGAGAAGATACAGGTAGTATACGTATGGAAGATGACAGGAATGATCGGGGCACCGGACAAGGCCTCGTTTTGGAAGAAGTCCTTCCAGAGAATGTCTGGCGGTTGCTCATCCTCGCCAGCGCACTGGCAGTCCTCCTCTTCTCTGTCTACTGCCTCTCGCACGGTATCACGATCATCTTCATGCACCTGTACTATTTCCCCATTGTCCTGCTTGCATACCGGTACCGGTACCGCGGTTTTGTGCTCGCCACCCTCCTTGCTCTTGCCTATGTCGGGCTTGTCGTTTTTTTCCATCCCGAACAGGCTGAGGTCACCGGTGCGTTCTACCGGTTCGCGGTTTTCATTGGCATCGCAGCTGTCGTTGCTTACCTGTCAGAGCGGCTGGCTGCTGCCCAAATGTCCCAAAAAGAAGGATTGGGGACAATCCGAAACCTGCAGCAGTTCCAGGAAAGCGTTATCACCAACGCGAATGTCTGGATCACGGTGCTTGCCCCTGACGGGACGATCCTTGTCTGGAACGATGCAGCTGAAGCCATCAGCGGGTACAAACGGGGCGATGTCCTGGGAATGAAGACGGTATGGAAGAACCTCTACCCGGACAAAGTGTACCGGCAGAAAGTAACCCGCGAGATCCAGAGGGTCATCGGTCGGGACACATTCCTGAGAAACTTCGAAACCGAAATCCGTTGTGCTGATGGGACCCAAAAAACGATCGTCTGGAACACGCGGGGCATTGGTGATCCAACCGGCACCATACTGAGCTACATCGCGATCGGGCAGGACATCACCGAATTCGGGCATGCAAAGGTGGCGCTGCGGGAGAGCGAGGACCGGTACCAGAACCTCTATGAATCTTCCCCTGACGCCATCATGACCCTTGAGCCTCCTTCGTGGAGTTTCACCTCAGGCAACCCGGCAACCGTGCAGATGTTCATGGCAAAGGACGAGGCGGAATTCACCTCCAAAGAACCATGGGTGCACTCTCCGGAACGTCAGCCGGATGGCCGCGGTTCCGGTGAGAAAGCCAAGGAAATGATAGAAACTGCCCTGCGCGACGGCACCCACTTTTTCGAATGGACCCACAAGCGGCTCAATGGCCAAGACTTTCCCGCCACCGTACTCCTGTCCAAGGTAGAACTTGGTGGAAAAGTGTTTCTCCAGGCAACCGTCCGGGACATCACCGAGCGCAAGCGGGAGGAGGAGGCGCTCATCCTTTCCGAACAGAAATTTCACTCCTATGTGGATAACTCCCCGGTGGCAATCTTCGTTGCGGATGGTGCAGGACATTACCTGGATGTCAACTGTGCCTCGTGTAATCTTCTCGGGTATTCCCGCGAAGAAATGCTCTCCATGAACGTCCTTGATCTTGCGCCTCCCGAAGAACGACAACAAACACTGGACCAGTTCATCAGTATAAAAGAGAAATTAAAAACGGAATCTTCTGCCAGTTTTGAAATGCGCCTGAAGAAGAAGGACGGATCCGCATGCCTGGTCATCCTGAGCGTAGTCAAGCTTCCAAGCGATGCGATCATGGGATTTGCCGTAGACATCACGGAACGCAAACGGACAGAGGGGTTGTTGCGGGAGAGCGAGGAGCGGTTCCGCACGATGATGAACTGGACATACGACTGGGAATACTGGATTGCCCCTGACAGGGATGTTGTCTACTGCTCACCGTCAATTGAACACATCACCGGATATTCTGCGGAAGAATTTATTGCAGACAAGGGCTTGATCGACAGGATCATCCACCCTGATGATCATCCCCTTTGGGAGGAGCATGTCCCACTCCATACTTCAAATCAGGAAGAGAGAAAACCCTCCGAAGTTGATTTCCGCATTATTGCAAGGGATGGTTCCCTGCGCTGGATCAGCCATACCTGCCGCGCAATCTTTGCAGATGACGGCAGGTGGATCGGAAGGAGGATCTCTAACCGGGATATCACCGAGCGCAAACGGATGGAACTGGAACTGGCATCTGCTCATAAGAGCCTGAAAGATGCACATCGCCTTGCACATATCGGGACATGGAACTGGGTTATGGAAAATGATACGGTGACCTGGTCAGAGGAACTTTATAATATCGCCGGGAAGGACCCCTCACTCCCCGCTCCCACGTATGCAGAGATGCCGCGTATCTATACTCCCGGCAGCTGGGATCTTCTCAACGCTGCCGTTACAAATGCACTCAATACCGGTAAACCGTACAACCTTGAACTGGAACTCATCCGGGCGGATGGCAGCATACGATGGATAATTGCTTTTGGGGGTGTGAAACGTGACGATACAGGAAAAGTCATCGGGCTTCATGGCACACTTCAGGATATCACCGAGAGGAAGCAGGCAGAAGAAAAACTGAAATTTTCCAATGTCCTCCTTTCAACGGAACAGGAAGTTTCCATCGACGGGATCCTTGTGGTCAACGAATCAGGAAAGATCGTCTCGTTCAACCGGCGTTTTATTGAGATCTGGGGGATCCCGCCGGATGTTGTCGCGTCACGGTCGGATGAACGCGCCCTGCAATCGGTAATGGACAAGCTGGCAGACCCGGAAGAATTCCTTGCACGGGTCAAGTCCCTCTATGCCAACAGGGATGAGAAGAGCAGGGAGGAGATTCTCCTCAAAGACGGGAGGGTACTTGACCGGTATTCCGCCCCGATGTCCGGGAGTGACGGGAAATATTACGGGCGGGTCTGGAACTTCCGGGACATCACAGAACGCAAACGGACAGAGGAGTCGTTGCGGGAGAGTGAACTGCGCTTCCGGTCCCTCTTTGAGAGGGCAGGTGAGGGGATTTTGGTTGCTGATATCGGGACACACAAGTTTTTGCATGCAAATCCTGCTCTATGCACGATGGTTGGGTATTCTGACCAAGAGATTACCACAATGGGTATCGAGGATATTCATCCAAAGGAAGCCCTGGACTATGTGATGGGTAAATTCATGGCCCAGGCACGCGGTGAGAAAATAATGGCAGAGAATATCCCGGTACTGCGAAAAGATAAAACGGTCTTTTATGCGGACATTATTACCACCATTATCTTAATTGATGGGCGGATGTGCAATGTCGGGTTCTTCGCAGACATCACCGAACGTAAAAATGTTCAGGATAAATTGAAAAAATTCAACGAGGAACTCGAAAAACAGGTAAAATCCCGAACTTCTGAACTGAATACATCACTCAAAGAAAAAGAAGTCCTCTTAAAAGAGATCCACCACCGGGTGAGAAACAACCTGCAGGTCGTGAGCAGCATCATCAGCCTGCAGGCAAAATCGGTCAGCGATCCCGGCTCGGTAAGACAGATACAGGAGATCCGGATGCGTATCGGGACACTGGCGCTCGTCCATGAGATCGCCTACCTCGCAAAGACCCCGGACTCCATCAACATGCGGGACTTTCTTTCCCGCTGCACCTCAAAAGTCATTGATGAGTTCGGGTGCGAGCCGGGCAGGGTCACTATCACCATCACTGCTGAAAATGTGCAGGTCGCCCTCTCCCAGGCAGTCCCCTGCAGCCTGATCGTCAATGAACTGCTGATGAACTCGATCCGGCATGCATTCCCCGGTAAACGGCACGGGGAGATCACCATCGGGTTTTCGATCACAAAAGGGAACTATGTGCTGGAGTATGGCGATGACGGTATCGGGCTTCCCGAAGGGGTCCACCCGGACAAGGCTGAAACCGGGGGGTTAGCCCTTATTCAGGGCCTTGCCCGGCAGATCCGGGGCACCGTCAGATCAACGACACGCCCCGGAACAGGGTGTACCCTCACATTTCCTGCGGAGACAGGGGGGACGTGAAGCTATGGCACAAGCAACAATCCTCGTTGTAGAAGATGAATTCATCACCGGCGCCGACATCCAGAACAACCTGCGCCAGACGGGCTATGAGGTACCGTTCGTTGTTGACAACGGAGAAGATGCCATAAAAAAAGCCGGGGAACTGCACCCGGACCTTGTCCTCATGGACATCACCCTCCTCGGGGAGATGACCGGTATCGCGGCAGCAGCGCAGATCCGGGACCGGTACGGCATCCCGGTCATCTTCCTGTCCGCCCATTCTGACGATACAACCATCACCCGTGCCCTCGAAAGCGAGCCGTTCGGGTATATCATCAAACCGTTCGAATCACGGGACTTAAAAGTCCGGATCGAGATCGCGCTCTACAAGCATGCGATGGATGAAGCCCTTAAAGAACGCGAGAGCACCATCAACGCCCTGCTCAACACCATCCCGGACGCTTTGGTACTCCTCGACCATGAGAAAAAGATCGTTGCCGTCAACGAGACCATGGCGCGACAATTGCAGAAAAGCCGTGAGGCACTCAAAGGGCTGGACATCGGCGATCTCCCGCTGGCGAGTACCGGTACCCTGCAGCAGATCGATGACCTCTACGTGAAAGGCAGGCCGGTGTACGGTGAGGAGAAACGCGGTGACCGGTGGTATGAGGTCTCGATGTTCCCGATGACGGGCAATGATGGCAGGATAACCCGGGTCGCCATCCAGTCGCATGATATCACCGGCCGGAAACACTTCGAGGAGCAGCTGAAACATGAGGGGGTGGCGCAGATCGAGCAGAACATGGAGCAGTTCCAGACCTTAAACGACCAGATCAGGAACCCCCTGCAGGCAATTCTCGGGTACCTCCAGCTGGGCGATCCCGCCTATCATCCAAAAATCATACACCAGGTACAGGAGATCGACAACCTTGTCGTACGGCTCGACAAGGGCTGGGTGGAGTCCGAGAAAGTGCGCTCATTCCTTCTCCGGCATTACCGGCACGGTGCGGGCATAGGAACTGGACCGGACAGGACAGAAGGGGAAGCGGACTGACATGGAGACCGTCATGATTGTTGATGATACCCCTGCAATCCGGGAGGTCTTTACCCTCTCTCTTGAGCGGTCAGGGTACCTCGTGCACGCAGTCATGGGCGGGAGAGAGTGCCTCGAACTCTTAAAGACGGTACAGCCCGACCTCATCCTCCTTGACATCATGATGGAGCCCGAGGACGGGTGGGAGACGCTCGATGCCATAAAAAGCAACACGGCAACCCGGCAGGTGCCCGTGATGATGTTCTCGGCAAAGACGCCCACCCGGACCGAAATCCGGGAGCACGGTTCCCAGATCGAGGATTATATCTTTAAACCGGTTGAACTCGCCGCGCTCTCCCGTTCCGTGGCTTCGGTCATTGAGAACTGCCGGGCCGTGCAGAGGGAGAAAGAGAGCCTGATACAGGCAGGAAGTGACCGGGACACGGTACACGAGTACTACAACCGGCTGCGCAGCGTCACCATCATAAAAAAACTGATGCAGCGGTTCCGGGATGCAGAGGGAGGAGATGAAGACATGATCCGGGTGCAGGAGGAGCAGATGGCCCGGTTCAGGAAAAACCTGGGGCCGGGAACCGACCGGCTACGGTCATGGGGAGGAACGATACATGGTCAATGAAAAAATTCTCGTTGTTGAAGATGAATTTATCACCGGTACCGACATCCAGAACAACCTTAAGGCAATGGGCTACGATGTACCCGTGGTCGTCGATACCGGCGAAGGTGCGATCAAAAAAGCCGGGGAACTGCACCCGGACATCGTCCTCATGGACATCACCCTGATCGGGGAGATGAACGGCATCGAGGCAGCAGCGCAGATCCGGGAGCGGTACGGCATCCCGGTCATCTTTTTAACCGCCCATTCTGACGATACAACCATCACCCGTGCCCTCGAAAGCGAGCCGTTTGGGTATATCGTCAAGCCGTTTGAGGAGAGGAATTTAAAGTCCACCATCAAGATGGCTCTGTTCAAGCATTCGATGGACGAGAAACTCAAAGAGTGGGACAGGACCATTGGCACCCTCATGAACGCCACTGCCGATGCAACCGCACTCCTTGACCGGGAGGGCAGGGTCCTTGCCGCAAACGCTGCATTTGCACAGCGGATGGGCAAACCTCCCGGGGAAGTCCTCAATACCATCATCTTTGAGTATATCCGGACCGGCGGCATTTCACAACGTTGTGCAGAGGAACTGACCCATTGCCGGTCCGGAACGCCGGTCCGGCTGGAAGAGGAAGTGCAGGGAAAAACATTTGACACGACCCTCTATCCTGCCATGGATGACCACGGGGTCATGACGAGCATCGCACTCTTCAGCCACGACATCACCGCATTAAAAAAGTCAGAAGCAGAACTCAAAGCCGTAAACGAGCAGCTCCAGAAAGAGAAAGAGCAGCTCCTCCTTGTCACCGCGGCGCTCAATTCCATGAATGACTGCGCCGTCATCACCAATCATCTGGGGACGATCGTCCATGTCAATTCCCTCTTTGAGAAAAAGTTCGGCCTTTCCGATGCAGAAGCAAAAGGAAAACATATCAGCGGGTTTGCCCATGAAGAGAACCGGCTCGACCTCTCAAAAGAATTCTTCATCAGCTACCGCGAGAGCGACTGGGAAGCAGTCTTTATCGCAAAGAACCGGTACGGCGTGAAACTTCCGATGACCGTTAAGGGAAACCCGATCCTCTACCAGGGGACCCGCCCGATGTATTTCGTGTTCGTCATGAGGGAGAAGCTATAAGGAATGAAAAGACCGGAATACCGGTACTAAAAAAAGTACTGGTACAAAGACGGGGAAAGGCACAAAAAAATGATGGGGACTGCACAGATGAATAAAAAAAATTCCGGACACGCGATGGATGCCATCCTGCAGGGCGGGGACAGGACCGGACAACCGGGGTGAACCAGCCATGGCAAAAGCAACAATCCTTGTCGTCGAGGATGAATTCATCACCGGCGCCGATCTCCAGAACAACCTGCGGAACATGGGCTACGATGTACCGGTGGTTGTCGATACCGGTGAGGGTGCGATTAAAAAAGCCGGGGAACTGCACCCGGACCTTGTCCTCATGGACATCACGCTCATAGGAAAGATGACCGGCATCGAGGCAGCAGCGCAGATCCGGGACCGGTACGGTATCCCGGTCATCTTTTTAACCGCCCATTCGGATGACCCGACATTTGAGAAGGCGTTGCAGTCAGAACCTTTCGGGTACATCATCAAACCCATCGAACCGCTCAACCTGCGTACCGGCATCGGGATGGCGCTCTACAAACATGCACTGGACAAAAAAATAAAAAAATTAAACGAAGAACTGGAACAGAGGGTCCGGGAATGCACGGCCTCTCTTGACCAGCAGGTCCGGTTCCTCCAGCAGCTCATTGACACCATCCCCGCACCGGTGTACTACAAGGACACCGGGGGCGCGTACATCGGGTGCAACAATGCGTTTGAAGCCTATGCCGGGGTCTCAAAGCAGGGAATTATCAAAAAGACCGACAGTGACGTTTTTTCCGGGGAGTTTGCCGCACTCTCTTCCCAGAAGGATGGCTTCCTGGTAAGAAAGCCCGGGATCCAGGTCTACCAGGCAAAGTTCGGGCATTCTGACCATTCAGTCCGGGATGTGATCTTCAAGAAAGCAACGTTCAACGATACCCGTGGGAACATTGCAGGGATCATCGGGGTGATGCTGGACATCACCGACAGGATCCGCGCAGAGCAGGCACTCTCGGAGAGTGAAGGACGGCTCATGGCGGTGGTGCAGGACCAGACAGAACTGATCTACCGGTACCGCCCTGACCGCACCGTCCTGTTTGCCAACCGGGCATTCCTGCAGTATTTCCACAAAACAGCACAGGACACGGTCGGGTACATTTTCCGGATACCGATACACCCCGATGATGATGCGCGGGTACAGGAACATTTCCATGCACTCACGACAGACCACCCTGTTGCATCCCTTGAATGCCGCATTATTATGCCGGATGGCACGGTACGGTCGCAGCAGTGGATCAACCGTGCATTTTTCGATGACGCCGGGCGAGTCACCGAGTACCAGTCGGTCGGGCGGGATAGTGTAGAACACAAAGAGGCGGGTTGAAAAAAGATCGGTGGAGGCGGGTCGCACCCGGCCGTATGCCAGGGTACCAGGGTCAGGGTAATCATTCAGGAAATCCGCCAATCTCCCTTTTCAACCGTTGCCTGCACCTGACCATAAACACCATACCGTTGATTGTGAATCTTTTTTTAAAAATAAAATATGGTGTCGCACTCCGGGCAGCACCGGAATGCACCGATGGTTGTGCCAAAGGAGGATGTGGAGCCGGATGCAGGGGGGTGAGCCGGGCAAATTATTTTTTCCGGGTCCGGTGCGGACATCGAGTACATTCCATAATGTTAGAAAAAAGGGTACGAGATTATCAGGGGGTATGGATCAGATCAGGTGCTTTTTCTTCATCTCTTTGATTTCACGGGAAATTTCATGGAGATCCTTCTTCAGCCACGTTTTGCGTTCTTTGGTATAATCTCCAGTTCCTTCGTCAAACATCTGGAGAAAACGGATCATATCCACAGGACCAAGCGCTTTATTGAGCGCATACATACCTTCCGTGTGGATTTCATGGAGTGTTTTTGTCTTCATGGTTTTTCACCTCAAGGTACAAATCGACCGGGTTACAAACGCGTGTAATAATATTGGGTTGCATCTTACTGATATTTTTTATGAGTGCATCATCTGTTGTCAGGAAAACTGCCCTCGCCCGTTCGGCGCTTGCAATGTGCAGTGCGTCCATCGCATCAATGCCTGTACTCATCAGTTCTTCAGCTCGTTTGTCCAATTGTTCGTTCCACTCAATGCTATACCGTGCAAGTGCGGTGATGTCCCGCACACGTGTCAATCGTTTTTGATCGCGTATCTGAAAGATCTCATACGAGATCACATCACTTGTTACCAGTTCCCAGTCAAGCCTGCAACGGTATAAAATTGCGATTACCGCTTCCATCTCCATATGGATCCGGGGTTGATTTCGGGAATCAAACGGCCGGCACAGGCAGCAGACATCCATGTAGATCTTCATGTCCCCTGTGCCTCCGCGATCTCTCCCTGGATTGCCATTACCCGGTATGTGAGCGTTGATTACATTAAAGGTGCTCAAAAGGTTTCGCGCAGGCTGATTGGTACGGGCGCACTCATCCTCAGCTCCGACCGGGATACACGGGGTTTCGTCATCCCAAAAGACGATCTTGACAAGGCACTGACGGGCGGGATAGTGTAGAACACAAAGAGGCGGGTTGAAACCCCATAATAAATATCCCCGGCAACAGGGGCACCCCCGATTTCCACCATTTCAAGACCCCTGCACTCTTGTGATCACAGCCGTGGGGCACTATCCCCGCACTCAAAAAAAAGCGGTGCCTTAATTCGTACCAGTCCAATACTAGTATGGTGATCCTTTGTCAAAGCGGGCTGCTGACATGCTTTTCCAGGCGATGTATACCCTGACCGACCTCCGGGTGCTGCTGCGGGAGACCGCCCCGCTCCACGAGTTTGACGCTGAACAGAAGGCACAGGTGCAGCGCCTGCTTGACAATCTCGAACGGCAGGTCGGCTCCTTAAAACAGGAGATGCTGAAATGAGGTGCGGCGCCGGCATCGACGCCCGAATGGTCGACGAACTGGCGATCAACATCGACCCGATCCAAGCCGGGGGCAGGCTGACTGCCGATGCGATGAAGGCGGTCATCGCGTACGGCGACGGGTATTCCGTGTGCGACAACTGCCGGAAACCCAACCGTCTCGATTATATCACGAAGCCACCGATTGCGGAATTCCACAAGGACCTTGCGGCATGGCTGAACATGGACACAGCCCGCGTAGTGCCCGGTGCACGCCGGGGGTTCCAGGCAGTTGCCCACACGTACGTACACAAGGGCGATCCTGTGCTGCTGACCTCGCTTTCCCATTACACGGAATTTCTTGCGATCGAGGAGGCAGACGGCATCGCGTGCGAGATCCCTCCGGATGAACGGCATATCGTCACGGCGGATGCTGCAGCGGCAAAAATAGAAGAAGTAAAAAGGGAGCACGGGCGGCTCCCCGTACTTGCCCTCATCGACCAAGTTGATTACCAGTACGGCAATATCCACGACGTGCAGGCAATTGCAAAGGTCGCACACCAGTACGATATTCCCCTGCTCTGTAACGGTGCATACACGGTCGGCATCATGCCCGTTGACGGCAAAAACCTTGGCGCTGACTTTGTGGTCGGTTCCGGGCACAAGAGCATGGCGGCACCTGCACCCTCGGGCGTGCTCGCAACGACAGCGGAAAGGGCAAAGGAAGTGTTCCGCACAACTGCAATCACCGGTGATGTGACCGGAAGGAAATTCGGGATCAAGGAGCCGGAGATGATGGGCTGCACGCTCATGGGGGTCACGCTTGTCGGCATGATGGCGTCCTTCCCCCATGTACAGGAGCGGGTGAAGCATTTTGGTCGTGAACTGGAGAACGCGGGGATTGTGCTTGACGCACTCCGTTCCATCGAGGGCACCAGCGTGCTCTCAGAATATCCCCGGAAGCACACCCTGACGCGTGTCGATACCACTGCATCGTTTGACACGGTCGCACAGACCCATAAAAAACGCGGGTTCTTCTTCTCGGGTGCGCTGGGCGAAAAAGGAGTTACCGGCATCATCCCCGGGGCAACACGCGTATGGAAATACAATACCTATGGAATGACCGCAGACCAGGCCCGGTACGTTGCGCAGGTGATTGTTGATATTGCACGGGAGAACGGGCTGAACGTCTCCTGATCGATCTTTTTTCTTCTGCTTATTTTCTTTTTTATCCGGAACAGTTGCACTGATTTTATCAGCAAGCAGCGAGATAGGATTCGATTGACAGCTGGTATCCATGCATATTTTAAAAAAGAGATTTCCGGGGCGATCGTATGTTTGAAAAATATGACCTGACGAAAAAGACCGATGACAAGACCTTTGAGAAAGCCATCGGGCCCCTCCAGCAGCAGATGGGTGTCCTGCAGCGGTCCCTGCGTGACCATAAAATCCCCACCATCATCGTCGTTGAAGGGTGGAATGCATCGGGGATCACGATGGTCATCAATGAACTGATCCAGTTCCTCGACCCGCGTGGGTTTTCCATGCACTCGATCGGTTCCCCCAATGACGAAGAGCGTGCACGCCCGCTCCTCTGGCGCTTCCGCGTGCGGACACCCTCGAAGGGGCGGATTGCCATCTTTGCACGGAGCTGGTACAGCCGCGCCCTTGCAGAACAGATGTCGGGGATTGACTGGAAGAACGCGATGAAACGCTCAATAGCAGCGATCAACAGCTTCGAACGGCATCTCTCCGACGACGGGGCCATCATCATAAAATTTTACCTGCACATCAGCAAGGAAGAGCAGAAAAAACGGCTCGACGAACGGGAGCATAACCCCCTCACCTCATGGATGATAACCACCGGGGAGTGGGACTTTCACCACCATTACGACAGTTACCTGCCCATCATCGAACAGTTCATCGAAGGCACGGATTTCCCCCATGCACCCTGGACAATCGTGGAAGCGACCGATAAGAACCATACCATCTTAAAGATATATTCAACGGCCGTCAAAACGCTTGAGAAGCACCTCGCACAAAAAGAATCCCATGGGAAGAAAGAGAATGATATCATCAAGCCAAAAAAGACCGGCTTCAAGCGGAAGTCGGCGCCGCCCTCCTCTTTTTCAAAGGATGAATACGAGCAGGACCTGCTGAAGTACCAGGACAGGATCCGGGACCTCCAGTACTCCCTGTACAAACGCAAAATCCCCCTCATCATCGTGTACGAGGGCTGGGACGCTGCCGGGAAAGGCGGCAATATCATGCGGCTTGTCCGGCACATGAACCCCCGGGGCTATGATGTCGTCCCGATCGGGCGCCCGGACCAGACGGAACTTGACCACCACTACCTCTGGCGCTTTTATACACGGTTCCCGAAAAACGGGAATATCACGATCTTTGACCGGAGCTGGTACGGCCGGGTGCTTGTGGAGCGCGTCGAGGGGTTCTGCACACCCCATGAATGGAAGCGGGCGTATAACGAGATCAACGAGATGGAGGAGGTCTATGTCGGGAGCGGGAGCGGGCTGTTAAAATTCTGGCTGGAGATTGACAAGGACGAACAGCTCAAACGGTTCAGCCAGCGCCAGAACGACCCGCTCAAGCAGTGGAAGATCACCGATGAGGACTGGAGGAACCGGAAGAAATGGGATGAATACGAGGAGGCGGTGGACGAGATGCTCGCACGCACCAGTACCCAGCTGGCACCCTGGACGGTTATCGAATCGGATGACAAACAGTATGCCCGGTTAAAGACGCTCCAGACCGTCACCGACTATATCGAGGAGTGGCTGTTACGGTAATTTCTTTTCTTTAACAAAACCATCGTGCAGCCAGCAAGAGACAACAAAAAAATTGAAGCTTTTTCTCCCCGGTGTCCTCGCATTGCAGAGTATGCAGTGGCGTCCGTTGCATTGACCGCATTGCATTTCCCTGACGATACGTGCCATGAGCGTACCAGTGTACTTAACGTAGTATTGTGCCAATAGCAGATTGAATTAGGATTTTGTGATACGCGAGTTGTGCACTGATGCAGTTTGACTGGACAGATCTCAGTTTTTCCGGAGTATCTGAGAGGATCTGGAGGGTATTCCTCCTGACCATAACAGGACTGCTCATATTTTTTACCTATTATTGCGTTTCCCACGGGATAACCACCATCTTCATGCACCTCTATTATTTCCCGATCATCGTATTCGCCTACCGGTACCAGAAAAAAGGGGTTCTCTATTCAGCATTATTGGGAATGGCCTATGTCCTGCTGGTAGCGTATTTTAATCCCTCGAATCTTTATGAAATCATCGGGGCAATCGAACGTTTCATCACATTTATGGGGGTTGCGCTGATCATTGCATACCTCTCAATTCATCTTAAAAGAAGACAATCGGAAATCCAGAGGCTCAGCCAGTTCCAGGAAAATATCATCTCAAATGCGCAGGTATGGCTGACGGTACTTGATGCGAAAGGGACTATCCTCATCTGGAACCAGGCTGCTGAAGGTATCAGCGGGTATTCATCGGATGAAGTGACCGGGAAAAATACCATCTGGAAGCAGCTGTATCCTGACATTGCATACCGTAAAACCATAACCAGTACCATCAAAAGAATTATTGACGAGAACAAGTACTTTGAGCATTTCGAATCGACGATCCATACAAAAAATAAAAAGCTTAAGGTTATTTTGTGGAATACCCGCGCAATCCCTGATGAAACGGGGGCGCTCCTTAATTTTGTTGCCATCGGGACGGATATCACCGAACGCACGCAGGCCGAGAAGGCGTTAAAAGAGAGTGAGGAACGGTACAGCGCCCTCTTCTATCATAACAACACCGTCTCCCTTCTCATCGATCCGGATACCGGCATGATCGTCGATGCAAACTCAGCTGCCTGCACCTATTACGGGTACACACGGGAACAGATGACCGGGTTGCGGATCTTCGATATTAACCGGCACCCTCCGGAAAAAGTGCTCAATGACCTGTCCGTGGCAAAAAATGAAAGGGAGAAACATTTCTTCTCAAATCATTTCCTTGCCAGCGGGGAACGCCGCAATGTAGAAATTTTCTCCGGCCCTATCACCGTCGGCGGCAAACCGCTCTTTTACTCGATCATCCATGACATCACGGACCGGAAGAAGGCAGAGGCGGCATTACAGGAGAGCGAGGCGCGCCTGAACTCCATCCTCCATGGTTCACCGGTGCCGCAGTTTGTAATCGACAGGGGTCACCGTGTCATTTCCTGGAATGATGCGTTGGAGGAATACAGCGGGTTAAAATATGAGGACGTGATTGGCACCAGCCAGCAGTGGAAAGCGTTCTACACAGAACCGCGACCGTGCCTTGCAGATCTTCTCGTGGATGGATCGATAGACCAGATCCCAAAATGGTATAAAGGAAAGATCAGTAAATCCAGACTTGTCGATGAGGCATATGAAGCGATAGACTTCTTCCCGAAAATGGGTGAATCGGGGATATGGCTGTATTTCACCGCAGCGGTGATCAGGGATGCAACAGGGACGGTTATCGGTGCAGTGGAGACGCTGGAAGATATCACCGAACGCAAGAAAGCCGAGGAGAGGCTTCGCTCATTCAATGAAGAACTGGAACAGGGGATCGCAGAACGCACCGCCACGATCACTGCATCCCTCCAGGAAAAAGTCGTCCTCCTCCGGGAGATCCACCACCGGGTAAAAAACAACCTCCAGATCGTCATCAGTCTCTTAAACCTCCAGACCCGGCAGATCCCTGACGAGAATGTAAAAAAGATGATGCAGGAGAGCCAGAACCGCATCAAAGTCATGGCACTCGTGCATGAGAAGCTGTACCGTTCCGAGGATATTTCCCATATTATCCTGTCAGAATATATCCGCAACCTCGTAACGATCCTTCTTGATTTTTATGAACTTGACCGGAAGGTGATCACGGCAAAAGTTGAGATGAAGGATATCACCTTAAATATTGATACCGCAATCCCCATCGGCCTCATGATCAATGAACTGGTCTCAAATTCCTTAAAACATGCATTTCCCGAAGGAAGAACAGGCGAAATAGTAATCGCGGTCGAGAAGGTGGATCATATACTCACCATTGTGTACAGGGATAACGGGGTGGGGATTCCGGAGGGTTTTGACTGGCGCAATGCCCCGTCACTGGGACTCCGGCTGGTCATTTCCCTTGTGGAACAGCTCTCGGGCACCATCGCGTTGGACCGGGACCAGGGAACGGAATTTACCATCATAGTAAAGGAGAAGTAGCCGGTAGTATCCGAAGGACCCCTTGCGCAGGGGTTGGTTCTCGTTTTTTTTTTCGACAGACCATCCCCTCGTGCAGCCTTGGGGACTGTTGTAGTATCCCACCTGAACATGGAATAATTGAACATACCAGACCGGCAACATTATCGCATGGTAAGCATCGGGTTGAGTGCTGACCAGGTTATCGAGCTTCACAACGATATCATCAGGGACTTTGGCGGGGAACCGGGCCTGCGGGACCCTGCAACACTCGATTACATCGTTTACCAGGTGAACCGTTCGCGCACTATGTACAGGAAGGCTGCCGTTGCCCTCCACGGGATCTGCACCGGACACCCGTTTATCGATGGCAACAAACGGACTGCCTTTGTTACCGCTGATAACCTCTTAAGGGAATATCATTACAAGACCAATGCCTCAAACGAAAATGTCATTGCATTCATGCTGGACGTTGCATCGTACGTCCACAGTGTGGCATCGGTAGAATCCTGGATAAAAGAGAATGCGATTCCGGAAGGCTAAAGCCGGCTGAGCTGCTGCAGTGCCGGCCGGTACTCCTTCTTGGTCTTGTCGAGATTTTCCCGCTGCAGCTTTGTGAGATGCTCTGCCGGTTTCATCTCACTCCCCTGCTTTTCTGCGTTCTTAACCATAGATATTCATTCAGGTCGTGAGGTCATATTAATTTCCATCGTTACGGTTGACAATTCGTCAATACCTCGCGGGATATAAGGACCCTGCAGCAATTGACATCAGGTTTAAACCTGTTCCCGGTGAGGAAAGCCCCGGTGCAGTCCCGCCTCTTCTGCACACCGGATCGCGTACCGGAATTCCTCGGGTGTGAGGGGTCTGAGGAGATCCCGATAATCCTGATCTTTTTTAATCAATCCTGGAGGAGATACTGACGCTGGCCACCGATATTGTGCCATGATGTTGACGTATGAGTCCCGCGAGATCTCTTCGGCGATGAACCGCATCACGGATCCGCTGTCCGCAAGGTTGCCGGGCAGCACGAGGTGGCGGATGATCATGCCATGGAGCGCGATGCCGTTTTCAACCACAAGATCGCCCACCTGCCGGTGCATCTCCTTTATCGCCGATCTCATGACCGGCACATAGTCCGGCGCGTGCGAGAGCGCCGACGCGACCTCGTTGCTGCCGTACTTCGCGTCGGGCATGTAGATATCGAAAACGCCATCCAGCAGCCGGAGTGTTTCTGCGGAATCGTACCCGCCGCTGTTGTACACGAGCGGGATATGGAGCCCCTGTGCCGCTGCCCTTCCAAGGCTTTCGAGGAGCTGGGGGACGACATGCGACGGTGTGACGATGTTGATGTTGTGGCACCCCTGCCGCTGCAGCGAGAGCATCATCGCCGCGAGTTCACCGGCAGTCACCTCGTTGCCGTTCCCGCACTGGCTGATCTCAAAGTTCTGGCAGAAGGCACACGCAAGGTTGCAGTGGGAAATAAAGACCGTGCCGGAACCGTTGCGCCCGACAAGCTCCGGCTCCTCGCCGAAATGGGGGCCAAAGCTTGAGACCTGCGCACGGGCGCCGGTCCTGCAAAACCCTGTTTCACCGTCGATCCGGTTCACATGGCAGGACCGGGGACATACGGTGCAATCCAGAAGAAGTTCCTGTGCTTGTTTGATCCGGTCTTCCAGCTCACCGTTCGCCAGCAGTCCGAGATACCGGGGATGGTGCTGTGGGGAGGGCATCGGTAGTACCGTTAGGAAACACGGGGTGGTCTGAGGTAATGATTTCGTATCCGGGTTTTTTTAAAACGTGGATTAAAGTCAGAATGACTTTGATGCACGTTTGAGGAAAACAACCAAGAGGCCAATACCTCATGGTGTTTGTATGAATATCCCCAAAGGGATTTTCATGCCAAATGTTCACTGCATTTTCATGCCAAATTTTTGTCAGGTCTTCTTTTTTGGCAGGATCGCCCCGTTCTTTGCGAGGATTACCTCTGGTTCTCTGACCGCGGCGGCAACAATGC